>NZ_JBIDCA010000010.1:0-386279 GCF_043204345.1 Streptomyces sp. NPDC047917
CGCAACTCGACCGAGGAGACCATCACCGGAGTGTGGTCCGACGTCCTCGGCATCGACACCATCGGCATCCACGACAACTTCTTCGAACTGGGCGGACAGTCGATCAGTGCGGTGCGGGTGGTTTCCCGGCTGCGGGACGCGGGTCTGGGCATCGCCCTCCAGCAGTTCGTGCGGCACCCGACGGTGGCCCAGCTGGCGGCCGCGCTGGACGTCCCGCAGGTGGCGTCGGCCGGGCTGGTGGTGCTCCTGTCCTCCAGAGCGGACCCGGAGCTCCCCGCCCTCTTCTGCGTGCACCCGGGCGGCGGCAGCACCCACCCGTACCGGGCTCTCGCACGATGCCTGGCGGGCAGGTTCACCGTGTACGGCGTCCAGGCGCCCGGACTGAACGAGGACGAGGTGCCGCTCGTCGGGATCGAGTCGATCGCGGACCGGTACTGGCAGGAGATCCGCAGTGTGCAACCCGTGGGCCCGTGCACCATTCTCGGATGGTCGACCGGCGCGGTGATCGCACACGCGATGGGCGCGCAGGCCCCGGAGGAAGTGGCCGGTCTGTACCTGTTGGAACCGGCGGTGACCGGCGACGACCAGCAGGACCGCTTCCAGCGACACGCCGAGGTGTACAGCCGGGTGAACGAGATGTGGCACCGCGGTCAGGACGAGCAGGGTGCCGAGCGGGCCGCGACGGAGCGCGAGCTGCGGCGTCTGGCTCCGGAGATGAATCTCGACGAGGATCTGGTCACGCTGGACGAGTGGCTTCCCTTTGCGGTGCTGGAGGCCGAGGTACGTTCGCTCGCCGCCTACCGGCCCGGCCGCTCGGCTGCCAGGGCGACACTGTTCGTCAGTGACACGGTGCGCGACGGCAGTGGCGACGAGGTGCCGGAGGCCCGGTACCTCGCCCACTGGCGTGAGCTCTACCCGGCAGGTCTGGCCCAGCGGGCAATGCCCGGGCGCCACATGGAGATGGTCAGGGGCGACGAGCAACTGGAGGCCGTGGTATCCGTGTTGGCGTCGGCGCCGTCGGCCGGAGGCGTCGACCGGGAACAGGAGCTGATGCAGGTCTGACCGTGGACCGTCGCCGGAGCACGGGAGCCGGCAGCACCGACGAGGGGCCCACCGCGTTCTGGTGGGCCCCTCGTCGTGTTCGCCGGCTCGCCGTCGTCCGGGAGCAGAGGTGGCCAGGACCCGGGGAACGCGCCGACCCGCCCGGTACTCTCTCGCCGACCTCACCAGGGCTCCCCCCGGACCGGCCGGGCCGGACCGCACGGCGCACCCGGAGCGGGCCAGGCCGACCGCGCGGCGCACCCGGACCGGCAGGTCGCCGCGGGGGCCAGGCCCGTGCTGCCGGTCCGGGGCGGTGGGGACTTCGGAGCCCCGGTGGCTCCCGCCCGGGACGGTGGGGACTTCGGGGCCGCGGGGTCTCTCCGCCCGGCGCAGCCCCGGCCGCCGCTGTCGCTGACGTGGCCACCCCCGTCCTCCCGCATCCGCTCCTCCTCTCACTGCCCTCTCGGCGCACATGCCGACGCCCCGGTCCCGTGGTCCCACCATGTGTGCGGTGGAAGCGCGAGACCGGGGCGTCGGAGGATGCGGCCGGCGCCGCTCGGCTCACCAGCGCTGCAACCCGGGGAAGAAGCCCGGTATCTCGGTGGCCCGGCCGGTGCGCAGGGCGGTTCGGTAGATGTGGTGGCCGACGGCCAGGTCGAGGACGCCGAGGCCGAACGGGGAGAAGACGGTGGGGCGGTCGTGGGCCAGGGTCACCTCGCCGCGCAGCACGTCGGCGAGTGTGCCGTCGATGAAGTCGCGCGTGCCGTGCTCCAGCTCCGTCAGATGGGGCGAGGTCTGCGCCGTGAGGCAGTGATCGATGTCGTCCAGGACGTTGTGGCACTTGATCATGACGGTGGGGTGGATGTCGCGCAGAGACAGGTTCAGGATGAGCTGGCCCGGCAGGAGAGTATGGCGGTCCGTCAGCCAGGGTGCCGGCGCCGTGGTGGCGAGGACGACCAGGTCGGCGGTGGCCAGGGCCGCGTCGACCCGCTCCACGGTGCGGGACTCCCAGCCGTGGGTGCCGGCGGTGTACGCGGCGAAGGTCTCGGCGTACGCGTCGACGTGGTCGTGGACCAGGCACTCGCGGACGTCGGTGCCGCGCGCCGCGAGGAAGTCGGAGACGGTCCGGCCGATGACGCCGGCGCCGACGAAGAGCACCGTCTTCGGGCTGTCGCCGGCGGCGAGGGTCTCCACGGCGAGCGCGGCGGACGCCGCGGTGCGGGCGGCGCTGATGCCGGACGCCTCCAGACAGGCGAACGGGTAGCCGGTCTCCGCGTCGTTCAGCAGGAGAACGGCGGAGGCGCGCGGCAGGTTCTGGCCCACGTTCTGCGGATAGCTGGCGATCCACTTGAGGCCGGAGACCGGTGAGTCGCCGCCGAGGTGGGCGGGCAGGGCGATGATCCGGGCACCGGGATCGTGGGGGAAGCGCAGGAAGTGGCTGTTGGGGTTCACGGTGTCCCCGAGGCTGTGCTGGAGGTAGGTCTCCCGCACGAGGTCCAGGACCTCCGACGGCGCGGAGTCGATGACATCCTGGGAAACGGAGCCGTCGATCACGTGGAAGGTTGACATCGGTGGTTGCCTTTCGCGGGCTGGATCAGGTGAGGACGCCGAAGTTCCGCTCGACCCAGTCGTTGTTGTAGACGGTGCCGAGGTAGCGCTCGCCGAGGTCGGGAGAGATCGCGGCGACGCGGGAACCGGCCGGGATGGTGTCGGCGCTGCGGCGGACGGCTGCCAGGACCGAGCCGGTGGAGCCGCCGGTGAGCAGACCGTGGGTGCGGGCCAGCAGCCGGCACTCGCGTACGGCGTCCTCCTCGGCGACCAGCACCACGTCGTCGGCGAGGCCGGGGTCGAACAGTTCGGGGACGCGGCTGGCGCCCAGTCCGGGAATGTGTCGCGGGCCGGGGGTGGAGCCGAAGATGACGGAGCCGCGGGCGTCCACCGCGACGATCCGGGTGTGCGGCGAGAACTCGCGCAGGTATTGGGCGCAGCCGACGAACGTACCGGTGGACCCGACGCCGATGAACAGGTAGTCGAGATGCTGAATCGTCTTGAGCAGCGTGCGCGCGGTCTGTTCGTAATGGGCGCGCGGATTGGCCGGGTTGGCGTACTGGTTGAGCCAGACCACGGTCGGGTCCGCTTCGATGTGACGCCGGATGTGGGCGATGCGGGACTGGAGGAAACCGCCGTTGGCGTCGACGGTGTCGACGACGACCACCTCGGCGCCCAGGGCACGCATGTGATCGATGCTGGTGGCGTTGGTGTTCGGGTCGACGACGCAGGTGAAGCGGTAGCCCTTGGTGGCGCAGATGGAGCTGAGGGCGATACCGAGGTTTCCGGACGAGGACTCGATGACGCGGGCGCCCGGCGTGAGGACTCCGCGGTGCTCGGCGTCCTCGATGAGGCTCAGCGCGGTCTTCAGCTTGACGGAGCCGGCCGGGTTGAGGCCCTCGACCTTAAGGAAGAGGTCCGAGCCGGGCACCATCCGGGGCAGCAGGACGAAGAGGTCGTCGGTGACCAGCTCGTAGGTGTGCTCGTAGATCATGACCGGGGCTCCCAGAGGTCTTCGGGTCCGGTCTCCTCCGCCGCGTAGCGGCCCAGTGCGCTGACGGTCATGCGCAGTTCCAGCGCCATGGCGTCCAGCAGGCGTTCGAGGCCGTGCTCGGGGTCCTCGTCGGCGGCGATCAGCGCGGCGCGGCCGAGGCCGACGGCGCGGGCGCCGAGGGCGAGCAGCTTGACGGCGCGGATGCCGTCCCAGACCCGTCCGCTGGCGAGGAGGGTGCGGCCGGCGGGTTCGACGCGGCGCAGGCATTCGGCGAGGGGCAGTCCGACGTGGCCGAGGAAACCGGTCGGGGCCCAGCCGGTGCCGCCCTCGGCACCGTCGACGGCGACGGCATCGGCGCCGGCGTCCCAGGCGATGGTGGCGGCTCGGCCGATGTCCCGGCCGGGGAAGAGCTTCACCCAGCAGCGGGCGCGCGGGTAGTTGTTGCGCATGAGCTGGATCTGCCGGCGGAAGATCTCGTCGGTGAAGGTGCCCGGGCTCGCGCAGCGCAGGATCGAAGAGGCGCCGGGGCCGAGCCGTTCGACGGCGTACTGTCCGTCGAGGTCGGCCGCGACCGTTTCACTGATCATGGTGAGGCCGCCGAGGCCGGGCTTGGCACCCTGGCCCACCTTGAGTTCGAAGCCGAGGCGGCCGGTGGTCAGGAGGCCGGTGACGGCGGGGTCGCTGTAGACATGGTTCCAGACCTCGGAGTCGGCGTCCTCGGTGCTCTGCTGGACGCAGATGCCGCCCACGCCGTCGGGGAGTTCCTCGCAGTACGCCTGGACGCGTTCCAGCAGGCCCTTGCGGTGGTCGTCGCCGCTGGAGCGGAAGCCGTTCATGGGGGCGACGTTCTCGCCGATGACCATGGGGATGCCGAGCCGTCCGGCCTGGCGGCTGAGGGCGAGGCCGGTGCCGGTGACGCGGGTGGAGCCGAGCGCCGACAGGTAGACCGGCAGCGGGGCGGTGAAGCCGCCGAGGGCGGTATCGAGGCGGACATCGGAGTAGAGGGGTTCGCGACCGAGGTCGATGAGCTTGGCCAGGCGGCCCGGCATGAAAACGGGCGGGACCAGGCGCAGTCCGTCGATCTCGTCGCCGGAGGATTCGAGGGTGGCGCCGAAGACGGTGGTGCCGTAGCTGTTCAGGGGCGGGAAGACGGCGGCGGCGCCGTCGCGGGCCCGGGCGCGGACGGTGTCCTCGGGCAGGCCGGGTGCAGCCAGCTGGGTCACGGCGACACGACCCCCGCGATCTTCGGGAAGGCGGTGGCCTGCCAGACCGAGTCCAGGCCGGTGACCCAGCGGGTCAGGCGCTCCAGGCCGATACCGAAGCCGGCGCTGCTGGGGATGCCGTGCCGGGCGACGTCGAGGTACCAGGCGTACTTGGAGGGGTTCTCACCGGTTTCGCGCATCCGGGTGACCAGGGCCGCGTAGTCGTACTCGCGCTCGCTGCCGCTGCACAGTTCGCCGCAGCCCTCGGGGGCGATGAGGTCGAAGTTGAGCAGGGTGCCGGGCTCGGTCGTGCTCTCCTTGTCGTAGAAGCCGCGGGAGCCCTTGGGGTAGCCGACGATGAAGAACGGGGCGTCGGCCCGGCGGGAGATGCGTTCCTCGGCCTCCCACTCGATCTCGGTTCCGGCGGCCTGCGGGTACCCGTCGCGGCGCAGGCCGTCGACGACCTCGCCGTGCGGTACGCGGGCGAACGGCCGGGCCACGAGACGGCGCAGGACGTCGGCGTCGCGACCGAGGACGGCGAGGTCGTCGCCGCACTCGTCGACCACGGTGGTCACGGCGTGGCGGACCAGCTGCTCGGCGACACCCATGGCGTCGTCCCGGGTGGCGCCCGCGTACTCGACGTCGATCTGCCGGAACTCGGTGAGGTGACGATGGGTGCTGCTGGTCTCGACGGGTTCGAGGCGGACGTTGGGCGCGACGAGGAAGATACGGTCGAAGGCCAGCAGCGATGCCTGCTTGTAGAGGATGGCACTGGTCATCAGCTTGTAGCGGTGACCGTAGTAGTCGACGTCGACCTGCTTGGCGCCGCGCGAGCCCGGGTCGGTGACCGGGCCGATGATCGGGTGGGCCATCTCCACCGCGCCGCCGGAGCGCAGGAAGGAACGGGCACCGGCCACGATCGCCTGCTGGATGCGCAAGGCCGCCCGGGTGCGCGGGTCGCGCAGATGTTCCAGCGGGGAGGGCAGTGCGACGGCGGCCTCGGGCGCCGACGGGAGATCTGTCTGAAGTGTCATGTCTGTCATGTCCTGTCCTGTCGTTGCCGGTCGGGGGCACAGCCACCGGTGGCTGAGGGCCACCGGGTCGGGGCCGCTCGGATCAGCTCGCCCTGTCGAGGCGGGCGGCGGGGTCGTCGTAGCGGTTCTTGACGTGGTTGAGCGCCTGCAGCAGTCCCGACGAGGTCAGCCGATGGGACGGCTGTGCGGCGGTGGGCCGGCCGAGCGGGAGCGACCCGGTGCGGGACCACTCCAGCCGGCCGCGGTCGGAGATGAAGCTGCGGGTGCGTCCCGCGTTGTCGGGGTGCAGGCAGAAGGGGACGTCGAGGTAGCCGTGGGCGAAGGCACGGATCAGGGCCTGGCCGAGGTCGTCGTGCAGGTTCAGGACGGCCGCGACGAGGGAGCGGGCCTCCGCCTCGATGCCGGTTGACGGCGGCGGAGCGGCCGGCCTCGCGGTGCGGGCGGCCGCGGCGGCGGTCTCCAGCGCGATGACGTTCTCCTCGACGGACGGGATGCGGGCCGACTCCGCCGGTGTCTTGACGATGAGCCGGGCGGCGCCGGTGCGCACGGCCAGCCGGGCGGCGTCCGCCACGAGCCGCAGCGCACCGTCCCAGGTCTCCGGGTAGACACCCATGTACGCGTACACGACCACGTGCCAGGAGGTGTCCGGGAGGTGGTCGGCCGCGAGGGCGCGCAGCGCGTGGACGGCCTCCTCGTCCTGTTCGCGGCTGGTCTGCTGGGCGTAACTGAGAGAGATGCTGCGCAGGCCGTGCTGGCGGAAGAACATGGCTTCCAGCACGGAGAGGGCGACGAGCAGGGAGGGCGGGCAGAGCTGTCCCAGCATGCAGCCGCCGAAGGTCTCCAGGTGCGGTTCGCCGCCGGCCTCGCGCAGCGCGGCGAGCTTGCGGCACGCGTCGGCCCAGGCACGGACCGAGGTGGCCAGCGGGGTGCGGCCGTAGGGCAGGCAGTAGGAGACGGGGCCGCCCTCGGTGGCGTCGAGTCCGGCGGCGACGAGAGCTTCGACGATCCGGCCGGGCCGTGCGGAGCCGTGCCGTACCTGGACGGGGAAACCGGCTCCGTGGACGCCGTCGAGGAGCCCGGTGGTGGTCTCGATGGGCATGCTGACCAGCGGATAGCCGTTCAGGTGGTGGCCCTGGGCGACGGCGCGGGCGGCGGCGGCGTAATCGCCGACGCGGGTGAAACTGTCCAGAGTGAGGGTGCCGACGGTAGTGGCGTCGGCGGCACGGGTGGCGATCAGACCGGTGCGCATCCGGGCGGGGTCGGCGAAGCCCATACGGGGCTGCACCACGAGGCTGCCGGTGCGGGCGGCGTCGGCAATGAAGCGGTGGAAGGCGCCGCCGGCGAGGTCGGGTTCAGCGGACGGCATCGGCGTGGGACTTTCCGTGCCGGTGGTCGGGCAGGGCCTCAAGCAGGGCGAGCAGTCCCGGGACGGCGTTCGCGCCGGTCAGAACGGCGTCGAAACCGGCGTCGGTGAGCGAGGCGTGGACCTCCGGGGCGGTGGTGCCCGAGGTGTCCAGCTTGCCTCCGACGACGAGCGGCACCCTGGCCAACGCCGGTACGGCGCGCACCGCGCGGGCCAGGCCCGGGGCCTCCTCGGCGCCGTGTCCGTTGACCGTGCTGACGACGATGAGGCCGGGCGGGCGGGCCGTGGCCTCCTCGATCAGGACATCGACCGGGACACACGCGCCGAGATTGGTGACCTCCCAGCCCTCTTCCTCCAGCAGTAGTTGCAGGAAGAGCAGGTTCCAGGTGTGTGAGTCCGAGGCGATGGTGGTCAGGACTGCGTGGCGCGGGCTGTCCGGGGGCTGGCGATGCGGGTACACGACCGGGTTTTCCTCTCGACACCGTGATGGGGCCGCGACCGCTGCGATCGGGCCGGGTACCCGTGAAATCGCCCTCCGTGTGGGCGTCCGGGCTGTGCACTAGTGACGCCGTCCATGGTGGATATCGGTGATCGCGAGCGGCACTGGGCAGTTGTGGCCATCCCGAGGGGCGTCATTTGTGTCCACTGGGGGGCCGCGTCCGCTCCTCCTAGCCTGCTCGTCGCGGACGTTCGGCGCCGGCGGTCGCGGTTCTGACCGGCGGCACGGTCCCCGGCCCGCCCGGGGCCCCGCCCCGCCGCCGCGCCGTGCGACGTGCCGTCCTGAACCGCTGTACCGCTGACGATGTCCTGACGATGGGGAGTGAACGGTGGCTGATCACCAGCTGGGGGAGTGGCGGCACGCACTGGCGGGCATCGAGCCGCTGGAACTGCCGTCGGACCGCCGGCCGTCGGACGAAGGACCGGGCCTCGCGGACCGGATCCCGTTCGACGTGCCCGCCCGCACCGCCGACGCGCTGGCCGCGCTGGCCCGCGACCGGGGCGTGGAACTGCCCACGGTCCTGCTGACGGTGTTCCACACGCTGCTGGCGCGGCACGCCGGCCGGGGGGACGTCCCGGTGGCGGTTCCGGCGGACGGCACGCGGGACACTGCCGTGGCGACCGTGGTGCGGGGCCCGGTCGGCGACCCGGCGTTCACCGAGGCCCTGGCGCATGTCGCGCGGGGCATGGCGGACGCCGTCGGCCGTGGTCCGGTGCCGCTCGCGGTGCTGGCGGACGCGGTCGGCGGCGCGGTCGCGTGGTTCGCGTGGCGCACGGCCGGCCAGGAGGCCGCCGCGTTCCCGCCGGACGCGCACGTCACCCTGGAAGTCGTCGCGGACGGCGGTGGGTTGAGCGGTGTCCTCGGCTACCGGACCGATCTGTTCGAACGGGCCACGGCGGAGCGGATGGCGGGGCACCTCGCGACGCTCGCGCGTTCCGCCGCCGACACCCCCGGTGATCCGCTCAGTGCGCTGGAGATGCTGACGGAGCCGGAGCGGCACCGCATCCTGACCGAGTGGAACGGGCCGAGGTCCGTGTTCCCGGACACCGCGACGGTGCACCGGCTGGTGGAGGAGCGGGCCGCGCTGCGGCCCGACGCGGTGGCCCTGGAGCACGGCGGGCAGCGGCTGACCTACCGGGAGATGGACGAGCGCGCCGAGGGGCTGGCGCGGTACCTGGCGGAGCGGGGCGTCGGGCCCGGCGCGCTGGTCGCGGTGTGCCTGGACCACGGCCCGGACCTGGTGTGCGCGCTGCTCGGCGTGCTCAAATCGGGTGCCGCCTACGTGCCGTTGGACCCGGCCTACCCGGCCGATCGGCTGCGGTACATGGTCGAGGACAGTGCCGCGCCGGTGGTGGTGACGCAGTCCGCGCACGCGGGCCTGTTCGCGCCGGGCACCGCACTGCTGCTGGCCGACCGGGAGTGGCCGGCCGGCACCGGCACCGTCCCGGTCGCCGCTGCGGGCCCGGACGACCTGGCGTACGTCATCTACACCTCGGGTTCGACGGGCCGCCCCAAGGGCGTGCGGGTCGGGCACCGGGGCGTCGTCAACTACCTGCACTGGTGCGACCGGAACTATCCTCCGGCGCCCGGTGCACGGATCGGTTCGCTGCTGTGCTCGTCGGCGGCCTTCGACCTGACGGTGACCGCGCTGTTCCTGCCGCTGGTGCAGGGGCTGTGCCTGGTGGTGCCGCAGCCGGACCCGGGACGGGGCGTGTTCGACGCGGCCGTGGACATCGTCGCGACCGGTGTCCCGGTCAGCTTCCTGAAGGCGACGCCCTCGCACCTGGAGCTGCTGACCGCCCGGCTGGAACAGGACGGCGTCCGGCACGGCATCGCCACGGTGGTCGCGGGTGGCGAGGACCTGACACCGGCGCTGGCACACCGGACACTGGCACTGGGCACCGGGGACACCGCGATCGTCAACGAGTACGGGCCGACCGAGGCGACCGTCGGCAACGTGGTCGGACGGACGGTGTCGGTGGACCCGGCGGCGGACCACGTGCCGATGGGCCGGGCGATCGACAACACCGAGGTGTACGTGGTCGGGGCGCACGGCGAGATACAGCCGGTCGGAGTGCCCGGCGAGCTGCTGATCGGCGGCGTGAACGTGGCCCTCGGCTATCTCGGCCGGCCCGATCTGACGGCGCGGCGGTTCGTGCCGCACCCGTTCTCGGCCGATCCCGGGGCGCGCGTGTACCGTACCGGCGACCTGGTGAAGTGGCTGCCGGACGGGCGGCTGGTCTACCTGGGCCGCATGGACGACCAGGTCAAGCTGCGCGGGCACCGGGTGGAACTCGGAGAGATCGAGAACGCCCTGCTGTCCCGGCCGGCCGTCGCGGCTGCCACGGTCGTGGTCCGCGAGGACGTCCCGGGCGACAAGCGGCTGGTGGCGTACCTGGTGCCGGCCGGCGGCACAGCGGTGGCCGTGGCCGGGCTGCGCGCTGCACTGGCGCGGGAGCTGCCCGAGCACATGCTGCCCGCCCGGTACGTCGTGCTGGAGCGGCTTCCCCTCACCCCGAACGGCAAGGTGGACCGCCGGGCGCTGCCCGCACCCGAGGGCCACCGCCCGGACGTCTCCGCCGCGTTCGCCGCGCCGCGTACACCCACCCAGCGGGCGGTCACCGGTATCTGGGCCGAACTGCTGGGCGTCGACGAGGTCGGCGCGGACGACGACTTCTTCGAGCTGGGCGGTCACTCCCTGCTGGCCGTCCGGGTCGCCTCCCGGCTGCGCCGGGACCTCGGGGTGGACGTGCCGTACCGGACGCTGTTCGACGCGCCGACGCCCGCGCTGCTGGCGACGGCCGTGGACGCGCTGGATCCGGGGACCTGTGCGGCGATCCCGCGGGCGGACCGGTCGGCGGGTGCGCTTCCGCTGTCCTTCGCGCAGCAGCGCCTCTGGTTTCTCGACCAGTTGGCGCCGGGTCGGGCCGAGTACGCGATCCCGGTCGGGCTGCGGGTCGAGGGGGAGTTCGAGCCGGCCGCGTTCGGAGCCGCGCTGACGGCCCTGGCCGCCTCGCACGAGATCCTGCGGACCCGGTTCGTCGCGGACGCCACCGGACACCCGTTCCAAGTCGTCGACGCCGTGCGGGAGGTGGTGGTGGACGTCCACGACGCCAGACACCTCGGTACGGGCGCCGCGCGCGAGATGCTGCGCGAGGCGGCGGGACAACCGTTCGACCTGGCCACCGGGCCGCTGTTGCGCGCAGCGGCGGTGCGGGTGGCCGACACGGAGTGGCTCGTGCTGCTCACGGTGCACCACATCGTCTCCGACGGCTGGTCGGAGGGCATCCTGGCTCGGCAGCTGGGTGAGCTGTACGGCGCGGCGGCGGCCGGCCGGCCGTGCACCCCGGCCCCCCTCGGCCTCCAGTACGCGGACTTCGCGAGCTGGCAGCGCGAGGTGCTGGACGGTCCGGCGCTCGCGGGGCAGTCGGCGTACTGGCGGGAGCGGCTCGCCGGAGTGCAGCCGCTGGAGCTGCCGACCGACCACCGACGGCCGGCCGAGCGGTCCGGCCGGGGCGGCACGGTGTCCTTCTCGGTGCCCGCCGACGTGGCCGTCGCGGCCCGGCGGCTGGCGGCGGGGCAGGGGGCGAGCCTGTTCATGTCGCTGCTGGCGGTGTTCCAGCTGCTGATGGCGAAGTACAGCGGCCAGGACGACATCGCGGTCGGCAGCCCGGTCGCCGGTCGCAACCGCGCGGAGACGGAGGAGCTGATCGGCTTCTTCGTGAACACGCTCGTCCTGCGGACCGATCTGTCCGGCGATCCGGCGTTCACCGAGCTCCTCGACCGGGTCAAGGACACCGCCCTCGGTGCCTACGACCACCAGGACCTGCCCTTCGAGCGGCTCGTCGAGGAGCTCGCCCCCGACCGGGACCTGTCCCGCAACCCCCTGTTCCAGACGATGTTCGTGCTCCAGAACACCCCTGACGGCCACGCCTGGCAGCTGCCCGGAGCGGCGGTGGAGCCGTTCGCGGTCCGTGCGGAGGAGGCCAAGTTCGACCTGACCCTGATGCTCACCGAGCGGCCCGACGGCTCGCTCGACGGCGATCTGGTGTTCGCCCTCGACCTGTTCGCACCCGACACCGCGGAGCGGCTGGCCGGGCACTTCACCACGCTGCTGCGCGCGGCGGTCGCGGGCCCGGAGCGCCGGCTCTCCGAGCTGGAGGTGCTGACCGGTGCCGAGCGGCGCCGGGTGCTGGCCGAGTGGAGCGGGACGGCGTCCGCCGCGCACATCGGGGCCGAGGCCGGGGGCGGGGCGACGGTGCACCGGCTCGTCGAGGAGTGTGCCGCCCTGCGGCCGGACACGACGGCGGTGCTCTCGGCCGGCGGAGAACTGACCTATCGGGAGCTGAACGCGCGGGCCAACCGGCTCGCCCGCCACCTGCGTCTCCACGGAGCCGGTCCCGGGGCGGCGGTCGCCGTGTGCCTGGAGCGCGGCCCCGAGCAGATCACCGCACTGCTCGCGGTGCTCAAGTCCGGCGCCGCCTACCTGCCGCTGGATCCGGAGCACCCCGCCGACCGGCTCGCCCACATGGTCGCGGACGCGCGGGCCGGACTCGTGGTGACCGACAGCGCCCGGGCCGCACGACTGCCCGAAGGGCCCGGCCGTTTCCTCACCGACCGGGACTGGCCTACCCTCGCGGAGCTGCCGGCCCACGACCCGGAACCCGCAGCGGCCCCCGGCGACCTGGCGTACGTGATCTACACCAGCGGATCCACCGGCCGGCCCAAGGGCGTCGAGATCGAGCACCGCAGCCTGGCCGGCCTGGTCCGCTGGACGGCCGACACCTTCGGCGCGGTCCCGGGACGGCGTGTCGCACTGCTGGCCGGGGTCGGGTTCGACGCGGCGGCGTGGGAGCTGTGGCCCGCGCTGGCGACCGGGGCCACCGTGTGCGTACCGGACGACACTGTGCGGCTCGCGCCGGAACTGCTCCAGCGCTGGCTGAGCGAACGGCGGGTCACCGGCACCTTCGTCTCGACGCCGATGCTGGAGTCGCTGGCCGCCCTCGACTGGTCGGAGCCGACCTCCCTGGAGTACGTGCTGACCGGTGGTGACGCGCTGCGCCTGCCGGCCGGGCTGCGCCTGCCCTTCCGCGTCGTCAACAACTACGGGCCGACCGAGTCGACGGTGGTGACGACCTCGGCCGAGGTCGTCACCGGCACGGCCGTGCCGCCGATCGGCCGCCCGGTGCGCGGCACCTTCGTATATGTGGTGGACCGGCACGGCAGGCCGGTGCCCACCGGGGTGCCGGGCGAGCTTCTCGTCGGTGGCGCCGGGCTGGCGCGCGGCTACCGGGGGCAGCCGGGCTGGACGGCCGAGCGGTTCGTGACCGCCGACATCGACGGCACACCGCGCCGCGTCTACCGCACCGGTGACCGGGTGCGCTGGCTGGCCGACGGGCAACTGGAGTTCCTGGGGCGGCTGGACGACCAGGTGAAGCTGCGCGGGCACCGCATCGAGCCCGGCGAGATCGAGGCGGTGCTGCTGGCCGGCGCCGACGTCGCCGCAGCCACCGTGGTCGTACGCGAGGACGCCCCCGGCGGCAAGCGGCTGGTCGCGTACGTCGTCCCGGCAGCGGGCGCCACGGGGCGCGGCGAGGCCCTGCGCGAGCGGCTGCGCCGTGAACTGCCCGACTTCATGGTGCCGTCCGCGTTCGTGACGCTGGAGCGGCTGCCGCTGACCCCGAACGGCAAGGTGGACCGGCGGGAGCTGCCCGCACCCGAGCCCCGGGCGTCCGGGGCCGGCGGACCGGCCCCGAGCACTCCGGCCGAACGCGCGATCGCGGCGGCCTGGTCCCAGGTGCTGGACATCGAGGTCACCGGTGTGGACGACAACTTCTTCGCGCTCGGCGGCCACTCCCTGCTCGCCACCCAGGTGACGTCACGGCTGCGGGACGCACTGGGTGTGGAGGTGCCGGTGCGGGAGCTGTTCGCGGCACCCACCGTCGCCGGGCTGGCCGCCGCCGTGGCGGAGCTCGTCGCCGGTGGAGCGGCCGGTACGGGCCGGATCGTGCCGGCCGACCGCAACGTCGGGCCACTGCCGCTGAGCTTCGCCCAGCAACGGCTGTGGTTCCTCGACCAACTGGAGCCCGGACGCGCCGAGTACGCCGTGCCCTTCGCACTGCGCGTCAGCGGTGCGCTGGACACCGGGGCCCTCGACGCGGCGCTGACCCGCATGCTCGCGCGCCATGAGGTCCTGCGGACGCGGTTCGTCGCCGACGACGACGGCGAGCCGGCGCAGATCGTCGATCCGCCGGCGCCGGTGCACGCGGCCTTCCACGACCTGCGGCACATCGTCGATCCGGAGGAACGCCAGGAGGCTGCCCGGCACTTGGCGCGCGAGGAGGCCGCCCGGCCGTTCGACCTGGCTGCGGGTCCGCTGGTGCGTGCGCGCCTGGTGCGGCTTGCCGACGAGGAGGCGCACCTGCTGCTGACGGTGCATCACATCGCCTGCGACGGCTGGTCGGAGCCTGTCATGGCGCGCGAACTGCGGGAGGGATACCGGGCGGCGACGACCGGAAGCCGGCCCGAGGGAACCGAACTGCCCGTGCAGTACGCGGACTTCTCCGTGTGGCAGCGACAGCAGCTCACCGGTGACGTGCTGGAGGAGCAGCTGGCGTACTGGAAGGGGCGGCTCGCCGGGGTGGAACCGCTGGAACTGCCCACCGACCACCGCCGTCCGGCGGGGCGGCCCGGAGGCGGCGACACCGTGACGTTCGAGGTGAGCGCTGCGGTGGCCGCCGGGCTGAGGAAGGCGGCCAGAAGCGGTTCCGCGAGCCTGTACATGGTGCTGCTGGCCGTCTTCCAGGTGCTGCTGGCCAAGTACGCCCGCCAGGACGATGTGACCGTCGGCAGCCCGGTCGCCGGTCGCAACCGCGCGGAGACGGAGGAGCTGATCGGCTTCTTCGTCAACACCCTCGTCCTGCGCACCGATCTGTCCGGCGATCCGGCGTTCACCGAACTCCTCGACCGGGTCAAGGACACCGCCCTCGGTGCCTACGACCACCAGGACCTGCCCTTCGAGCGCCTCGTCGAGGAGCTCGCCCCCGACCGCGACCCGTCCCGCAACCCCCTGTTCCAGACGATGTTCGTGCTCCAGAACACACCGGACGAACACGGCTGGACCCTTCCGGGGTTGCACGTGGCGCCGTTCACGGTCACGCTGCCGGACGCCAAGTTCGACCTCACCCTGATGATGTCCGAGGACGCGGACGGCGGGCTGCGCGGCGCCCTGGAGTACCGGACGGACCTCTTCGAACGGGACACGGTCGCCCGGCTGGCCGGCCACCTGGGCACCCTGCTGGAGACGGTGGCCGGCGAGCCCGCGGCACGGCTGTCCCGGCTGTGCCTGCTCACTGCCGGGGAACGACGGCGGACAGTGGTGGAGTGGAACGACACCGAGGCCGCCTTCCCGGACACCGCCACACTGCACGGCCTGTTCGAGGAGCGGGCTGCACAACAGCCGGACACGGTGGCCGTCGAAGGGCCGCAGGGCACGCTGACCTACGGCCAGCTGAACGCGCGTGCCAACCGGGTCGCGCACCACCTGCGCATTCGCTACGGAGTGCGGCCGGACATGCCCGTCGCGGTGTGCCTGGAGCGTGGCCCCGACCTGATGACGGCCGTGCTGGGCGTCCTGAAGGCCGGGGCACCGTATGTGCCGCTGGATCCGGACCATCCGGCGGAGCGGCTGGCGTACATGGTGCGGGACACCGCGACCCCGGTCGTCGTCACCGGCTCCGCGCACACCGGCCGGCTGCCCTCGGACGTACCCGTGCTGCTGCTCGACGAGGACACCGCGACGCTGGCCTGTGAGCCGGACACCGACCCCCGGCCCACTGCCGCACCGCACCACCTCGCCTACGTGATCTACACCAGCGGTTCCACCGGCCGTCCCAAGGGCGTCCAGGTCGAGCACCGCAGCCTGGTCAATCTGGTGCACTGGACGGCGCGGGAGTACGGGCTGGAACCGGGACAGCGACTCGCGCTGCTGGCCGGGATCGGTTTCGACGCGGCGGCGTGGGAGCTGTGGCTCGGCCTGCTCCGCGGCGCGACCTGCTGTGTCACCACCGAGACCGTCCGGCTCACTCCGCCGCTGCTGCGGGACTGGCTGTGCGAGCAGCGGGTCCACGCCACGTTCCTGTCCACGCCGATGCTGGAGGCCCTCGCGGCGCTGCCGTGGCCGGCGGACAGCACCCTCGACTACGTGCTGACCGGCGGCGACCGGCTGCGGACGGGGCCGCCGGCGCGGCTGCCGTTCCGCGTGATCAACAACTACGGACCCACCGAGAGCACGGTCCTCGCCACCTCGACGGTGGTCGAACCCGGCGACGCGGTCCCGCCGATCGGCCGGCCCATCCCCAACAGCCTGACGTTCGTGGTGGACCAGCACGGCCGACCGGTGCCGGTCGGGGTGCCCGGCGAACTCCTCATCGGGGGCGTGCCGGTGGCCCGCGGCTACCTGGGCAGGCCGGAACTGACCGAGGAGAAGTTCACCGCGTACGAGGCCGAAGGGGTGGGCACCCGGGTCTACCGCACCGGTGACCTGGTGCGGTGGCGGGCGGACGGGCAGCTTGAGTTCCTGCGGCGGATCGACAACCAGGTGAAGATCCGCGGCAACCGCATCGAGCTCGGCGAGGTCGAGTCCACCTTGCTGTCCCACCCCGGCATCGGCGAGGTCAGTGTGATCGTCCGCGAGGACACGCCCGGCGACAAACGGCTCGTGGCGTATCTCGTGGCCACCGGCACGGACGCGCCGAGCACCGCGGATCTCCACGCCCACCTGGGGCGGTTTCTGCCCGACTACATGATCCCGGCGGCCTTCGTCACGCTGGACCGCCTCCCACTGACCGCCAACGGCAAGGTGGACCGGGCGGCCCTGCCGGTGCCGGACCATCAGCGGCCGGATCTGGGAAGGGAGTACACGGCGCCGCGCAACGCCGTCGAGCGGACGGTCACCACCGTGTGGCAGGAACTGCTGGGCATCGAACGCGTCGGCGTGCACGACAACTTCTTCCAACTGGGCGGGCATTCGCTGCTCGCCACACAAGTGGCCTCCCGGCTGCGGAAGGCACTGCGGGTCGACGTGCCGGTGCGAGCGGTGTTCGACTCGCCCACCCCGGCGCAACTCGCCCAGGGCATCGCCGACCTGATGATGGCGGCGATCACGGCCCAGTTCGCGCCGGCCGGGTGACCACCCCCGGTCACACGCGATGAAGGGGCCGGACCTCGTCGCCGAGGTGCGGCCCCCTCACGGCCCCTGCGCCGAGTGGGACGGTTCAGGCCATGTCCTCGGCGCGGATGCCGCCGCTGGCGAGCGCGAGGGCGCCGAGCTGGAACCGGCTCTGGGCACCGAATCGGTCGGTCAGCTTCTCCGAGAGCCGGCGCACCGTGCGCAGCGAGACGTCCATGCGGCGGGCCGCCGCCGCGTCCGTGAGCCCTTGCGCCCACAGCCGGAGCACGTGCTGCTCCTGGAGGGAGAGGTTGCCGCGGGTACGGGGGCGTGCCTCCGCGAGAGGCAGGGCCTCCTTCCACAGACGGGCGAACAGTGTCGCGAAGGCTTCCGTGACCGACTCGACGCCGCACGCCATCGCGCCGACCACGCTGTGGCCGCTCGTGACCGGCACGACGGCGTGCCTGCGGTCGGAGACGATCATCCACACCGGCAGCGACGGCAGGGTGCGGACGGCACCGCCGTACTCCTCGCTGCGGCGCAGCCGCTCCGTCGCCTCGGGGTCGTTGCGGACGCTCTCCAGCACGATGGCGCGAGCCGGCGTACCGCGTCGCCGCAGGATCTCGTCCAGCGAGTGGCCCGCTTCGAAGGCCGCCGAGTCCGGCCGCTCGGCCGGCCCGACGGTCAGCCATTCGGTCGCGCACTCATCGGCGAGAAAGGTGATGTGCCGCCACACGGCGTCGGCGCCGGCCAGCCACTTGACGTCCGGAACGCTCTCCCGGCCGCCCTGCCCGCGCTGCGACAGCAGCCGCGTCACCTCCAGCCGGCTGCCCTCCACCTGGAGCCGGTGGCGGGCCAGTTCCTCCTGCTGCCGGGTGAGCATCGCCGCCAGCCCTACCTCCGGGTCGATCGGTCGCCAGCCGCTGGCGGAGTCCCCCGGCACGACCAGCAGCAGGGCGGACAGCCGCTCCAGCCCGCCCCGGACCGTTTCCTCGGTCTCCTTCAGTTGCGCGGCCAGTTCGGCCACCTCCGCGCCGGGCCGGTCGACCATCGAGATGTACACACTCCGTGCAACGGAGTCGATACCCAGAGAGGTCCGCATGTCGCGCGCTCCTGTATGTCTTGTCGTACGGCACCTGTTGACTGTGGGACAACGAGTCGAGTTCGGACCGGCGGGGCTCCCTCGGGAGGTCACCGCGGGAATCCACCGGCCGGTCACCAGTAGAGCGGGTGCCGGAGCGGCGGCGGATGCGGGGTGATCCCCCAAGTTCCTGCGGGACGAGCACGCGTGGGGTGGGCGAAGGCATTTCCACGGACGGCTCCCGCGCCTCGACGGGCCGGTGTGCCGCGACCGGAGCGCACACCGGACCGGGCCGTGGCAGTGCTGTGCGACCGGACGACCGATCAGGCCGCGGCGGGCTTGCGACGACCGGGCGGCCCGCCCGACCCGGTGGACATGCGCGCCGAGCAGCCACGGCGGACGGGGCCGTGCAGTGGCGGCCGCGTCCGGGGGCGTCCCCCATGGTGCGTCGCGCATGCCCCCATATACCTGCCGGGCCGACCACCCGCCCGTACGCCCTTCGGCCGGGCGGCTCCCGGTCGCGCGCACGCCGCGGACCCGGCCGCGACCGGCCGCCCTCCGACGCCGCACAGCTCCGTGCGCCCCCCACCTCACCGGTCGGGGGACCGAGGATATGGGGGACAGTCCCCCATGCCGGGGCCCGGCACCACTGTGATCCAGGTCTGGTGGCCGGGCCGGCCGCGCACACCACTCCACCGGCCGCGCCCCCGGCCCCCTCCGGGCGGGCCTCCACGACGGCACCCGGCTCGAAGAGGAACCCGCGCCGGACGGAGCGGGGGCTCCGCCCGGCGCGGGCACCACGACATCGCGTTCCCTACCCGGGGTGCCCCCCGACCACGACGGCGTCCCGGGCCTCCCGGCCGGCTCGCAGGTCGGTGAGATTGTCCTGGAACACCTGGCCGACGGCGGCGGGTTCGCCGGGGAAGGCGAAGGCGCAGTGCGGGGAGACCACCAGACCCGGTGTCCGCCACCGGGGGTCGTCCGCGGGGAGAGGCTCGATGTCGTGAACGTCGAGCAACGCTCCGCGCAGCGCTCCGGCCTCCAACGCCTCGCGCAACGCTTCGTCGTCCACCGTGCCGGCTCGGCCGACGTTGACCAGCGCCGCACCGGCCGGCAGCGCGGCGAGCACATCGCCGTTGACGAGATGACGGGTTCCGGTGGTGGCCGGCAGACAGCAGACGATGTGGTCCGCGACAGCGGCGACCTCGGCCAGGCGCCCGGCACCCACGGTGCGGTCCGCCCCCGGTACGCTTCGTTCCCCGGTGCGGGTGACGGCGACGCACCGGGCACCCAGCGCCGTGACCTTGCGGATCACGGCCTGGCCGATTCTTCCGGCCCCCACGACCAGGACGGTCGATCCGCACAGCATCGCGGCGGTGGACGCGTGCCAGACACGACGCTGCGGACGTGCCGACAGCGTCGGGAACTCCTTGAGCAGCATGAGCAGTGCGGAGAGCGCGTATTCCGCGACGGATTCGACGGGGACGCGCGCCGAGTTGGTCACCAGCGTCCCGGGTGCGAGCCCGGCGGCGGAGAGATGGTCGGTTCCGGTGCCGGTGAGATGCAGCCATCGAAGGCCGGGGAGCAACGCGAGGGAGTGCGCGGGGAAGTGGTGGCCGATCAGTACCTCGACCTCGGCCAGTTCGTTCCGTGGCACGTCGAGAAGAGAGGTGGCCTGCACCGCCGTGACCGTCGGATCCAGGTGGGTGAGCAACTCCGCGCCCATCGCCGTGTGTGCGACGAGGATACGCGGATCGTGCCAGGTGGACGGCTTCACCGCTGTACCGCCCGGTGTGCCAGGAGTTCCGCGACAGGGTCGGCGCTTCCTTGGCCGGTCAGCTCGGTCACGAGGGCGCAATTGCGTCTGATCTTGTTCGCGATCCAGGTGCGCAACCAGTCCGCGAGGCGGGGCGCGGACAGTCCGGACGGGGCCACCCCGGTGAGAATCGCCCCGGTCAGAGCCGCCCCGCCGACGTTCACCACCACGTCCGGCAACACCGTGTGGCCCGCCTCGCGCAGGAGACGGCGCGGTACGGGGCCACAGCTGAGGTTGCCGCCCTCGACGATGACCCGTGCGCGCACATCCGGGACCGATCCGGGATCGATCGCGTCGGCCGCGGCCGCGAGGACGAGGACATCCGCGTCCACCGTCAGCCAGGCCCGGTCCGGACCCAGGGACCGCACCCGGGCCGGGAGCCGCGAACGGTCGACGGTGCCGTCCGCGGAGGTCGCCGCGATCAGCCCCTGCGCGCTCAGACCGGCCGGGTCGGCCAGCGTGCCCAGGACATCGGCGACGGCCACGATCCGGTGGCCCGCGCGTTCGAGATGCAGAGCCGCGGACCGGCCCACCGCTCCGAAGCCCTGCACCACCACGCGCTGGGGTGCGGTGAGCTGCTGCGCCTCCAGTGTGCTCAGGGCCGCGGTCGCGACACCGAAGCCCGTGATGTCGGACATGGTCCCGTAGAACTGCTCCCAGGGCACGTCCAGCCGGGTGGCCCCGGGTACTTCGGTGAGGTCGTAGTCCGCCGCGGCGAAGAACGCGTCGCGATCCGCCGGCGTCGTGCCCTGGTCGCAGCCCAGGTACACACCACCGTGCAGGAGCGGACGGCCGACCCGGCCGAAGGTCGACATCAGCCGGTCGCGGTCCTTGACGGCGGATCGGGGGCGGATGCCCGCCTTGGCGCCGCCGATCGGCAGGTCGACAAGTGCGAGTTTGTGGGTCATCGCCCTTGCCAGGGACGCCAGTTCGCGCTCGTCGACGGTCTCGGTGAGGCGGGTTCCGCCCATCGCGAGGCCCCGTACGGTGCTGTCGACGACGACCCAGGCGTCGGCCTCGCAGCCGGGCAGCGAGAGCGTGGTCGTGAAGAGCGGCGACGGGATCAGGGCGTCGTCGCTGTGCAGGAGTTGGTGCATGTTCACGTCTTTCTGGTTCCGGTGAGTACGTCGTGGCGTGGGCGGGGTACGCGTCCCGGCGCCGGGGGACGGCACGACCTGAGCGGCGTCAGCCGGTGCTGCGGCGCAGCAGGGCGTCCGCCTCGTCCTGGAGCGTGTCGAGGTCGTCCGCCACGACCTCCGCCGTCGAGATGTCGGGGAGCCGGCTCTCGATGTGGCGCAGGGGGCGGTACCGCAGGCCGAGGACACCCCATCCGGCCAGCAGGAGTCCGCCGGTGATCATGAGCAGCCCCATGCCCCGGCCCGGACCCGCGCCACCCGTGATCTGGAGGAAGGGGGCGTGCCCGACGAGGGGGTCGAAGAGGTGGTGCAGCAGGAGGGGGGTGAGCAGGAAGCCGAGCGGCATCAGCCCGGTGGCAAGCATCTGATTGGTGGCCACGACCCTGCCCTGCAGCTCCAGGCCCACCTTGGCCTGGAGGATGGCGAGCCAGTGTGCGTTGAGCAGGGCGTTGCACACCCACCACAGGAACAGGCCCGCACCCATGAGGACGGGTTCCGGTCGCAGCCCGATCAGCGCCGTCGCCAGCCCCATCCCGATCGTCATGCCGATCATGCCGTCGGCCCGGCGCCTGGTGCCGCCCCAGAAGGCCATGGCCAGGCCGCCGACCGCGGCGCCGAGGCCGCCCGCCGCGGTGACCGTACCGAGGACGGCCGGACTGCTCGTGGAAAGGACGAGCGGAGCCGTCAGCACCGTGGTGGTGGCGATGATGTAGTTGACGACGATGAAGAAGAGCACCATCGCCACCATGGGTGGCCGCCGGGCCAGGAAGCGCCAGCCTCCGGTGATCGCGGGCAGGAAACCCTCCTGGCGCCTGCGGAAGAGGCGGTCCGGGAAGCGGATGACGAGAAGGACGGCCCCACCGGCGACGACGGCGACGAGATCGACGCAGACCACCCCGGCCAGGCCGGTGAGACTGACCAGCGCTCCGCCCAGCACCGGTGCGATCAGCGTGCTGAGGGCGGTGCCCAGTTGGACCACGCCATTGGCCTGAGCGAGGTAGGGCTTGGGCACCAGCTGGGCGACCGAGGCGAGATAGGCAGGCCGCTGGAACGCCGCGGTGAGGGAGGTGAGCGCGGCGAACACCGCGACTTCCCACACCCGCAGTGTCCCGGTGGCAGCCGCCGCGACGAGGCCGGACAGGGTGACACCGTAGACGGCGGCACAGCCCAGCAGGACCCGGCGACGGTCCCAGCGGTCGGTGGCGGCACCGCCGAGCGGCGCGGCGAGGAAGGCCGGAAGCATGGCCAGCATGGTGACCAGGGAGTAGGCGGACACCTCGTGGGTCTTCTGGAAGACCCACACCCCGAGGCCGAAGGAGGTGAGCGCGGAGCCGGTCATCGAGGCCGTCTGGCCGAGCGCGAAGAGCCCGAACCGGCGCAGGTCCCGTCGTTCCGGCGAGCTGTCCGGTGCTGCCGGCACAGGCACGGAGGCCGCCGGCGAGGAGAGCTGTTCCTCGATGATCCCGGCGAGTTCGCAGGCCTGGTGTTTGAGGAAGTAGTGCCCTGCGTGCGGGATGCGGGAGAGGGAGACGTCGTCGGCGACAACGGTCCACTCGCGGTGCCGCTCCTCGAAGAGCTCGGTGGTGCGGTCGCGGTCGCCGACGACGCACAGCACGGGCGCCCGCAGCCGCCGGGGGGCCTGGGTCTCGAAGCGGGCGCTGAACCAATCGACCGCTTGGCGCGCGTCGTGCCGGACCGCACGGATCACCGAGCCCCGGGTGTCCTCCTCCATCTGCCCGCCGAGTGCCTGCAACACGTCGTGATAGGCCCGGTCGGACGTGCGCCGGTCGTCGGGGAACCAGCGGTGGACGAGCGCGGAAAGCCTGCCGGGGAGCCGGGCGCTGGGAAAGGCGGCGCCGAGAACGACACCGGCGAGTTCCTCGCCCGCCTCCTCCAGCGCGAGGGCCAGCGCGACCGCGGGAGCCGTGCCGACGCAGTGCCCGTAGACCAGGACTTCGCCGGTGTCGATGCCGGCGAGTTCGTCCCGGCAGCGTGCCACGACCTCGGTGAGCGAACGCAGGTCCTCGTCGGCGCGTGCGGGGTCGTGGCCGGGCAGTTCCACGGCGAGCACCTGAATGTCCGGCCGCCGCGCGGTGAGTTCGTGCGCGAGGGGTTGGTACGAGGCTGCGGAACCACCGCCGTAGGGCAGACAGACGAGGGTCACCTTCGGGGACGTGCCCGGGGGCGGCCCGGCCAGTCGCTGGAGAAGCCCGGTGCCGGCGGACGCGGGATCGTCGAGCAGGGTCGCCAGTTCCCGCACCGTGGGGTGTGTGAAGAGGGACACCACCCGCAGATCGGGGCCGATCAGCCGGGCGGCGCGCAGTGCGCTGAAAGAATCCCCGCCCAGTGCGAAGAAGTCGGCGTCGATGTCGAGGTCCTGGTCGGGGAGTTCCAGTACCTCTTGCCAGGCCGCCGCGATGCGCTGCTCGACAGCGCTGCGCGGGGCCGTACCGCTGTGCTTGTCGGAAGCCTGCGGGACGGGCAGGGCGGCGCGGTCCACCTTGCCGTTCGGGGTCACCGGGATCCCGGGCAGGGGCACCAGGGCCGACGGGACCATGTGGTCGGGCAACTGGGAGCGCAGGGCGGAACGCACGGCCGTGATGTCGAGCGGAGTGCTGTCGTCCGCCGGGACGACCCAGGCGACGAGGCGGCGCCGGTGTGCCTCCCCGACGGCGAGCACGACCGCTTCGCGGACGGAGGGAAGCGCCCGGCAGGCCGCCGCGACCTCACCGGGTTCGACCCGGTACCCGCGCACCTTGACCTGGTCGTCGAGACGGCCGAGGAACTCCACGAGTCCGTCCGGGCGCAGACGCACCCGGTCGCCCGTGCGGTAACAGCGCCGGGTTCCCCCGACCGGATCCGGGACGAATGCCCGCGCGGTGGCTTCGGCGTTCCCGGCGTAACCGCGCGCGACTCCGGGGCCGGCGATCCACAGCTCCCCGGGAGTTCCCGGGGGCGCGAGCCGTCCGCTGCGGTCGACGACGTAGCACAGCGCGTTCGGGAAGGGGGTGCCGAGCGGGACGGACACGGCGGTCGTGTCCGAGGGGTCGTCGGTGTCGGCGGGTTCGCACCCGAGGACCGACACGGTCGTCTCGGTGGGGCCGTAGTGGTTGTGCACCCGCAGGCCGGGGCGGGCCGCGCGCACCCGGGCGACGAGTTGCGGCGGACATGCCTCCCCGGCGAGCACGAGGAGGTGGTTCGGCAGTACGGCCGCCAGGTCGCCGTGTGCGGCGAGGAGTTCGAGGTGGCTGGGCACCATCTTGACGACGTCCACCGGGTGGGTGGCGAGGTACGCCGCCAGCCCCGCGGGGTCGGTGGCCCGCTCGCGTTCCACCAGGTGCAGCGTGCCGCCGCTCACCAGCGCCCCGAAGAGCGAGAGGTATCCGAGATCGGCCGCCGCCGTGGAGAGCAGCGCGAAGGACCGCCCGTGACCGTCGATCCGTTCCAGCGCGGCGTGCAGATAGTGGGTGAGGGACCGGTGCTCCACGGCGACGCCCTTGGGCGTGCCGGTCGTTCCGGAGGTGAAGATCAGGTAGGCGAGCCGGTCCCCTGCCGCCTCCACCCGCGCCCCGGGCCGGTCCGTGGGGGCGGCGCCGGGGGCGGACAAGTCCTCCGTCACCAGGACGTGCGCCGACCGCACCCTGCCGGCCAGGGCGCGCCGGGCCAGTACGAACCGTGCGCCGGACGCCGCCACGGTGCGGGCGAGCCGTTCGTCGGGGTGAGCGGGTTCCAGCGGGACGAAGGCCGCGCCGGCCCTGAGCACGCCCAGCAGGGCCACCGGCAGGTGGATGTCCCGCTCCGCCAGTACCGCCACCGGCTCGCCGACGCGTACCCCGGCTGCGAGCAGGCCGTCGGCGACGCGGGCAGCCCGCTCCTCCAGCTCCGCGTAGGTGAGGGTGCCGTCCTCCGCGACGACGGCGGTCCGTCCGGGCGCCGAGTGGGCCCAGCGCCGCACCAGCTCGGGAACGGGATCGTCCGGGTACGTGCGCGCCGGCCCGCGCAGCACCCCCTCCGCCGGGTCCGTCGGGAGCAGCTCGCCCACGGGGCGGTCGGGGTCGTCGACCAGACCGGTCAGCAGCCGCAGGTAGGAATCGCCCAGCCGCTGTGCGGTCGCGGGCCCGAAGCGCTCGCGACGGTACTGAAGCACTCCGCTCAGCGGGCCCTCGGCACCCGCCAGGAAGCAGTGCAGGGCCAGCTCGCTCTTGACCGCGCCGGTCGCGATCTCGGTGAGCCGTGTCGTCAGCCCGGGGAAGAGGCCGGTGAGATCGGGCCGGACGTACAGGTTCGCCATCGTCTCGAAGAGGGGCCCGGTGCCGGACGCGCGCTCGGGGCGCACCTGATGGACGACACGGTCGAAGGGAACGTCCGCCCGGGCCAGCGCGTCGAGCACGACATCGCGCACCTCAGCCAGCAGGCGCCGACCCGACCACGCCGGGGACAGGACCGTCCGCATCACGACCGTGTTGACGAACGGGCCGACGGCCCGCTCGCCGAGTGCCGTGTGCCGTCCCCCGTCCGGTACCCCCACGGAGATGTCCTCGCTGTCGGACACCCGCGCCAGCAGCGCCTGCCAGCAGGCGAGAAGCACCATGAACAGCGTGACACCGTTGTCAGCGGCCAGGGAGTCGAGCCGTGCCTTGAGTCCGGTGGGGAACACGAGGGGAACGCCGGCACCCGCGTCGGAGGGAATCGGCTGGGCAGGACGGTCTGCGGGCAGGTCCAGTGCGGTGGGCGCGTCCCGCAGCCTCTCCTGCCACCATTGCAGACGACGAGCGGCCAGGGCCTCGGGGAGAGGCGTGACCACCTCGGAGTACTGCGGGGGTCGCGGTGGCAGCGGCCCCCGCCCCGATTCGTGGGCGTAGAGCGCGGCCAGGTCGGTGAGCAGGAGGCCGTTGGACCACGCGTCGGTCGCCACATGGTGGAGGACCAGCAGCAGGGCGTGCTCCTGCTCGTCGAGGCGGAAGCAGATGACGCGGAGCGGGCATTCGCGCTCGGGTGCGATCGGCTGCCGTACGCGCTCGTGGACCTGCCGTTCGAGTTCGGCCTCGGTGTCCGTGGCATCGGTGAGGTCCACGACGTCCATGGGTACGGCCGAGGCCGGGCCCATGACCAGGACGGGGACGGGGCCCGAGGCGTCGACGACACCACGCAGTACGTCGTGCCGTCCGACGAGCCCGCGCAGCGCGGCCAGGAGAGCCGGACGGTCCAGCGAGCCGCTCAGCCGCAGCAGGACGGGGACCAGGTAGGCGGGGCTGTCCGGCTGGAGCTGGGAGGCGAGCCACATCGCCTGCTGCGCGGAACTGAGCGGCACGGGCTCGTCCCCCCGTCGCGGTGCGACCTGCGGGCGCTCTGCCCTGCGGGCGGACATCAGGGCACGCAGCCGGTCCTGGTCGGCCTGTGCGGTCGCGGCCGTCGCATCGCTCATGCCGTCTCCCCCTTCTCGCCCGGGGCCGCCGCGTCCAGGGCGGCCAGCGCCCGCTGTTCGACCTCGGCGGCCAGATCGCGCAGCACCGGCAGCGCGAAGACCGCGCGTACCGAGACATCGACGCCGAGCGCGTCCCAGATCTCGGCCGCGACCCGCATCGCGGTGAGCGAGGTACCTCCGAGGTCGAGGAACGAGTCGGAGGCGGCCACGTCCTTCACCGGCAGCAGCTGTTCCCAGACCGTCGCCAGGAATTCCTCGACGACGGTGGACGGTGCGACCCGTTGCCTCCGGTCCGGGACCGGGAGCCCGGTCGTCGGGGGCGGGAGGGGCAGACCGATGGCGGAGCAGGAGCGGTCGGGTGCCGCGGTGCCCCGGGCGAGGACATGGAGGAGTCCGTCCAGCAGGGCCTCGGCGTCCTGTTCGCCGAAGCACTCGATGTCGTGGACGAGATGGATCTCGGTACCCGACACCGTCGTGTTGACGAGGAAGGTGGCGTCGTCCCGCGCGCTGCCGGTGTCGCGTTCGCCGAGCACCCGCAGGGTCACCGCACCGGCGGCGACCCGGACCGGCGCCCCCGACGGCCGCATGGAGAGCGAGACCGGGGTCAGGGGTGCGCCGGGGCGTCGGGGCAGCTCCGCCGCCGTGGCCGCCTCGGCGAGCGCGGCGGCGGGGAGCATCGTGTGTGCGAGTACCCGGTTGCGCGCCAGAGCCGCCCGCGCGACCACGGTACGGAAGGTCTCCTCGGGCCTGAAGCCGACCCGGACCGGAGGAACGAAGAGCAGGGGCCCCACCACCCGATCGAGTTCCGGTACGGGGCGTCGCGCCACCGGCACGCCGACGAGGACGTCGTGCCGTCCGGTCCAGTGCGCGATGAGCACGTCGAGCGCTGCCAGATGGACCGCGAATTCGGAGACGCCCGAGGAGGCCGCCAGGTCCCGTACGGCTTCGGCGGTGCCGGGCGGCAGCCGGCGCACCAGCCGGGCGCCCCGATGCGCGGGTGTCCCGGAACGCACGCGGCGTGCGAGGTCCCACGGGGGCAGCGCCCCCTTGAGCTCCTCGCGCCAGAAGTCGCGGTCGGAACGGG
Organism: Streptomyces sp. NPDC047917; assembly: GCF_043204345.1. Classification (NCBI taxonomy): domain Bacteria; kingdom Bacillati; phylum Actinomycetota; class Actinomycetes; order Kitasatosporales; family Streptomycetaceae; genus Streptomyces; species Streptomyces sp. NPDC047917. Next base: position 27,393 of record NZ_JBIDCA010000010.1, read on the forward strand.
CGGCCGGCGCGAAAGCGTGTTCCTCCCAGCGCGCCACATCCCCGAGTTGCACCTCCGGTTCCGGCACGGGCCGGCCGTCGAGGGCGGCAGCGAGTTCGTCCAGGACGAGGCCCCCCGACCATCCGTCGAAGGCCAGGTGGTCGACGGCGATCACCAGCCGTGCGCGGTCGGGGCCGGTGCGGACGAGCACGGCGCGCAGCAGCGGAGTGTCCTCGGGGCTGAACACCTGCCGGGCCGCCGCGTCGACGAGCACGTCGGCCTCTTCCGCCGTCCGTTCCGCCATGTCGTGCTCGGTGAGGGGAACCGGTGCCGGGGACAGCACCCGCGCCACCGGGCCGTGCGGGGTCTCCTCCACGACGGTACGCAGCGCCTCGTGCCTCACCACGAGCGCGTCGAGGGCGGATCGAAGCGCGTCGGTGGCGACGGCGCCGTCGATGCCGAGGACGAACGCCTCCGTGGTGACGCCGGGGACCGGGCTGATCTGGCGGGTCGTCCACAACTCGCGCTGCATGTCGCTCAGCGGCGACTCGGTGGCGTCCGGCAGCCGGGCCGGCGCGGGCACCGGTGGAGCGGCGTCGATGAGTCCGGCCAGCGCAGCCACGGTCGGCTCGGTGAGGAAGTCCCCCAAGGAGACCACCGCTCCCCACTCCGCCCGGACCCGGGCGAGGACCCGCGCCGCGGCCAGGGAGTGCCCTCCGAGGAGGTCGAAGCGATCGGTGCGGCCCACCGGCCGGTCCGTGCCGAGCACCTCGCCGACGATCGCCGCGAGTCGAGTCTCCGCTCCCGGACGGGGGCGCTCGCCCGGCTCCGTCGTGCGGGTGGGAGGGGCCACGGCCGACAGGGCCTTGCGGTCCACCTTGCCGTTGCTGCTCCGCGGCAGCCGGTCCGTCACCAGAACACGGGCCGGCACGAGGTAGTGCGGGAGGCGGGCGCGCAGCAGCCGGAGGAGTTCTTCTTCGGTGGGGACCGGAGAGCCGTCCGGCACGGTCTCCACATGCGCGTGCAGCGTCCGTGTTCCCCCCTGGTCCACGGGAGCGAGGACAACGGTGTGCCGCACACCCGGGAGCGTCGCGAGGACCGCCTCGATGTCACCGGGCTCGACGCGGAAGCCGCGCACCTTGACCTGCTCGTCGAGGCGTCCGAGGTAGTGCAGCACACCGTTCGTGCGGCGCACGAGGTCGCCCGTGCGGTACCGCCTGCCGCCGGGTACGCCGGGGTCGGGGACGAAGCTCTGCGCCGTCGCCTCCGGGGATCCCAGGTAGCCGAGGCCGACCAGGGGTCCGGCGACCCACAGCTCGCCGGCGGTTCCGTCCGGGACGGGGCGCTGCCGGGTGTCGCGCACCGAGAGGTCGCAGCCGGCGACGGCCGTACCTATCGGCGGCGTGCCCGTTTCGTCGCGGCCTATCGGGTACGTGGCGCAGAAGACGGTGCACTCGGTGGGGCCGTAGAGATTGACGACGGTTTCGACCCCCGGCTGTGCGTAGAGCTGGTCGACCAGCGGGCGGGGTACCGGTTCCGCTCCGGCGTTGACCCGGCGCACGCCCGGCGGCAACGGTCGCTCCAGCAGGATCGCGAGACCGGAGGGCGGTGCGCTGATCATGGTGACCTCGTCCCGCGCGGGGAGGTCGGGGAACGCCAGGATGTCGTCGGCGAGGACGACGCTGCCTCCCGCACACAACGGGCCGAAGATCTGGTGGATGGAGGCGTCGAAGGAGAGTGACGCGGTCGCCAGACCCACACGCAGGTGCGCGGGTTCGATCGTCCGGGTCATCCATTCCAGCAGGGCGAGGACGGAGGAGTGGCCGATGACCACACCCTTGGGCGTGCCGGTGGAGCCGGAGGTGAACAGCACGTACGCCTCCTCACCCGCGGTTCGCGCCGGGTGCGGTGCGGGGCTGTCGTGAGCGTCCTGGTGCGGGGCGGCGTCGACGATGAGGGGGCGGGCGCCAGCGGCCGCGACGACGGGGGCCAGTTCGGGCGTGGTGAGGACCTCGCCGATCCCGGCGGAGCTGACCATGTGCGCCAGCCGGGAGGGCGGGAGCGAGGGATCGAGGGCTACGCAGGAGCGGCCGGCCCGCCACACTCCCAGGAAGGCGGCAACCGTGCGCTCGTCGCGCCCGAGACAGATGCCGGTTCTGCCCCACTCGGTGCTCGGGAGGAGCGCGCTGATCCGCGCGGCGAGAGCGAGCAGCTCCCGGTAACTCGTCCTGCGCTCGCCCGCGATCACGGCCGTGGCCTCGGGGTGGTGGGCGGCCTGACGGGCCACCAGGTCGTGGACCGTGCGGGGAGGGAAACACTCCTCGGTCCGTGGTTGCTGCGGAGAATCGACCGGCATGGGATGGCTCCAGATCTTCGGGAGCGCCGCGGGGCTGGGACGCCCGTGACGCGTGGGGACACGCCCCATGGGTGCGGGGGCGTCTCGGACGGACGGAGAAGTGGGAAGGACCGGGGGCATGGCACCCCGGTGAGGGCCGACCGTGCGGTCAGTGGGTCCCGTCGCGGGACTCGCCCGCGACGGCACGGGTGCCGCGTTCCCGCAGCAGAGCCGCGAGCAGGGGCCGTTCCCCCGGCGCGGGGGAGGGGGTGGCGGTCGCGGCCGGCCCGGCACCGAGCTGCTGTTCGGCGCGTGATCGCAGCCCTGCCCGGTCCAGCTTGCCGCTGCCGGTCTGGGGGACTTCGTCGAGCATCAGGTAGTGCCCGGGTACGTACGCGGAGGGGAGGGCGGAAGCGAGGTGCGTGCGCAGGGCGGCGGAGAGCTCACGAGGGGAGGTACCGGCCTCGGCCGTGCGGATCCAGGCCACGAGTGCGGTGTCCTCCCCGAGCCGGACCGCCACCACCACGGCGTCGTTCACCAGGGGGTGGGTGCGCAGCCGGTGCTCGACCTCCTGCGGCTCGATGCGCTGCCCCCGGATCTTCACCTGGTCGTCGGTCCGTCCCAGGTACTCCAGGTTCCCGTCGATCAGGCGCACCCGGTCGCCGGTCCGGTAGATCCGGTCCACGGAGGACCCCGGCGGCGCGGGCACGAAGGCGCGGGCGGTCCGTACGGGATCGTTGAGGTAGCCCAGGGCCAGTGGTGTGCCCCCGATGCACAACTCCCCTTCGTCGCCGTCGAGAACCGGCCCGCCGTCCTGGCTGACCACCAGCAGTACACAGTTGTCGATCGGACGGCCGATGAGGACACGGTCGATCTCCCGCGCCGAGGCGGGGCTGGTCCAGTGGCTGACCTCGATGGCGGCCTCGGTGGGACCGTAGAGATTGTGCAAAGTGGCGGGGAGGGTCTCCACGCACGCGCGCGCCACTTCGACGGGCAGCGGCTCGCCGCTGCAGAAGACGTGCCGGAGCGAGGTGCACCGTGCGGCATCGCGGTGGCGGAGGAACTCGCGGAGCATGGTGGGGACGAAATGGCAGATCGTGATGCCCTGTTCGCGGATGGCGTGTGCCACGAGTCCGGGCTCGCGATGCTCCTCGGGCGGCAGCAGGACGCAGGTGCCGCCGGAGATGAGGGGGAGCCACAGTTCCCACCCGGAAACGTCGAAGGTGACGGGCGTCTTCTGCAGGACACGGTCGTCCGGGCCGGCCCCGTAGGCGTCGCGCATCCATACGAGCCGGTTGGCGAGGGCGGTGCTCGGCAGCACGACCCCCTTGGGTGTGCCGGTGGATCCCGACGTGAACAGCACGTAGACGGGCTGCGTGTCGGAGACCGGCGGTAAGGAGTCCCATTCCGCTTCTCCGGCCGCCGGGCCCCCGAAGCGCGCGGGCAACGTGAGCGTACGCAGCCCCTGCGCGGCCAACCGGTCCTGTGTCGTGTCGGCCACGAGGGCCAGGGTGCTGCCCGATACGTCGAGTACGCGCCGCAGCCGGTCCGGGGGGTCGTCCGCGTCCAGCGGGAGGTAGGGAAGCCCTGCCTTCAGGATGCCGAGCAGGGCCACGGGTAACCGGACACTCCGCGGAACGGCCACGGCCACGGGCAGTCCAGGCGTCGCTGTGGCTCGCAGCGTACGGGCGATCCCGTCGGACCACGCTTCGAGTTGTGCGTACGTCAGCCGCTCGTCGCCGCACTCGACGGCGACGGCCGCGGGCCGCGTCCGGGACACTTCCCTGATCAGCCCCGGGAGTCCTGCGGGGAAGGAACACACTGTCCGCCGGCCGGATAACTCGGCTTTCGACAGGTCCTGTTGGGGGCGCACATCCGCTCCACTCATTTGTGACTGTTTCGGCGTGAACTTATAGAGGTTGTGGAGCACAACACAAGATTCCTTGATGCCACGCTGACGCTTCCTTCCCGTCAGGGGAGGAACGCGCAGGTGAGCGCCGGGAGGCGCAGTGCCCCGGCCCGGTGCCGAGCACGAAGCCCACTGGTTCGCATCACGGGCTGCCGTGGCACTGGAGCCTGCGTGAGAGGAGACGGAGGCATCCGCGGTGAGGTTGCACAACCATCCGGAAAATCTTCCTGAAGCATCGCGCGACCTGGCGGCGCGGCACCCGGCGCGCCAACCGGGCGGGACGGTGTGCGGACGCCGGTACCAGGCGCAGGACTTGCCCCCGCCGCCTCGATGACGAGCGTGCGAAAGGCGCCCGACCGGTGGCAAACCAGGTCGGGCGCCCTTTGTCATGTGTCGGGAAGAAGCCCGTCTTCCTCGGCCGGTACGCCACCGCGGCTTCCGGTCCGTCGGGCCGGGGCCCGGCCGACGGCTCTACCGCGTTGTCGGGGGAGGCGCGGCTGCCCAGGAGCGGGCGGCCTCCTTGTCGGAGCCGAGCACGTTCTCACCGTAGAGATCCTCCAGCCAATTGGTCTGGTAGATGGTGTCGAGGTAGCGCTCACCGAGGTCGGGACCGACGGCCACTGCGGTGAGTTCGCTCGCGTCGTGCCGTGCCAACCACTCCGTCGCGCCACTGATCACCGTGCCGGTGGAGCCGCCGAACAGGAAGCCGCGCCTGGCCAGACGATGGCAGGCACGTATGGTGTCCGCCTCCTCGACAAGAATCACCTCATCGACATAGGACTCGTCGAGCAGTGGCGGGCGCATGCTCATGCCCAGGCCGGGAATCATCCTGGGGCCCGGCGAACCGCCGAAGGACACCGAGCCGACGCTGTCCACCGCGATGATCCGTACCGGCCGGTGCCATCCCCGGAAGTAGCGTGCACAGCCCATCAGGGTCCCGGTGGTACCGGCTCCGACGAACAGCACGTCCAGCCGCGGGAACTGCCGGGCGACCTCCGGCGCCGTCGTACGGTAGTGCGCCTTCCAGTTGCTCGGATTGGTGTACTGGCTGAGCCACACATATCGGTCGTCGGAGGCGCACAGCTCGCGGAGGTAGTCGAGCCGCGCGCCGAGAAAGCCGGAGTCCGCTCGCGGCTCGGCGAGCACATGCACCTTGCTGCCCAACGCCTCCATCATCATTCTGTTCGACAGATTGCCGCGTGAGTCCGTCACACACAGGAACTGGTAGCCCTTGCTCGCCGCGATCACGCTCAGCGCCACGCCGAGGTTTCCGGACGAGGACTCGACCAGGATCGACTCCGGTGTCAGGATTCCGTCCCGCTCAGCGGCCTCCACCATCGCGGTCGCGGCCTTCAGCTTGATCGAGCCGGCGAAGTTGAAGCCCTCACACTTCAGGAAGAGCGAATGCCCGAAGATCGACCGGAGGTCGACATAGAGATTCTCTTCGTTGAAGCCGTAGGGAGTGGAAATGACGGGCACCATGGTCTCCTCTGTCGGGAACAGAGCACTTTCGGAGTCGTCCGGCCGGGGGCGGGCTCCTCGCCTGTGCGGGCGAGCCACCGTCTCCGGCCGGCGGGACAGGGCCCTGTTTCAGCGGCCGCTGTCCCGTGCGTCAGGACCTGCTGCGACGCGACTGATGTGCCCTTGCGGGCTCAGCCTCGAAGGAGCCGCCTGCGCTCCCGGCCGGCTCATCCGTACCGGCTCGTTTCGTGGAAGAAGTCGTCGACGACGTGCAACTCTCCGGAGCGGGCCACCTCGGTGTACACGTACTTGCCCACGGCGAGGTCGAGCACCCCGAGACCGAAGGGCGAGAACACCACCGGCCGGTCCGCCGGCACCTTCACCCGCCCGGCCATCACGTCGTCCAACGTGCCGTGCAGGAAGTCCCGGTTGCCCGTGAGCTGCTCGGCCAGATGCGGGGACGTGTCGGCCTTGAGGCAGTGCTCGACGTCATCGACGATGTTGGTCGAGGCGAGCAGGATCTCCGGCGCGAGGTCGCGCAGCGACACATGCAGCACCAGTGGATTGTGTGCGAACCACGACAGGTCGCTGACGTGCGGTTGACCGGCGACCGTGGCGAAGACGACCAGGTCGCTGTTGCGGATCAACTGCTCGGCGCTGTCGTGCACGGTGATCCGGCCGGCGGTGTCCGACTGCTCCAGATAGCACCGGAAGCCCGCCGCGCTCTCGGCGGACAGGTCGTGTACGCCGATCTCGTCGAACGACCAGCCGGTGCCGACCAGGAAGGAGTGGATGTAGCGGGCGATCAGGCCCACCCCGAAGAACCCGACACGTGTCGGTCGCGGCCGGTCGCGGCTGAGCCAGTCGGCCGCCGACGCCGCAGACGCGGCCGTCCGGGTGGCACTGATGATCGAACTCTCCAGACAGGCGAACGGGTAGCCCGTGTCGGGGTCATTGAGGATCAGCACCGCCGATGCCCTCGGGATGCCTGCCGTCACGTTGCCCGGGAAGCTGGAGATCCACTTCAGGCCGTCCACCCGCGCCTTCCCGCCGATCGAGGCGGGCAGCGCGATGATCCGGGAGGACGGACGGTCGGGGAAACGAAGGAAGTACGACGGCGGGTTCACCGAATCACCGTCGCCGTGCAGCCGGTAGGTGGCCTCGACCAGCTCCGTGATCCGCTTCTCGCACCTGTGCAGCGTGCGCTGGACCTGGGCACCGGAGATCACCGCGAACGGTGGAACGGTGACCGGCGGGACCGTTTCGGGCCCGCTCGCGGTGGAATCGACGGCGCTCATCGTGTGGTCACCCTCACGGTCGGCGAGCAGTCGTCCAGACGCACCGGATCGGCCATCGCGACGAGCACCTCACGCGGTCCCTCGAAGGGCTCCCTGCTGTGCGCGGTACGGATGTTGTCGACGACCATCAGATCGCCGGCCTGCCACGGTTCACGTACGGTGTTCGCCTCGTAGACGCCGTTGAGGAGCTGCACGACGTCCTCGCCGATCGGGTCGCCGTTGCCGAAGCGGGTGTTGAACGGCAGCCCGTCGGCGCCGTAGACGTCCACCAGGTACTCGTGCACCTCGGGGGCCATCGTCCACTCGTTGAGGAACGCGATCTGGTTGAACCAGCAGCGTCGGCCGGTGACCGGGTGGCGCACCACGGCGCTGCGGTGCTGTCTGGTACGGAGTCCACCGTCGGGCTGCCACTCGAACGCGATCGCGTTTGCGCGGCAGTAGCGCTCGACGGCGCCCCGGTCATCGGTGCCGAAGGCCTCGGCGACGGACGCGCCGATCTCGTCGTTGTAGGCGCGGGTGAGCAGCCAGCCCTCGCGCTCGAACCGTTCGGTCAACTCGGTGGGCAGCGCGTCGAGCACGGTCGCTGAGTCGGCCACCGCGGTCGCCCCGCCGCCGGTCGGAGCGGTGAGACAGGCGAACATCATCAGGCCGGGGAACTCAAGCGTGTAGCTCAGTTCGTGGTGCATGCACATCGGCTGGTTCGACGGCCACTTCGATGAGGAGTACACCCCGTCGGAGTAGGTCTGCCGCGGCGCGAAGGCCTCCTGCTCGGTCATCAGACCGGTGGCCAGCTTCGAGAAGACGGCCGCGGTCTCGGTCATGTCGCGCAGCCCGAGACCCCGGACCAGGACCGAACCGTGTTCGGCGACGACCGCGCGCAGTGTCTCCCGGTGCTCGGCCGCCCAGGCCGGTGCGTCACCGGTGACCTCGGTCCTCAGCCGCGGGGGTTTGCCGGATTCCAGTTCCACGTCGACCGGCGAAGCCGTGGGTGTGGACGACATCTCGATCTCCTTTCGACTGATGCTCAGGAAGAAGCGAACAAATCGGTGGCCTGCAGAACAGCCTTGGCTGCCTCGGCCGGACGGGTACGCAGGAAGAAGTGGCCGCCGTCGGCGACCTCGTGCAGGCCGACCTGTTCGGCCAGGAGCTGCCAGTCGAGATACCGGCGCGGGTAGTCCGCCGTGCTCGGGTCGTCCGAGGCGACGACCACGGTGACCGGCACGGACAGCTTCTGCGCGGGCGGGCTCTCCAGGGCATCGATGAAGTAGCGGTGAGCGGACACGCAGTCGTGGCGGTAGGCGGCGCCGACGTGCTCGGCGTGCTGCGGATCCGACGGACCGGGTGAGCCGCAGCCGCCGTCCGTGCTCAGGTCCGCGGCGATCTCGGCGTCGCCGCGCCCGGTCAGCTCGGCGATGGCGGCGCGCCGGTCGTCGGCGTCACCGAGCAGTTGCGCGCCGAGGAACACCCGATGGACGTCCACCCCGTGCTCCCGCAGTTTCCTGGCGGTCTCCACGGCCAACGCGGCGCCCGAGGAGTGACCCCACAGCAGGACACTGGTCAGACCACGCCCGGTGATCTCGTCGACGACCTGCTCGACCACCTGAGTCATCGGCGCGAGCGGCTCGCTCTCGGCGGCCACGTCGTGACCGGGCAGCTCGACGGCGTAGACCGCCGGTCCACTGTCCGGCAGTGCCCCGGCCATCGGCCGGAAGTTCACCGCGTTGCCGCCGGCATGGGGGAAGCACACCAGGGCTGAGGTCTGCGCACCGTCCGCTGCCGACAGCGGCTGAAGCAGCCCGGCACGCCGCGCGGATCTGTCGTCGACCAGCCCGGCCAGATCCGCGAGGACCGGGTGACGGGTGACATCCTTGAGGGACACCGCGCGGTCCAGGAAGATGGCCAGTTTCACGGCCGACAGCGACGTACCGCCCCGGTCGAAGAAGTGGTCCCGCCGCCCGATCCGGTCCTGCGGGATGCCGAGCACCTTCGCCCACGCGGCCGCCAGCTGCCGTTCGGCCGGTGTGTCCGGCGCACAGAAGTCGTCCGGCACGACATCGAGTTCTCCGGCGAGTGCCCGCAGAGTCCTTCTGTCGACCTTGCCGTTGGCCGTCAGCGGCAGGCTCTCCCGCCAGTGAACGGCCGACGGGACCATGTACGCGGGCAGCGACTCACCGAGCCGGGCCGGCACCACGTCCGCATCGAGCGGCCGCCGACCGGAGCAGAACGCCACCAGGTGCTTGCTCTGGTCGGCCCGCTCGGTGATCACGACCGCACCGTCGCGAACGCCGGGCACCTGCAACAAGGCGTTCTCGATCTCGCCGATCTCGATCCGGAAGCCACGGATCTTCACCTGGGTGTCGCGGCGGCCGAGGAACTCCAGCTTTCCCCCGGGCGTCCAGCGGCCGTAGTCGCCGCCCCGGTAGAGCCGGGCGCCCTCACGGTGCGGATCGGCCAGGTAGGCCTGCCGGGTGAGCTCGGGGTCGTTGACGTATCCGCGGCCGACGCAGACGCCGGAGAAGACGATCAGACCGGGGGCTCCGAGCGGCACCGGGATCAGGTGCTCGTCGACGACGTAGACGCGCACGTTGTTGACCGCGCGGCCCAGCAGGACCCGGTCCCCGTCGGGCGCGCGGTCCATGACCTCGTGGTTGGTGTCGTCCGAGGTCTCGGTCAGCCCGTAGGCGTTGACCAGCCTGATCCCGGGCTGGGCGGCGAACCAGCGCTGCACGAGCTCCTTCTTCAGCGCCTCGCCCGTGACCGACACGCACCGCAGGTCCGGCAGCTCGCGGGGGTGCTGATCCAGCCAGGACACCACCACGTCCAGGTAGGAGGGCACGATCTGGAGGACGGAGACCCGGTCGTCGATGATCTTGTCGACGAACCGCTGGACGTTCAGGATCACTTCCTGCTCCACCAGCAGGGTCCGTCCCCCGACCAGCAGCCCGGACATCAGCTGCCAGAGCGAGATGTCGAAGCACTGGGGTGCGGTCTGGGCGACCACCTGTCCCTCGCCGATCCCCAGGTCGTCGATCTTGGCGTAGAGGTGGTTCAGCATGCCCGCGTGCTCGCACATCGCGCCCTTGGGCTCACCTGTGGAGCCGGAAGTGAAGTAGATGTAGGCGAGTTGGTCCGGTGCGACACGGACGGCCAGATCACCGTCGGGATGGTCTTCCTCGTAGGCCGCGCCGACCAGGAGCTTCTGGACCCCGGGCAGTGGGCCGAGGGCCCGGTCGAGCGTGGCGGTGCTGCCGGACTCGGTCAGCACGAGCTCACATGCGGCACGGGAGAGCATGGTCGCGATCCGGTCGGCCGGGAAATGAGGCTCGATGGGCAGGTACACGCCGCCGGCCTTGAAGACCGCGAGGACGGCGGCCATCCAGTCCAGGTTGCGCTCGGTCACCACCGCGACGACGCCCTCAGGGCGCAGCCCCCGCGCCAGCAGGGCTCGTCCCACCCGGTTGGCGCGCGCGTTGAGCTCTCGGTACGTCAGCCGCAGATCGCCGTGCACCGCGGCGACGGCGTCCGGGTGTGAGGCCACCCGCTGCTCGAACAGTTCGTGGAACCTGTGGTCCGGCAGTTCCCGGTGCGGACCGGCGAGTTCTTCGAGCTGGAAGTGGAGTTCCTCGGGGGAGAGCAGGCTCTGCCGGTCGTGCTCGGCGTCCGGATCGGCGACGATCAGCGCCAGCGCGGCGAGGTGGTAACCGGCGATCCTGACGGAGCAGTCCTCGTCCAGTACGTCGGTCCGATACCGCAGGCGCAGCGCGAGGTGGCCGCCGCGGTGCGCGAACCCCACCCGCAGGACGGTGTCGCCGGTGACTTCGCCGCCCGTGCCGTACGGATCGAACACGACCTCGATCGGCGGCTCGGCCAGGCCCAGTTCGCACCTGAGCTCATCGACCGGGAAGTCCTGGTGCGACAGCAGATCCGACGCGACCCGATGCGCCTCCAGCAGCAGTGTCCGCCACGAGCCGGGCTCGGTCGTCAGCCGGCAGAGCAGCGGCCGGCCGCTTCCCGCACCGACATGTCCGGTCACGACCTCGTGCTCGGCGGAGAGCGCGGCGAGCACCTTGGCGTGTGCTGCCAGCAGTACCGAGTCGAGCGGCACCGCCAGGTCCTCGGCCAGCCGGCGCAACGCCGCCACGACGTCGTCCGGGACCGGCACCTCGTGTTCGCCGACGCCCTTCACCGGATTGAGCGTCCACCGCGGGATTTCGGTGATTCCACCGGCGACGAGCACTTCGCGCCAGAATTCCCGGTCGGCCTTCACTTGCTTTTCCATCAGGCCGTCTCTCTCCATTCGCCTCGGCTACCGTGCTTTTTCGCGCCGACCAGGGCCGGGCCGCTACCGCTTCCGCATAAGCGCCTCCGGCTGATGGGGGGCCTCGCGCATCTCCGCGGCGGGATTTCCTCCCCAGCGAGCGTGCGGGGGGACCTCTTCGCCTTTCATCAGGAAGGAATCGGGTGCGAGTACCGCGTCGGCGCCCATCGTCACGCCGTAATGGACGTGGGCTCCCACACCGATGGTGCAGCCGGATTCGAGGGTGCTGCGATCGGATTTGAAGGTGCCGTCCTCCTGGGAGTGGCACTGGACCTTGCTTCCCGCATTGAGCGTGCAGTCATTTCCGATGGTGGTGAGCGTGCGCTCCGTCATGTAGCAGCCGTCATCGAAGACCCTGCTGCCGATCCGAACTCCCAGCATTCGCCAGATCACGTTCTTGAAAGGTGTTCCGTTGAAGATGTTGAGGTAGGTGTCCGGCACCTTCCAGAGGCGCTCGTGCCACCAGAAGTAGGGCTCGTAGATGGAGCACACCTGTGGTTGCAGCGCGCGGAACGCCGCGATGCCGCGCTCCACCAGTACGAAGTAGACAGCGGTGAATCCGAGGCTGAACACCAGGAACGCGGCGATCACCACATGCCCGTAGGAGTCGTACAGTTCGGCGTTCGCCAGGCCGAACAGTGCGAGAACGAAGAAGTGCAGCCACCGCACGAGAAGGAAGAAGATCATCGAGCGGATGTTGTAGCGGTTCTTCGCGGCGAGGCTGCGGCGCAACTCGTCGCCGGTGCGCAGATGGTCGAACCGGGAATCTCGCTCGACCGAACGGGGAATCTCGAAGCACGGCGAACCGAGCAGTCCCACCCCTTCGCGCACCTCGCCTTCGAGCGGAACCATCACCTTCGTCGCGAGGAGACAGTTCTCACCAGTTCTGGCCCCCGAGGGAAAGGCGATGTTGTTCCCGAGGAAGTTGTACGACCCGATCGAGGCCCGGGACACCCGGAAGGACGTGCTCGAATAGTCGGCGTTGATGACGGAGAGCCCGTCGGCGACCATGGTCCCGCTCCCGACCGAGCAAAGGAACGGGGTCTCGTGCTGCACTTCCGTGCCGAAGTTCGACCCGGTCTGTTCGACCCGGGACAAGTCGTATCCGATGCCGCGCAAGTAGTGGACGATGTAGGAGCTGTCACCGAACAGCCACGTGAAGAACTTGATGTTGGTCATGCGCCCGATCGCCCGGTGCACCGAGTAGTGGAGCCCGTACAGTGGATAGACCTTGTCCGGCTTGACGACCAGGTTCAGCAGGCGTGGAACGGTGAACATCACGGCCAGGCCAACGAAGACGAAGCCGAAGAACAGCAGCAGGGAAAGGACCAGCGCGTCGACGTAGAGATCCGGCGACGTGAGCCCTCCCGTGCCCGGCCCCAGCCGGTCGTGCAGCGCCGGAACCAGGGCTACCAGCATGTACGCGCCCCCGACGGCCAGTGGCACATAGAGGAAGAACAACTGGAGCACGGTCACCAGACCGAAGCCGGCCCGGCGCAGTGTGCCGCATACGGCCGGTTCGACCCTCAGGTAGTCGTGCTGTGTGGGCTGTGCCGGGGACCCGTGCCGGCGCTGACCGTCAGGCACCGCCTGGCCGCTGTACAGCGTGGACGTGTGGCCGAGTTGAGCCCCGTCGCCCATCGACACGTCGATGTCGAGCACGGTCTTCTCGCCGATGAAGACGTTCTGGCCCAGAGTGACCCGGCCGGTCTGGATACGGCCGGCGTGCGCTCGGTAGCAGAGGAAGAACGAGTCCTTGCGGATCACTGTGCCGGCGCCGACGGTGAGCAGGTCGGGGCAGACCGGAACGTTGCGGGAGAGGATCGTGACCCCTCTGCCGATCCGTGCGCCCAGCGCTCGCAGGTACAGCACGTACAGGGGATTGCCGACGAAGAAGATCATCGGGTTGGCGTGGATCAGCACCTTGACGGTCCAGAAGCGCAGATAGGTCAGGCCCCAGACCGGGAACTCACATGGTTTGAAGCGGCCGATGAGGAGCCATTTCGCCGCGATGGGGAAGGTGCACAGAGCGACGAAGCCGAGGCCTCCGAAGACGAACGACCGCAGATAGACATCGACCACACCCGATCCGGCGGAGACCCATGCGTAGCCTCGGTCGGCGACAAGCCCGGCGACGAAGGAATACCCCAGGAAAAGCAGGAACTGCAGGGTTCCGCAGAGGGCGTATCGCATGGTGCGGGCCGGGGCCACCACCCCGGTCGGCACCGGGACCGACGGTTCGACGGGCGCGGCATTCGCGAGCCCCGTCGCCAGACTGCGGATCGTCGGGTGCCGGTAGATGTCCTTCATCGACGCCGAGGGAAGGTCTTCCCGCTTCCTGACTCGTGCGCAGAAATGGGCCATTACCAATGAGTTGGCGCCGAGGTCGTCGAAGAAGTGGCTGTCGACAGACACCCGTTCGACGCACATGACGTCAGCCAGCACTTCGGCGAGGCTCTTCTCGACGCCGGTCTCCGGGCCGCTGTACTTGCGTGTACCGATTGCGGATTCATCCGGCCCGGGAGTCAAGACGTCGAGGGGTTTGTCCTCCATGCGAGCTCCTTGAGGAACTTTCCGGGCGCCGTTTCATTGTGGTCGGCGCCCTGTACTCGCGTTTTCGATGGCCGGAGCGAGTGGTCCGGAAGCCACGAGATCGGGATCTGCTGTCCGTATCCCAAACCGCTGCCTCAGTCTTAGCTGTCCACCGCCGGGATGCCACTCGGACTCGGTCGCTCCGCTGTGGCAGTGACTCTCCCGGTTTGCTCCCCGGCAGGGATCCTGCCTGGCAGAACGGCGACCCCCCTGGCGGACGGGCGTGATCTTGATCGAGGACCCGTCTACCAGGCGTTTCGTCGTCCCGTACAGGCTTCACTCATCAGCAGCCCCGTTCTGGTGGCCGGGCAGGAAGGGGGCTCGGTGACGGCACCCGGGCGTATCGCAGCGGTGCGGCGGCGGAGCGACGCCCGCGCGCTTCGCGGTGGTGGCACGGTGGCCCACACGGTCGCAACCGTCCGATGTCACTCCATCAGCGCGATGGGCTCGCCCGCCAGCGGAGTGATCGTGGTGGCCCCGGTCGGCGGGCGAGGCACCCGCTGACCGGCCTGCTGCCGGCCCGGACCGCAGTCCGGCGAACCACCTCCGTAGCCGCGCGAAGTCTCTGCCCGGAGCACAGGGACTGAGCGGGGGCGCGGTTCATCCGGTGGGCGCCCGCCGGTGGTGTGCCAGGGACCGCGCCACCAGAGCGGCGGGCTCGGGGTGTGCCTGCAACGCCTTCAGGATCAGCAGCCACCACAGACGCAGCCGGTCGGAGAGGTCCTCGTGCTCCGCCATCTCCTCGGTGAGGTCGTACAACCCGAAGAACGCGCACACCAAGGTCGTGGCGGTGCTCGACGGCTCGACTTCGTCGGCCAGTTCGCCTCCGGCGCGGGCCTCGGCCAGAAGGTGTGTGACGGCAGTGGTCCAGATGGCGAAGGGGGTGGGTATGGCGACGTCGATGGTGCGGCGCTCGGCCCACAGGCGCGCGCCGGCCCGGGCCATCACGTCGTCGCGCAGCGCCTCGGCGACATCGAAGCTGAGAGCGATCAGCTTCTCCAGAGGGGGGATCCCGGGGGCGGCGTAACGGTCGGCCAACAACGGCCAGGATGCGAACTGTTCCCGCACGACCGCCAGCGCGAGTCTCTCCTTGCTGGAGTAGTGGAAGTAGACGGCTCCGCTGGTGCGCCCCGAGAGTTCGCTGATCTCATTGATGCTGGTCCGTGCATACCCCTGTTCAACGAAAAGGTGTGCTGCGGCTTCCAGCAGAGACCTTCGGGTCGCACGCGCCCTGTCCTGCATGTGTGTTCTGCCTTCGTTCGTCTGTACCCATTTTTTTGATCCGGGAAAGTCGTGCGCCGCGGCGCACTGACGGCGCTCCGTGCCGTTAATGCGTGGAGATTATTATTGTTCTTGGGGTGCGAGCGGGTTCGGTCAATGGCGGAAATTCACGCTTCAGCGCATCTCGGGAGGGTCGGCGCCTGCGGCCAAATACCTTGTGTCTCAATGGAGTTGGAGCAGCTCAATAGCCTTGTTCGTCCATCGCCGACCGTCGCGCGCGCTGCGCGATTACTTGGTATCGAGCGTGCCGTCAAACACTCGAAATGATGATTGCGTTCGCTGGGCCGGAAAATTATCGTAGTGATCACGATGTTTCTCGGGTCATCCACAGAGCCCGGACGATGTCCATCGTCGGCGGGCCCGGAGGCGAAGCATCGGCCTTCACGCGTGGTCGATCGGGGCTCGTTCGACAGCGCACCTTCTGCGGCCGAGCGGGCCTCTCCGTAGTCCCCTGCTCCGTACTGCGAGCACTGACGACGCGGGGCGGCGCGCTCTTCGAGAACGGCAGGCAAATGACATCTCGTCACATCTTCACCTGGTCCCCGGCTGCCATCGTCTTCGACTGTGACGGAACCCTGGTGGATACCGAACGACACTGGCAGGACGCGCGCATCCGAGCCTTCGGAGAGTTCGGACTGAAGCCCCGCGCCGGCTTCGCCGAGCGGGCGAAGGGCGTGCACTACACGGAGTGCGGCAGTCTCATGGCCAGAGAGGCCGGGAAGCCGCAGCTCGCCGACGACATGACGCACGCGCTCCTGAGGAACTTCATGGCGCTCGTCGCCGAAGACCCCGTGACCATGCCGGGTGCGGCGGCACTGGTCCGCCTCGCCGCCCGCAATCTCCCGCTCGCGGTCGCCAGCAACTGCCCGTTGGACGTGGTCGAGACCTGCCTCGCCCGGGTCGGACTGCTCAGCTACTTCACCCATGTCGTCGTCGCGGGTGACGGACTGCTGCCGAAACCCCATCCCGACGTCTACGCCACCGCGGTCCGCCTGTGCAGTGTGCGGCCGGAGGAAGCGATGGCTGTGGAGGACTCGGTCACCGGCGTCGAGTCGGCCCGGAGAGCCGGCATGCGCGTGCTCGGCGTGGGGCCTCGGCCGGCCGAGGAGGGAGCTGACCGGGCCGACCTGTGGCTGCGTACCCTGGCTGATCCGGAGCTCCAGGCATGGGCCCGTACCTGGGAGGAAGAGACCGCCTAGGCAGTGTCTTCAAATGATCTTGGGTGATGGATCATGGTGTCGCGATACGTCGCCATGAACTGTCCGATGCCGATCGGGAGTTCGTCCGGCCCTTGTTTCCCGAGTCGTTGCGGGGGCGGAAGCGGCTGGACGACCGCAGGGTCCTGAATGGGATCGTGTGGAAGTTCCGGACCGGGACGGCCCCGCGTCCGGCCCGATCACGTCCTGGGCGACAAGGGCTACAGCTCAGAAGCGATCCGCACCTGGCTCCGCCGCCGCGGCATCCCGCACGCGATCCCCGAACGGGCCGGCCAGGCCCGCAACCGGGCCGGGCGCGGCAGCCGCGGAGGCCGACCGCCGGGCTTCGACCGCGAGGTCCACAAGCACCGCAACGCCGTGGAACGGTGCTTCAACCGGCTCAAGCGGTGGCGCGGCATCGCCACCCGCTACGACAAGACCGCCCGGTCCTACGAAGCAGCCGTCAGCCTCGCATCACTCCTGATGTGGGTCTGACATTTGACGACAGCCCTTAGCGCGACGTTCGGCTGCCGAGGCGCTGGGCTGTCGCCTGGACGGCCGGGCCGCACCGCTAGGAATCGGTCGGCCCTTCCGTGATCGTGAAGGGGGCGGAGAAGTTACCGGAGTCGCCGAAGAGGACGATCCTGTAGTCGTTCCCGGGAGGAACGTCCGGCACGACCACATCCTGCCTCCCCTTCAGGATGTCGAAGTCATCGTCAAGCATGGGGCCGGTCCTGTCGCCTTTTCTCAAGTAGATCGCGCCCTTGGGGTTGGTGATGTGCTGTGGCGGGTCGGCAGTGTCCCAGGTGACCTCAACCGTCTGACCGGCCGTCCAGACCGACTCCGCGGTGGGAGAGGTCACGGGCGGTACGAACACGTCCAGCAGAGAGGTTCGAGAGGCGGTGTGAGCCGCGGCCGGGTTCATCGCCCGCACCTGCGTCGAAGCGAGCAGGCTCGGCGCAGCCACGAGGGACCATGCCGCCATGCCCACGGCTGCCCTCTTCCAGATCTTCATGATCGCAAGTCTGTCGGCACCATCCAGGACCGTGCGGACAGAGCGGTGATCTTTCCCTCGAAAGAGGGTGCCGGACCGCACTGGGGACGGGACCGATCCCGCCGGCCGGGCTCCGGCGGCATGCTGGTGGGCTCGGACGACGGTGGAGCCGACCGACGCGAGCCAGTCGATGTTCCCGACCGTGTCGGCCCTTGCCCGGGCGGCCCGGAGCGTCTGTTCGAACGTGCCGTCCAGGGCCCACCGCCGCAACCGGGTGCGGAGCGTGGCCCACGGCCCCTAACGCTCGGGCACGTCCCGCCAGGCCGTCCCGGTCCGGAACTTCCACCCGAACCCGTTGAGAACCCGCCGGTCGTCCAGCCGCTTACGCCCCCGCGGCGAAACGGGCAACAGCACCCGGACGAACTCCCACTCCGCATCCGACAGTTCATGACGACGTATCACCCGACCGTGATCCACCACAAGATTGTTCGAAGGCACGGCCTGGAGCCTCTCGTGCTCCAGCGGTACTGCGGCGTGTTCCCTGGCCAACGGACCGGGTGTGGACGTGCGGCGGGCCGGCGCGGGGGTCGGGCAGTCCTCGTCGGCCCGCCCCGTGAACAGGTGGCCGCGCCGCTCGCAGCGCACGGTGTGGCAGTCGCCGTCCGGAGACCTCCGAGAGGCCGGACGGTGATTCGCGGCCCGGGTGCCAGGGGGTGACTACCGCACAGGTTGCCTGGAGGGCAACGGAGCCTCCAGGCAACCGACTTCAGGCTCTAGAAGAACCCGAGCCTCTTGGGGCTGTAGGAACAGAGAATGTTCTTCGTCTGCTGGTAGTGCTCCAGCATCATCTTGTGGTTCTCCCGGCCGATCCCGGACTGCTTGTAGCCGCCGAACGCCGCGTGCGCCGGATACGCGTGGTAGCAGTTCGTCCAGACCCGGCCCGCCTGGATGGCGCGGCCCGCCCGGTACGCGGTGTTCATGTCGCGGGTCCACACACCGGCCCCGAGGCCGTACAGCGTGTCGTTCGCGGTCCTGATGGCGTCGTCGAAGTCGGAGAAGGAAGTGACCGCCACGACCGGGCCGAAGATCTCCTCCTGGAAGACCCGCATCCGGTTGTCGCCCTCGAAGACGGTCGGCTGGACGTAGAAGCCGCCCGCCAACTCCCCGTCGTACTCGATCCGTTCTCCACCTGTGAGGACCTTCGCGCCTTCCTGCAGGCCGATGTCCAGGTACGAGAGGATCTTCTTCAGCTGTTCGTCGGAGGCCTGCGCGCCGATCATCGTGTCCGTGTCCAGCGGGTGTCCGGGCACGATCCGTTCGGTGCGGGCGATGCCCGCCTCCAGGAATTCGCCGTACATCCCGCGCTGGACCAGCGCGCGTGACGGGCAGGTGCAGACCTCGCCCTGGTTGAGGGCGAACATGGTGAAGCCTTCGAGAGCCTTGTCGCGGAAGTCGTCGTCCGCGTTCCACACGTCGTCGAAGAAGATGTTCGGCGACTTGCCGCCGAGTTCCAGGGTCACCGGCCTGAGGTTCTCGGAGGCGTACTGCATGATCAGCCGCCCCGTCGTGGTCTCACCGGTGAACGCGATCTTCGCGACGCGCGGGCTGGAGGCGAGGGGCTTGCCGGCCTCCGTCCCGAAGCCGTTCACGATGTTGACGACGCCCGGCGGGAGCAGGTCGGCGACCAGCTTCAGCCACACGTGGATGGAGGCCGGGGTCTGCTCGGCCGGCTTCAGGACCACCGCGTTGCCCGCCGCGAGCGCCGGGGCCAGCTTCCACGTGGCCATCAGGATCGGGAAGTTCCACGGAATGATCTGCGCGACGACGCCGAGCGGCTCATGGAAGTGGTACGCGACGGTGTCGTCGTCGATCTCGCTCAGCGAACCCTCCTGGGCGCGCAACGCACCGGCGAAGTAGCGGAAGTGGTCGATGGCGAGGGGGATGTCGGCGGCCAGGGTCTCGCGCACCGGCTTGCCGTTGTCCCAGCTCTCGGCGACCGCGAGCTCCTCCAGATGGGCCTCCATCCGGTCGGCGATCCTGTTGAGCAGCCCCGCGCGCTCACCGGCCGCCGTAGCACCCCAGGCGGGAGCCGCGGCATGCGCAGCGTCCAGGGCCAGTTCGACGTCCTCGGCCGTGCCGCGGGCGATCTCGGTGAAGGGGCGGCCGTTGACGGGGCTCGGGTTCTCGAAGTACTGACCACGGGCGGGCGGCACGTACGCGCCGCCGATCCAGTGGTCGTAGCGGGACTCGTACGAGACGATGGCGCCCTCGGCACCCGGCGCGGCGTAACGGGTCATCTCTGTGGCCTCCCGGCTCCGGTGCCGCCCGCCGTCGGACGGCCCTCGGCGCGAGGGTAGGCAGCCCTACGTTGCAACCCCGTTGCACGGGCCGCACGCGCGAGCGGCTACCGCTGCTCGGCGTCCAGTGCCCGGACCCTGGCGAGGAGGGCGGGGCGCTGCCCGGCGGGAACGGCCGCGGCGAGCGCCTCCCAGACCGGAAGGTCGTCCTCGCCCCACGGGCTGTAGGCCCAGTCGGCCAGCAGCCCCGGATCGCCCCGGGCGACGAGCGCCGCCCGCAGCTGCTCGTCGAGCCGGCGCCGCAGCCGGACGACGCAGGGTGCCCGCGAGCCCGGCAGCAGCGGGCCCGCGTAGGCCGCGAGGGCCGCGGCCACCGCGCCCGACGCCAGTCGGCGCGCCACCGTGTCGAAGTCGGCGTCGACCGGAGCGGAGAGGCGGTAGGGGCGGGACAGCAGCAGCTCCGGCCCGAGCAGCCGCCGCAGCCTGGAGAGTTCGGCCCGCAGGGTCACCTGGGTCACCGACTCGTCCTCGTACAGCTCGACGAGGAGCTCGTCGCCGGTGAGGCCCTCGGGGCGGCGGGCCAGGGTCGTCAGGATCTCGCTGTGCCGTCTGCTGAGCCTGATCCTGCGGTCTCCCGCCACCAGCAGCGCCTCGTCCCGGCCGAGCGCGCCGAGCCGCACGGTCCCGGCGGCCGGCGAGGGGCGGAGCAGCGCGAGATGCGACTCGGCGGCACGGGCCACCGCCTGCACGAACGCCAGGCTGTGCGGATGCGCGAGCCGGTCGCCCCCGGTGATGTCGACGGCGCCCAGCACTCGCCCGGTGTGCGGGTCGTGCAGCGGCGCCGCCGCGCAGGTCCACTGCTGGACCGGCCGCAGGAAGTGCTCGGCGGCGAAGACCTGCACCGGACGGTCCACGGCGATGGCCGTCCCCGGCGCGTTCGTCCCCGCCGCCGCCTCGGACCAGCGGGCACCCTCCACGAAGTTCATCCGGTCGGCGGCCCGCCGGGTCACCGCGGGGCCTTCGACCCACAGCAGCCTGCCGTGTGCGTCGCACACCGCGAGGAGATGCTCCCCGTCCGTCGCGTAGGCGCCCATCAGTTCACGGATCACCGGCATGGCGGGCGCCAGCGGATGTCCGTCCCGGTACGGGCCGAGATCGTCCGGGCCCAGCTCGACCAGGGCCGCGCTGTCCGGGCTGACCCTGGCCCGCGCCGAGCGCCGCCACGACTCACCGACGACCGGCCGCACCGGTCGTTCAAGCCGGCCCGCCGTGGTGAACGCCTCGTGTGCGCGGCGCAGTTGGCCGATCCGCTCGCCGGGGTCGGTATCGGTTGCCAGCGCCACCCAGGGATCCGTCAATTCACCCTCCCGTCCAGGGGTTCCCGCACACCCCCATCGTCGTCGCGGCGGGCCGCTGCGACAACCGCGGTGGAGGGAGCGGCCGTCCCGGGTGGCGAGGGCGGGTCAGCCCGCCGAGTACAGATTGACGAGCCGGAT
Source organism: Streptomyces sp. NPDC047917 (assembly GCF_043204345.1). Taxonomy (NCBI): domain Bacteria; kingdom Bacillati; phylum Actinomycetota; class Actinomycetes; order Kitasatosporales; family Streptomycetaceae; genus Streptomyces; species Streptomyces sp. NPDC047917. The sequence goes on from NZ_JBIDCA010000010.1 coordinate 48,549, forward strand.
GTACCGCACCCAGTCCCAGTTCGGCCCGGGGTCGGTGTGGTCGGTGCCGGGGACCTGGGCGTGGGCGAGGATGTGTGCGCGGTCCTTGGGGATGTTGTAGCGGTCGCACACCGAGGCGGTCAGTAGCGCCGACCTCTCGTACATCGCGTCGGTGAAGTACGAAGGCTTGTCCACCCATCCCTCGTGCTCGATGCCGATGCTGCGCGTGTTGTAGTCCCAATTGCCCGCGTGCCAGGCGACGTTCTTCTCCCGGACGCACTGGGCGACATAGCCGTCGGCCGAGCGCACCAGATAGTGCGCGGAGACCTGCTTCGCGGGATTCTGGAAGATCCCGATCGTGTCCGGGTACGTCTCCTGAGTCACATGGATGATCACGTACTGGACCGGATAGGCCGAAGGACGGCTCGAAGCCGTGTAGTTGGAGGCGGAGGCGGGCGTCCAGTGGGCGAGCGGGTAGTCCGTGTCACCCGCGGTCGTCGCTGCCACGGCGCGGGTGGAGGCGGGAATCAGGGCGGCGGCCGCCGTCGCCGCGGCGCCCTGGAGAATCCTTCTGCGGTGCATGAACACTCCTGTGGGGGGGGGAGGGGTGGATGCGGCGAGTACCACGGGCACAACGACCCGATCGGCATCCGGACACCGGCGACCGGCCCCGTGTAGGAGACGGACGAGCCGGGCCCGCGGACGATGCCCGACGCCGGGAGCCCGGCGGAGGCCGTCGGCGACGCGGGGACGGACACCGCGATCCCGGGCGCCGGGAAACAGGAGCGGAGTACGAGGGGCAGCGCCCGGGAGTCCGCTGCCCGATTCCCCCGACATCCCGCGGCCCCCTTGGTGTCCGATGGCCGGAAGGTGTTGTCCGATGTGCGGCCGAGTGTCTCGCGCGCCCTACCGTACGGGCGACGCGCGGGCGGCGGAAGACAGCGGACGAGGAAATGGCCTCTGCGGACGGGGGGAACGCCGGAATGTACGCCGATGTCGTTACGGGCCAGGGGACCCGGGACCTGCGGGCCGGGCAGCAGTACGGTGTGCGCCGCGGGAAGGTCCTTGCAGGCAGGGCTGGTTGACGAGACCGGCCCTCCGCAGCGGTCGCTGCGCAGGGCCGGATGCGGCACAGGAGCCCGCTGGCGGGCGCGCGGGTCGGCTGCGCCCGAATCCGGGCCGCCGCACCGGCCGCCGACCGCGCGCGGGCATGTGGGTCAGCCGCGCAGCGGGCGGGCCAGCTTCAGCTCCGTCACCGACGTCTCGATGCCGCTGTCGACCAGACGGCCGTTCGCGTCGAACGCCTCGGCACCGTCGGCCATCCCGAAGTCGTTGTCGTTGATGAGGGCGAGCGTGTTCCGGCCGGTCACCGCGACGCCCTCGATCTTCCCGGGCACGCCCGCGACCTTGCCCAGGTCGACGACCAGGCTCTTGCGGAGCACCGGCACGCCCGACGCCGAGGGGTCGGTGAGTTGCTCGTACGAGGGGGACGTCGTCGGGTCGTCCCAGGCGGATCCCAGGATCCCGGAACCGTGCGGGAGCGTCACCCGGTGCAGTCGGGCCGCCTTGTCCGTGCGCTCCTCGACCAGCAACTCGTGCCGGCCGAGCGCGACGACGGAGGAGATCTTCAGCTCGGAGGTGTCGTCCTCGCCCGGGTCCACGACATCCACCGCGTCGAAGCGGTAGGCGTACTCCGCGGTGACCGTGCGCTTCTTCGTCGAGAAGCGCAGCAGCCGCACATTGCGCGAGGCCTCGCCCGCGTCCTGGTCCGGCAGCGAGAGCGGGCTCTGCACCGCGAGCACCAGATCGCCGCCCGGGAGGAGGGCCAGCCCCTCGAAGCCGCGGTTGATCTTGCGGTGCAGGAGTACGCCCGGCAGCGACTCCACCACCGGATAGTCGGCGCCCGTCAGCCCGAGCCCCTTCGGCACGTGCCGGGCGAGGACCCGGCCGCGGGCCGAGACGTGCACCAGGGAGGGGCCGTACTCGTCCACGAGCCAGAAGCTGCCGTCGGCGGCGCGGACGATGCCTTCGGTGTCCAGACCGTTCGGGTTGTACGCGAGCGGGGTCTTCGCGTCGTAGGTGTACGGGGCCTCGTCGCGGCCCGGCTGGTTCGACAGACCGGTGACGGCGGCCCCGGACCGGGTGGTGATCGGTATGGCTTCGAGGACCTTGACGCGCTTCCCGCTGACCCGCACCTTGACGATCGCCGGGTCGAAGCCGGGCACCGGGAAGGTGCGTCGCTTCTTCCCGTCGATCTTGATCTGTCCATTGGGCCCGCGGTCGGTGACGGTCCAGAACTCGCCCCGGCGGCCCGCGGGATAGATGTCGCTGCCGATGCCGCCGAGCTGCACCCCGCGGTCGTCCGCGACCGTGCCCGGCAGCAGCCCGTTGCTGAAGCCTGCCAGCGGAACGTCGCCGAGCACGGCGGTGCCGGTGACCCGCGCCGTGCGCTCCGGACGATGATGCCGGTCGTCCTGCGCGCCGGTTGCCGTCCCGGTCGCGATCACCGTACCGAGCAGGGCGAGCGGCAGACCGACGGCAAGGGAACGACGGACAACGCGCGCGGACATGGGGCCTCCTGGGGCATGAACAGCTCTGACGGCCGTCAGGTTCTGCCCTCGCCCTCAACACATGGTTACATCCGGTTGAACGCACGGACAGAACGCGGCGGCGGGCGGGGGCGCGGATCCGACGCCCCCGCCCGTCATGGGCCGGCTCCGCCCGCCGTACGGGCCGGCCTCAGTCCTCCGGGCCGTACGAGGCACCCAGCGCGGCCGCCGGATCGTCGTCCGCCGGACCCGCCGGGACCCAGCGCCCGCTCTCCTTGCGGTACGGCCACCAGCGCCCGTCCTGTCCGTACCGGAGCTGGACGCCGCCGTCCACCGCGGTCCAGCGATTGCCCGCCGCCCGCAGCCGGGGCCGCTCGCCCTCCTCCCACGCCTCGGCGAGCCGTGCCCGCGCCCTGGCCAGGTGCTCCGGACCGGGAGCCCACTCCTCTTCGAGCACGGTCAGTGCGGCCACCCCGCCGTACCGCCAGGCCCGCACCGCCACGTCGAGCTCCGGCCCGCGCCGCCCCGACCCGGCGGCCAGCCGCTTCGCGACCCCGGGTTCCGGCCGGGCCTCCGCGGCCAGCCGCACGGCATCCTGCCGCGGGGTCAGGGCGGCCGGCAGCGGCTGCTTCTCGTGGCCGGGCGCGAGCGCCTCGGACAGCATCCGACGGGCGCGCGCAGCTCCGTCCGTCGCCAGCATCTCCAGCGCCGCCGGATCGACGCCCGCCTGCGGTTCGGTCTCCGTGTCCAGGGACGGCGCCGAGCCGGACTCCGCGGGCAGCGGCGGAGGACCGGGCAGCGGGGGCAGGATGTCCCGGGCCGCGAACGCCTCGTCCGCCCGTATCCCCCGATCGTCGGTCCTCGCCGCCACGGCCCCGGAACCGTCGGCCGGACCGGACGGCGCGTGCCCCTCGGCACGGGCCGCGATCCGGACCTGGAGCTCGTCCAGCAGCCGCCGCTCACCACGCCCCCGCATCAGCAGCAGCACGAAAGGGTCCTGGTCCAGCAACCGCGCCACCTGGTAGCACAGCGCGGCGGTGTGCGGGCAGTGGTCCCACGCCTCACAGGTGCACTCCGGATCCAGATCGCCGATCCCGGGCAGCAGCTCCACCCCGGCCGCCGCCGCGTCCTCCACCAGGTGCGGCGGCATCTCCCGGTCCAGCAGGGCCGCGATGTGCCCGGCCCGCTCGACGGCCATGCCGAGGAACCGCTCCCAGTCCGCCTCGCTCAGCTCCTGGAGCAGCACATCGCTGCGGTACGTGGACGAGTCCCCGTCCCGGACCACCGCGGTGATCCGGCCGGGCCGCACCGAGACCGCACCGACCCGGCCCTCGCGGGCGAACCTGCGCCCCTTCTTCAGTTGCCGGCCGTCCAGCGCCGTGTCCTCCAGGGCCTTCAGCCATGCCTGGCCCCACCAGGACCGGGCGAAGCCCTGGCCGTGTGCGGGCGGCAGCGCGGCGAAGGTCCGCTCCTGTCCCGGGGCGGCGCAGTCCCGGCCGTCGCTCCCGTACTCGCCGCCGTCGTGTCCGTCGCTCATCGTGTGCCCCCTCGCAGCTCCACCAGATCGGCCAGTTCCGCATCGCTCAGTTCGGTCAGCGCCGCCTCGCCGGAGCCGAGCACCGCGTCCGCGAGCCCCTGCTTGCGGACCAGCATGTCGGCGATCCGGTCCTCGATGGTGCCCTCGGCGATCAGCCGGTGCACCTGCACCGGCTGGGTCTGGCCGATCCGGTACGCGCGGTCGGTGGCCTGCGCCTCGACCGCAGGATTCCACCAGCGGTCGAAGTGCACGACATGACCGGCCCTGGTGAGGTTGAGACCCGTCCCGGCCGCCTTCAACGAAAGGAGGAAGACCGGTGCCTCGCCCGCCTGGAAGCGGTTGACCATGGCCTCGCGCTCCGCGACGGGCGTGCCGCCGTGCAGGAACTGGGTACGCACCCCACGCGCCGCCAGATGCTGTTCGAGCAGCCGGGCCATCTGTACGTACTGGGTGAAGACGAGCACGCTCGCCTCCTCCGCCAGGATCGTGTCGAGCAGCTCGTCCAGCAGCTCTACCTTCCCCGAACGGTCCGCGATCCGGGGCTCGTTCTCCTTCAGGTACTGCGCCGGGTGGTTGCAGATCTGCTTCAGCGCCGTCAGCAGCTTGACGACGAGACCACGCCGGGCGAAGCCGTCGGCGCCGGAGATCGCGTCCAGAGTCTCGCGCACCACCGCCTCGTACAGACCCGTCTGTTCCGCCGTCAGCGACACCGTGCGGTCCGTCTCGGTCTTCGGCGGCAGCTCCGGCGCGATACCCGGATCGGATTTGCGCCGTCGCAGCAGGAACGGCCGGACCAGGGCCGCGAGCCGCTCGGCGGCCGCCGGATCACCGCCCTCCGCGGTCCGCGCGTAGCGGGTACGGAAGGTGCCGAGCCGGCCCAGCAGCCCGGGCGTCGTCCAGTCGAGGATCGCCCACAGCTCGGAGAGGTTGTTCTCCACCGGGGTGCCGGTGAGCGCCACCCTGGCCCGCGCGCCGATCGTCCGCAGCTGCTTGGCCGTGGCCGAGTACGGGTTCTTCACGTGCTGCGCCTCGTCCGCGACCACCATGCCCCATCGGACATCCGCGAGCTTCGGCGCGTCGAGCCGCATGGTGCCGTACGTGGTGAGGACGAACTCACCGTCCGCCAGGTCGTCGAGGCCGCGCGAGGGGCCGTGGAAGCGGCGCACCGGAGTGCCCGGCGCGAACTTCTCGATCTCCCGCTGCCAGTTGCCCATCAGCGACGTCGGGCAGACCACCAGCGTCGGACCGGCGGCCGATTCGATGCTCCGGCGGTGCAGATGCAGCGCGATCAGCGTGATGGTCTTGCCCAGCCCCATGTCGTCCGCGAGACAGCCGCCGAGTCCGAGCGAGGTCATGGTGTGCAGCCAGTTCAGACCGCGCAGCTGATAGTCGCGCAAGGTGGCGGCGAGGTCCTCGGGCGGTCCGACCGGCTGCGGGTCGCCCCGGAGCCCGGCCGCCTCCGGATCGGCCAGCCTGCGGCGCAACTGCTCCAGCCAGCCGGTGGCCCGGACCTCGACCCGCTCCCCGTCGACCTCGGTGGAACCGGTGAGGACCGCGCCCAGCGCATCGATCGGGGTGACCTTGCGGTCCCGGGTCCCGCGGGCTCGCCGGGCCTCCTCGGGGTCGATCAGCACCCACTGGTCCCGGAGCCGCACCACCGGCCGGTTGGCCTCGGCCAGGCGATCCAGCTCGGCGCGGCTCAGCTTCTGATCACCCAGCGCGAACCACCAGTCGAACGCCAGCAGCGCGTCGGCCGACAGGAGCGGTGGGGCCTCGGACCCGCCGCGTGCGACGCCGCCGGGCTCCCCGTCCTCCTCGGCGTCGGGCGGCCCGATCACGGCGCGGGCGGTGAGCTTGCGGGCCAGCTCCCTGGGCCAGTGCACCTGGACCCCGGTCGCGGCCAGTGCCCGTCCGGCGGGTCCGAGGAGTTCGGCGAGCTCGTCGTCGTCCGGCTCCACGGAGTCGGGCACGGCCGCGGACAGCAGCGGGGTCAGCGCCGGCCAGGCACGGGCCGCCCGGCCCAGCGCGGGCAGGACGTCCATCCGGGCACGGGGCCCGAAGGCCGCTGTGGTGCCCGCACCGCCCGCCCAGACCTCGGCCGCGTCGGATACCAGCGTCGGATCACTGACACTGTGGATCTGCAGGACCACACGGAAGGAGGGTCCGGCCGACCGCTCGCCGCCCTCGTCGGGCGCCGTGAGCCCGGACACCTCCACCCGGAGCGAGAGCCGGACGCCCGCGTCGTGCCCGGCCGCGACATCGGTGACCCACGTCCGATGGACGGGCAGACGCTGCGGTTCGTCGGCGGTGAAGGCAGGGCCGCCGCCGGCCGACGAGGCGGCGGGGGTCCGGGGGAGACCGTCCACCACCGCGTCGAGGAACGCACGCAGCAGCCGCTCGGGTTCGGGCAGCAGAACGGGCTCCATGGATCCGTCGAGCGGAACCGCGTGGGCCGACGGCGGCATCGAGGCGGCGAGCGTCCGGATCCGCGACTGGTCGTCCGCGGTGAGCGGACCGGCCCGCCAGGCATCGTGGTCCGTGTCGGTGAGCCCCGGCAGCAGCAGGCCCCGGGCGGCGAGTTGGAGAGCGAGGAGAGCGGCCGCACCCCAGAATGCGGCAGCGTCGGAGGCGTGCGCCGAGAGCCGGGCACGCGTCAGCACCGGCAGCGCGTCGCGTACCGGGAGCAACCGTGCCGGTACGTCGTACGCCTGTGCGTCGGCGCCGACGACGGCCAGTTCCTCCACGCGACCGGGACCATCGGGCGGGCCGCTGCCGTCCGGATGCCAGAAGGCGATGTGGCCGGAGCGGGCGGGGTCCCCGGGCAGGAAGACCACGGAGCAGGCGGAGAGTGCGGAGATCTCGGGGAGCGTTGCCGCAGGGAGTCTTTGCACAGTGATGCCGAGTTCCTCAAATTTGACTAGTGGGGGTCGGGCCGCCGAGGGTACCCCATCGGCGCCCTCGCCCATGAGGGAATTCGCAGTGATCCAGGACACATTTCATTCCGTCGGGACGCCCTGCCGCGTGTCGGCCAGGGGGCAGGCCCTCATCCCCGGGTGTGGCCAGCACCCCCATCGAGAGCGGGGGTATACCCCCGGATACCCCGGGTGGTGGCGCCATGGCTGCCGCATACCCGTTCCCCGTACGTTTCTACAGGTCAGCGCAGCTTTCCAGAGACCGGAGACGTCATGCCCCAGGCCATAGCCACCGCAGCGGGAGGCACCCGCGACGGCGCAGGCAGTTCCGGAGCGGTCGGTGACGGGGAGGCGGGTGCGGCAGGAGCCGCCGGCGCCGGGACCGGTCCGTCGCAGGGCAGCGACTTCGCGCCGCTGCTGCGGGACGTGAAGGGGCAGGGCCTCCTGGAGCGGCGAACCGGCTGGTACGCCGCGGGCATCGCCGTCAATCTGATCGCCCTGGGCGCCGTGATCACCGGCATGGTCCTCCTCGGCGACACGTGGTGGACCCTGCTCCTGGCGTTGCCGCTGGCGGTCTTCTGGTCGCGCACCGCGTTCGTCGGACACGATGCGGGGCACGCCCAGATAACCGGCGACCGCAGGGTGGGACGCGCCGTCGGCCTCGTGCACGCCAACCTGCTGCTCGGGATGAACGAGGCATGGTGGAACGACAAACACGTACGCCACCACGCCAATCCCAACCACATCGACAAGGATCCGGACGTCGGCGTGGGAGCCCTGGTCTGGACGCAGAAGCAGGCCGCCCAGCGTGAGGGCTTCGCCCGCTGGCTCACCCGCAACCAGGCCCGGCTCTTCTTCCCGATGCTGCTCCTGGAAGGCATCGCGCTGAAGATCTCCGGATTCCAGTACCTGCGCCGGCAGCCCACCGGGGAACGAGTTCTTGCGGCACTGCTGCTGGTCGCCCACCTGGGTCTCTACGCGACACTGCTGTTCACCGTGCTGTCCCCGGGGAAGGCGGTGGTCTTCGCGCTCGTGCACCACGCGCTGTTCGGCCTCCATCTGGGCATGGCTTTCGCCCCGAACCACAAGGGCATGGAAATGCCGGACCCCGACGGCGAACGCTGGGGCCACCTCCAGCGCCAGGTCCTCACCTCGCGCAACGTACGCGGCGGCATCCTCACCGACTGGTTCCTCGGCGGGCTCAACTACCAGATCGAGCACCACCTCTTCCCGAGCATGCCCCGACCGCACCTGCGCCTGGCGCAGCCCATGGTGCGCGCCCACTGCAAGTCGCTGGGCATGCCGTATGCGGAGACCGGACTGATCGAGTCCTACCGGCAGGCGCTGCGGCACATGCACGAGGTCGGCGAACCGCTGAGGTGAGTCACCGGGTGGCTGGAACCGATGGGCGGGCACATGCGTTCTCACAGCAGGAGCGGCTCCGGGCCGCGAAGGAGGCGTGGACGATGTCGAACAGCGCGAAGATCGCCATCGGGGGAGTGGTCGTAGCGGTCATCCTGATGCCGTTCATCGGTTTCTGGCTGTCGTTGCTTGTCCTGATCGGAGTTCCGGCCGTCGCGTATCTGCTGCTGGACCCGGGGCAGCGGCGCAGGCTCCGCAGGATCACCCGCAAGGAAATAGGCCGCTGACGGGACTCAGGCCGGCCGAACCGCGAGCGCGTCCAGAGCTCTCAGGAGCCCCGGCAGTTCGCTTCCACGCCCGACCGGCAGTACCTCGCCGGGCTCCTCGTCCAACAGAATGAACGCGATGTCGTCGGTCCGGGCGACCAGGGACCAGCCGGGCCCGTCGGCGCGCAGCATTCGTGCCTCGCCCGTGGCGAAGGAGGACCGGACGCGGCCGGGAGGCGGCGGGGCATCGACGTAGTCGTGCGCCTGAGCCAGCGCCCGCCGCACACCGGGGTGCACACCGGAGGGCGAGTCCGTGACCGGGCCCATGGCGGCATCGTCGTCCTGGCAGTCCCCGGCTTCGGTCTCGATGCCGACCTCACCCTGAACCTCTACTTCAGGGTGAGGGTCGGGTGCCTCGCGGCGCGGATCGGGCTCAGGCGCAGGTCCAACCCCGTGCTCAGCACCGGGTCCGGATCCCGGTCCGGTTGCGGACGCGGGTTCGGGCTCGCGCGGGTCCTCGCCCCCGGTGCTGTCCACGCCCGGCGGGTCGGCGAAGGCCGTCTCGTCGTCGATCTGCTCGCGCCACGCGGTCCACTGGTGCGCTATCTCGTCCGCGCCCATGCGCCGCTGGGCGGGCCCCCACGACTCCGTGTCGGGCGGTGTCAGCGGCTCCGGTCCGGCCCCCTGGGCCTCCGGGTCCGGCAGCGGATCATGCGGCGCGGCCACGCCCGGAGCGGCGACCGCCACCGGAAGCGGCCAGCCGGGCAGCGCACAGACCACCGAACGGTCGTCGGGGGAGAGGTCGTAGTCCATGCCGCAGTCCCAGGCCGCGATCGCGGCGGCGACCAGCGACACGTCCTCGACGACGACCGTCCACCGCGCGCCACTCCCGTCCTGGCCGAGGACCAGCCCGTACCCCTCGGCGTACGGTTCGAGCGCGAGCGCCGCACAAGCGGCCGGGTAGTCGTCACCGAGGACGCTCGGGAACTGCGCCGGTGTCAGCAGCACCGCGGTCAGCACATACAGCGCGTCGTCGTCGGCGACCGTGTCGATCGGCGCAGCCACGGCACTCTCCTCGTCCGTCGTCGTTGTCCGTCGGCGCACCTTAACGAGTGAGTAACCCACTCGTCGAGGCCCTGACAAGGCTGGACGCCGACTGCGTGCGAGGCCGCACGACAGCCGTGTGCGAGGCCGGACGACGGCCGTGTGCGAGGCCGGACCGGGCCCGTCGTTCGCGGGGGCCCGTCCGGAGGGCAGACCACTGACTGCGGAGATTCGCCGTGCCCGGCGAGCGGACGCGGTGCCGGCCCGGCCGGCTCGTCGGCTGCGCCGATCACGGGGACCGCGTTCCCGAAGAGCGATGACCGCGCGACATGCCGTTCCCGCATGAGGTGTTCCCCGCCGAAGTAGAGTTGGGCCTTCGGCCGACACAAGGGGGGATCGCCGTGAAGCGGTACGACTGGTTGAAGGAGATTCAGCGTCTCGACCCGGAGCGGGACTTCCTTCGAATCCATCGGATCACGGCGACCCACGAGTTTCCCTGGGACATCACCCGAGCGCTCGAACTGGCCCTGTACCGGACCTACGCCGTACCCAGCATCGGCCGGCTCCTCGCGCGGACGGCCGAGCTGACGGACCGTTCGCAGAAGCGCTACGACGACACCGCGCTGCTCCTGGACACCGTCATGGAGCACGGCTTCGACAGCGACCCGGGGCGTACGGCACTGCGCCGGATCAACCAGATGCACCGCAGCTACGACATCAGCAACGACGACATGCGCTATGTGCTGTGCACCTTCGTCGTCACCCCGAAGCGCTGGCTCGACGCCTACGGCTGGCGTCGGCTCTCCGACCACGAACTACGGGCGTCCGCCGCCTACTACCGGGCCCTGGGCTCGCACATGGGCATCAAGGAACTCCCGCAGACGTACGAGGACTTCGAGCGCGTCCTCGACGCCTATGAGGCCGAACACTTCGGCTGGGACGAAGGGGGACGCCGCGTCGCCGACGCCACCCTGGACCTGATGAGTTCCTGGTACCCGCGCCCGCTGGCCCCCGCCGCGCGGAAGGTCGCCCTCGCGCTGCTCGACGACCCCCTGCTGCGGGCATTCCGGTACGAACGCCCGAGTGCTGTGGCCCGCGGCCTCACGCATGGCGCACTCCGGCTGAGGGCGCGCGCGGTGCGACTCCTGCCGCCGCGCTCCACCCCTCATTACGCCCGGCAGAACCCGGAGATCAAGGGCTACCCGGACGGCTACGAGGTCTCCGGGCTGGGAACGTTCCCCGTCCCGGGTGTCGGAGGCTGCCCGATCCCGCACAAGCCGCGCTCCGGAGCACCCGTGGAGTGAGCCCTGCGGCACAGGGCGGGGGATCAGGACGCTCGTACGGCGAGGGCGAGGAAACGGTCGTCCTCGTCGGTGTACGCATCGAGCCGCCAGCCCGAACGGGCCAGCAACGGCCGGAGACTCGGCTCGGCCCGCAGATCGTCGTCCGTGATCCGGCGTCCGTGACGCGCCGCGAGGGCCGCCCGCCCGACGGGATGGAAGAGTGCCAGTCGTCCGCCCGGTCGCACCACCCGTGCCAGCTCCGCCAGGTCCGGGCCGGGACGCGACAGGTGGGAGATCAGCCCCGCCGCGAACACCGCGTCCAATGATGCAGACCTCAGCGGCAACCGGGCGACATCGGCGAGCAGCAGCGCCCCGTCCCGGTCCCGCCCGGCCCGTGCCGCCTCCTCCAGCATCGCCACTGTCAGGTCCACGCCCACGACCGTGCCCTGCGGTCCGACCGCCGCCCGCAGGGCGGGAAGCGCCCGCCCCGTGCCGCAGCCGGCGTCGAGCACCGAGTCCCCCGGGTTCAGCGAGAGGGAGCCGGCAGCCGCCTCGTAGGCGGGCCCGTCGTCCGGGAAGCGGGTGTCCCAGTCCGCCGCGCGCGCCGTGAAGAACGCCTGGACGTGTGTGTGGTCATCGGTCATACGGACATGATCGCGTAGTCGCCGACACAGCGAAACGGAACGAAACGTCAGGGAATGCTGTGGGTGCTCGGGTGGCGGGCCGATCGGTCGGCGAGCTTTCTCCGCCTGGTGCCGGCCGCTTTCGCATGGCGCCCCCGGGCCGCACGGGCCCTCCCTCCCCGCTCCGGCGGAGGGGGAGGGAGGGCCCGTGTCTGTGATTCGCGGGGTCCGTCCCCGTCAGACGTTGACGCCGTAGTCGGACGCGATTCCCGCCAGGCCGGAGGCGTATCCCTGCCCGACCGCACGGAACTTCCACTCCGTGCCGTGCCGGTACAGCTCGCCGAAGACCATGGCGGTCTCCGTCGACGCGTCCTCGCTGAGGTCGTAGCGGGCCAGCTCGACGCCGTTCGCCCGGTTCACCACGCGGATGAACGCGTTGCGGACCTGGCCGAAGCTCTGCCCGCGGCTCTGCGCGTCATGAATCGAGACCGGAAAGACGATCTTGGCCACATCCGGCGGGACGGTCGACAGTTCCACATTGATGGACTCGTCGTCGCCCTCGCCCTCACCGGTCAGATTGTCGCCGGTGTGCTGGACCGAACCGTCCGGGCTCGTGAGGTTGTTGTAGAAGACGAAGTGCAGATCGGAGAGGACCTTCCCCGCGTCCGAGCACAGCAGTGCGCTCGCGTCCAGGTCGTGGTCCGCGCCCGTCGTCGTCCGTACGTCCCAGCCCAGGCCGACCGTCACTGCGGTCAGGCCGGGTGCCTCCTTCGACAAGGAGACGTTGCCGCCCTTGGCCAGGGTCACACCCATGAACATCCTCCATTGATCCAGTGGTCCAGCGATTCGGTGAACGGCGCTGCTTTCGCCGTCACCCGGTCAACGACGGCGTCGTGACCATGGTTCCCTTGCTTGCGCAAGCCTTGAAGTGAACGTCCGTGAGACGTGCCGTACGTTGGTTGGCCGGCGCCCTACGCGGGTGGGTCGGTACGGGGCGCCTGCACATCGGTCTCCTTCATGGCCTTCGCCTCACTCTTCAGGATCCGCATGGATTTGCCCAGGGCTCGGGCCGTGTCCGGCAGCTTCTTCGAGCCGAACAGCACGATCACCACGATCACCACGATCAACAGGTGCCAGGGTTCGAGGCCGTTGCGCAACATGTGCGTCCCGCCCTTCCTTTCGGTGTTTTGGCCGGAGTTTCCGTTCGGCATTCGCGGACAGTGCTTCAAGCTGGCTGTAGGCAGGTCCGATGATCGGTTCGAACATCAATACTTGCTACATTGCGCAACTGTACAACCATGGGGCGGCGGAGCACGTCTTCCCTCATGGGAACCGGACGGACGGGGTGGCCGATGACGGCAAGTCGCAAAGCGGGACCGGGCAGGGGAAGGGCCGGGCGCCTGCGCCGGACAGCCATGTTCGGGCTGTCGTTCCTCGTGCTGCTGGTCGCCGGAGTCGGCTGGGTCTACCTCGAACTCGGCGGCAGCATCGACACCTTCAGCGCGGACGGCATCTCCGACAACCGGCCGCCGGACTCCTCGCAGGGGCAGAACGTCCTGGTCATCGGATCGGACTCGCGTTCCGGCGACAACAGCAGGCTCGGCGGCGGCACGGGCGAGGTGGGACGCTCCGACACCGCGTTCCTTCTCCATGTCTACGGCGATCACAGGCACTCGGTCGCCGTGTCCATTCCGCGTGACGCACTGGTCGACATCCCGGCCTGCAAGGGGCGCGACGGCAAGTGGACCGCCCCGCAGCACGCCGTCATGTTCAACGGGGCGTTCTCGGTGGGTGAGACGGCCGAGGGGAACCCGGCCTGCACCCAGAACACCGTCGAACACCTCACCGGCCTGCGCGTCGACCACACACTCGTCATCGACTTCGCCGGATTCTCGTCACTGACCTCGGCGGTCGGCGGCGTGCCGGTGTGCCTGCCGCAGGACATCTACCAGCGCGACCTCAGCCCGAAGCGGACCACCCGAGGGGCCAAGATCTTCACGAAGGGGCCCCAGACCGTCTCCGGTCAGCAGGCGCTCGACTACGTCCGGCTGCGGCACGGCATCGGCGACGGCTCGGACATAGGGCGCATCAAGCGGCAGCAGGCCTTCGTCGCCTCCCTCATCAAGAAGGTCAAGTCCCAGGGACTGAACCCCACCACGCTGCTGCCCCTGGCCAACGCGGCGACCGACGCGATGACCGTCGACCCCGGACTCGGATCGGCCGAGCGGCTGCTGTCGTTCGCCCTGTCGATGAAGAAGATCGACCTGCACAACACCAAGTTCGTAACCGTCCCCTGGCGTTACGAGGGGGCCCGCGTCGCCATCGTGGAGCCGGACGCCGACGCGCTCTGGGCCGCGCTGAGGGCCGACCGTACGGTCGACGGCAAGGACGCCAGCGCCAAGGGTTCGGGCAAGTCCTCGGACCGGGGCGACGGCAAGGCCGGCCGCTCGGCGTCCCCCACGGCGGACGCCCCGGTCTCCGGCAAGGGAATCAGCGTCGCCGTCTACAACGGAACCACGGTCAGGGGGCTCGCAGCCCAGGCGGCCGAACTCCTGCGCTCCCGGGACTTCACCATCACCACCACGGCCACGGCGAGCAGCCAGGACCGGACCTCCACCGTCATCGAGTACGGGCCGGGCCTGAAGGACCAGGCGGCCACCACCGCCCGGCTCTTCCCGGGCGCCCGGACGTCGGAGTCGGCTACCGCAGGGATCCAGGTGATCCTGGGCAGCGACTACGCACAGAACCCCACGGCCTCCGCCGGGGCGCCGACCCCCTCGACCGTTCCTTCCGCCGTCGCCGACGAGGCCCGGTCGGCCGACGACGACCCCTGCGCCGACCTCACGTACGGCTGACCGGCCATCAGCAGCGGGACGACGGCGCTCGGCGCGGCGTCCCGGCCGTCCGGAGCTGCAACACCGGGTGGCGGGGAGCCGCGAAGCCGTACGACTCGTACAGCGCGGCCCCGTCCTCGGTGGCGTTGAGATTGACCACCGTGACTCCGGCCTCCTCGCGGAACCAGCCGAGCAGGGCGTCGAGGCAGACCCGGGCGTGCCCCAGCCGGCGCCGTCGGGGATCGGTGCTGACATTGGAGACGTGCCCCTGCAGACCGCTGAGGTTCGCCGGGCCCGGGGCGTGCGCGTCACACGTCCCGACCGCGCCGGCGACGACGCCGAGCACGGGGTTGTCGACCAGGAACGCGGCGAACTCGACGGGCCGGCGCAACCGGTCGGCGAACCACTGCGCGGAGGCCGCCCGCCACGGCGCGTCCGCGCCACCCGTCTCCACACCCATACCGTCCAGCATCAGCCCGCGCAGACGGACCAGGGCCGGCACGTCGTCGAGCGTGGCGCGACGGGCACGCACAACCGGCCCGTCACCGAGACCGGTGCCGGCCTCGCCGCGCGTCTCCCGGCGTTCGACAGGAGACGGGCTCATGATCGGCTCCACTTCCGCTCGTAGCGGGTCCGGGCCGCCCGCAGGCCGTATGCGTACAGGGCCAGCACCGTCGCCAGCAACAGGTAGTAGAGCGGCGGCAGCGCGCTCATGCCCAGCAGCCCACCGAGCGGGGTGAGCGGCAGCAGCAGGCCGACCACGGCGAGACCGCACGCGGCCACCCGCAGCGGCCCGCCGCCCCCACCGCCGGCGACTCGTCCGCCCGTACGGAGCAGCAGCATCACCAGGGCCTGGGTCAGCAGGTTCTCGGTGAACCACCCGGAGTGGAAGGCGTCCTGCCCGCCCGACGCCGCGGAACCGTGCAGGGCGACGGCCAGCACCGCGAACGTCGCCAGGTCGGCGGTGGCGTTCAGCAGACCGAAGCCCGTGATGAAGCGGAGGAAGTCGCGCGGACGCAGCACCGTGGGCCACCGCAGCACCGCGGAAGCGGGCCGGTCGAAGGCGAACGCGAGCTGCGCGACGTCGAAGCACAGGTTCTGCACCAGGACCTGCGCCGGAAGCATCGGCAGGAACGGCAGCATCAGCCCCGCGGCGAGCATCGCGATGACGTTGCCGAGGTTCGACGAGAGCGTGATGCGCAGATACGTGGCGATGTTCCCGCTGGAGTGCCGGCCCGCGGTGATCGCGTGAATGATGGCCGCGAGGTCCTTCTCGGCAAGAACCACATCCGCGGTCTCCCGCGCCACATCGACCGCGTTGCGCGGACAGATGCCGACATCCGCCGCGTGCATCGCGGGCAGATCGTTGACCCCGTCGCCGAGGAACCCGGTGGTCCGCCCGCCCGTGCGCAGAGCGGACACGATCCGTGCCTTGTGCTCCGGCGTGCAGCGCGCGAAGACCGTGACCCGGTCGGCGGCCTTTGCCAGCGCCTCGTCCGGCAGCGCGTCGATCCGGTCCGCGGACAGGACCTCGCCCGGGTCGAGGCCGAGATCCCGGCAGGCACGGGCGACGGTGCCGGGATCGTCGCCGGTGAGGACCTTGACCGCGATGCCGCGCCCCTTCAGCGCGTCGAGGGCATCCGCCGCGCTCGGTGTGAGCGCGTCCCGCAGAGTGACGAAGCCGAGAAAGGTCAGCCCCCTCTCGTCGGCCGTGGTGTACGGACGCGGCCTGGCCGGGCGCTCGGCGTGGGCCACGGCGAGCAGCCGCAGGCCGTTCGCGGTCTCGCGGGCGGCGAGTTCGCCCAGCCGGGTCCGTTCGGCCTCGTCCAGCGCACACCGTTCGAGCACCGCCTCGACGGCTCCCTTGGTCACGAGCGTGTGCACACCGAGCTTCCCGGGGCGGCGGACCACCGCGGTGGCGAGACGGCGCACCGGATCGAACGGCAGCGCGGCGACGCCGTCGTACGCGGACAGCGGTTCCTCCCGCTCCTCGGCCGCGTCCAGCACCGCCTCGTCGAGTGCGTCGGGGGCAGGCAGATCGGCCAGTTGCAGCGTCCACAGCGCGTTGACCGCGGCCCAGTGGAGCGCCGCCGGATCGGGACGGCCCGCAGCGTTCAGGGAGCTCTCCAGGACTGGCCGGTCCTGGGTGAGGGTTCCGGTCTTGTCCACGCACAGCACGTCGATCGCACCGAGGTCGTGCAGCGCGGGCAGCCGCTTGACGATCACCCCGTGGTTCCCGGCGAGCAGCGAAGCGCCCCTGGCCAGCGCCGTTGTCACGATCACCGGCAGCATTTCCGGCGTCAGCCCGACAGCCACCGCGACGGCGAACGGCAGCGTCTCCAGACCCCGGCCCCGCAGTGCCGCGTTGGCCATCAGCACCAGGGGCGGAGTGAGCAGCATGAAGCGGATCAGCGTCCAGGAGATCCCGTGCACAGAACGGTCGAAGGCACTGGTACCGCGGCGGCGAGCCGATCCGTCGTACGCGGCCGCGAACCTGGTCTTCGCGCCCGTCGCCGTCACCACCGCCGTACCGCTTCCGGACGCCACGCTGCTGCCCTGGAAACACAGCTCCGGCCGGGCGAACGGCCCTTCCTCGGCGTCGCTCCCGTCGCCGGCGGCGCGGAATCCCGGCGGAGTGTCCACGGGGCGCTTCGCGACCGGCACCGATTCGCCGGTGAGCGCCGACTGATGAACGGTCAGGCCACTGGCACGCAACAGCCGCACATCGGCGGGTACGAGATCACCCGGACCGAGCCGGATCACATCACCCGGCACCAGTTCCCCGACGGGCAGCTCACGGGCGTACGGCGTGGCATCCGCGTCCGTACGGCGCAGCACGGTCGCGGTGGTCGCCACCAGCTGCCGCAGCGCGGCCGTGGACCGGTCGGCCCGGTGCTCCTCCGCGGAACGCAGCAGACAGCTGACGACCACGAGCACGAGCGTCACGCACGCCGTGCCCCACGAGGCGACCGCCGCCGAGACCAGGCCGAGACACAGCAGGACCGAGGTGAACGGATCGCGCAGACTGCGCAGGAAACGGCGGGGCCAGGAGACCGGACGCCAGGCCGGCAGTGTGTTCTCGCCGTAGCGCGCCAGCCGCTCACCAGCCTGTTCCTCCAGCAACCCTCTCGGTCCGCTGTCCAGTGAACGCAGCACCTGGAGAGAGGTCGGTGCGGCAGCCGCGGTGTCGTGGGTGGCGCCTCGCCGGGCGGTCGCGGCCGCCAACGGCACGACGGCGGCGGAGGGGCCATCGGGGTCGTGGGTGCTGCCGGGACCTGCGGCGGCACTGCTCTCAGGCACCGAGCCCACGGAGGCGTGAGGACTGTGCGGGCGCCTGTCCGGCACGCTCCACGAGCTGGCCGACCATCAGCCGGACGACGGTCACCACATCGGGATCGTCGACCAGGTACACCTGGCGGCGGCCCTCGCGCCGGGACCGTACAAGCCCAGCCAGTTTGAGCTTCGTCAGATGCTGGCTCACCGAAGGAAGGGTGCCGCCCACCCGGTCCGCGAGTCCGGTCACATCGCTCTCACCCTGGGACAGGGCCCATACGATGTGCAACCGCGCGGGCGTCGCCAGCAGGCCGAAGGCCGCTGCGGCCTCCGCCAGTACCTCCGCGGGCGGATCCTCGAAACCGCCGTCGGCAGCTCTCGACACTCTTGCTCTCCCTGTCCGCGTGGCTCGATTCCTCGCACCCGAAGTCTTCAGTGTAGGCGCCGGAGAGATACGGTCCCCGGCGAGGACGGGCGGACTGCGGACCGGTCCGCGCGGCGAACGAGCCGGACCTGTCACATCACCATGCTCCTCCATCGCCCGATATGGGGCCCGGACCAAGCCACATGACGAAGGAGTGCTTGCCCCCGAGTGACCAGTGCGCAAGGCTTACGGCAACGGGGCACGGGGAACGTATGAGCGGGGAGGAGCGGGGAATGGCGCTGGACAGGGGACTCGACTGGCTCCTTGACGACCTGACGAGCAGGGTCGAATACATACGGCACGCGCTGGTGCTGTCGAACGACGGACTGGTGACCGGCGCGAGTACCGGGCTGGCCCGCGAGGACGCCGAGCATCTCGCCGCGGTCTCGTCCGGGCTGCACAGTCTGGCCCGCGGATCGGGCCGCCACTTCCGGGCCGGGAAGGCCCGCCAGACCATGGTGGAGTTCGACGAGGCACTCCTGTTCGTGACGGCGGCGGGGGACGGCAGCTGTCTTTGTGTGCTGAGCGAGGCGGAGGCCGATGTCGGCCAGGTCGCCTACGAGATGACACTGCTGGTCAACAGGGTCGGTGAACATCTGAGTGTCGCCGCGCGGCAGGCGGCGGGCGAGGGGGCCGACCGCCCCTGATCCGGTGATCAGGCCGCGGGGGTTGTCCACAGGCCGAGCGGATGGATTCTCTTCCGGGTTACGGTGCTCACAGAGAGTGACTGAGCCTCACGGGGGAGAGTGTCATGACTGTTGCTGAAGACGTGTGCATGCCCACCGCCGGCCCGACAGCGGTGGGCGAGCCCGCCGCAAGCGCGATGGCGGTGGGCACGGCAGCGGGGGAACTCGGCTTGAAACGCGGAGAGTTCGCGATCGCCGTACACCTGGGGCTGATCCGCCTGATGATGCCGCAGGGCGGTGGGCGGCCGAGGGTCGGCCGTGACGAGATCGAGCGGCTCCGGTCGCAGGACGGATTCCCCAAGACGCTGAGGGAGCGGGTGCGCACGGTCGGTACGGCAGAGGGTGCCCGGCGGCTCGGGATCAGTCCGGACCGCTTCACCAGGTTCGCCCGCGCGGGATGCCTCACACCCGTCACCTTCTACCTCAACCGGTACCGGGCGATCGTCTGGCTCTATCTCGCCGACGAGCTCGCGGGGTTCGCCGCCCGGGAACCGCAGCTTCTGACCGGCAGGAGTCCGGGCTGGCTGCGCGACCGGCTGGAGGGCGGTGCCGACTGCCGGGCGGGCAACTGGCGTTCACACCGGGTCGAACGGCTGTTGAGCCTCACGGAGGACCCGTGGGCCCGAGTGGCCGTGCTCGCGGACACGCTGGACCCGGTGCAGTTGGCGGAGGTGGTCGATGATCCGTACGAACGCGCGTACCTCGCCCGGCTCCGACCCGATCCTGCCTTCGGGCCGACCGGTCCGGTGTGGGCGCGGGAGACCATGGCGCATCTGATGAGAGCGGATGAGCCGGACGAGCTGTTGTGGCGGCGGGTGAACCTGATCATGGAGCTGGACAACGCCCGGGAGGTACGGCCGGCACCGCGTCCGGGCGGCGATCGGCGTGCCTTCCCGACTCCGGTGGGCGAGCGTGCGCCCGCCCCGGATTCTCGTGCCGATGCCGATGCCGATGCCGATGCCGATGCCGATGCCGATGCCGATGCCGACGTCAGGTCCGGGGCCAGGTCCGGTCCGGAGTGCGACCTCGTTCCTGGGGCCCCTTCTTCTGCCCCGCCGGGTCCATGCCCGGAGCCCGACCCCGTCCAGGCGCCGACGGGCGCAGCGGAAGCAGTGGTCGGCCTGCTTGCCCGGATCGGTCTGCGCAGGCGCACAAGCAGGAAGGCGGGCCGTCGGCAATCCCCGCCAAGGCGTGCGCCGTTCGCCGGGTGATGAGGATGATGCCCCTGGACGCACTCCGATGGTCGGGTGCCGGACGGAGGAAAAGAGCTCGCGGAGCGGTAGCGGCACCGGCATCCTGTCTCCATGCTGATCAGGGAAGCCACCACCGAGGACTGGCCCGCCATCTGGCCCTTCTTCCACGAAATCGTCGCAGCGGGCGAAACCTTCACCTACCCACTCGATCTCGGCGAAGGAGAGGCCCGCTCCTGGTGGCTCCTGGAGTCTCCCAACCGCACGGTCGTCGCGGTCGACGACGACGGGACCGTCCTCGGCACCGCCAAGATGAACACCAACCACATGGGCAATGGCTCGCACATCGCGAGTGCCAGTTACATGGTCGACCCCAAGCATTCGGGTCAGGGCGTCGGCCGGGCCCTGTGCGAGTACACCCTGGACTGGGCTCGCACGTCGGGCTTCCGTGCCATGCAGTTCAACGCGGTGGTCGAGACCAACGTCCACGCCGTCAGGCTCTACCGCTCGCTCGGATTCGAGATCCTCGGAACGCTCCCGGAGGGATTCGACCACCCGCAACGGGGCTTCGTCGGGCTGCACATCATGCACTGCCGCCTCTGACAACGGCATCGCCGCTCGCTCTGCAGTCCGTAGTGTGTCCGTCATGTCCGAAGCCGTGGTGATGTGTGGGCAGTTGCTGCCGCAGGTGCCTCGTGGGGTGGGTGCGGGAGGTGTCGGCGAGGGCAGTACTCTGCGCCCCACCGCCATTCGGGCGATGAAACACATGCGGAGGAAGAATCCATGACCATACCCAGGAGATCGTTGCGTGCTGCGGGAACGCTCGCAGCCGCCGCGGTCGTCGGCCTGACCGGCGCGGTGCTCACCGCCGGCCCGGCCGCAGCCCACACCCCCACCTGGGCCGTGACCTGCTCCGAGGTGAGCCTTGACCTGACCGCCTACAACAGCAAGGTCACCAACCAGGTGACCGTCACTGTCGACGGCAAGGACCTCCTGCCCACCGAGTCCTTCGGCAGGGAGTTCCACAAGAAGCTGGAGCTGCCCAAGCACGACAAGGAGCTCACGGTCCACCTCGTCGTCAAGGCCGGCGACGGTGACAACTTCTCGCGCGACGAGACCAAGTCGGCACCCGTGTGCGAGGACGCCACCACCCCGCCGCCCGCTCCGTCCGCGGGCACCCCGTCGTCGGCACCCTCCACCGAGCCGCCGACCGCGAGTACCAAGCCCAGCGAGGAGCCCTCGACGTCCGCGCCCGCCGTGGCCACCCCGAGCCCGAGCTCGCCGGACCTGGCCGAGACGGGTTCCTCGTCCGCCACCCCGGTCATCGCCGGAGCGGCCGTGGCCGTGCTGCTGGCGGGCGGCGGCATCATGTGGTCCGTGCGCAAGCGCCGTACCGTACAGCACTGACGCATGAGCCGGTGGTCCTGACACAGGCTGTGCCGGGACCACCGGTCGTGTCCGTGCCGCCGCACGCCCGGCGCGTGCGGCGGCACGGACTTCGATACGCCATCACACCTGCTGCCCGGCCGGCCGGGCAGCGACGACGGGCGGCCCCGAGGGCCCGATCTCGCACCAGACCGCCTTGCCCTCGCCGCGAGGCTCGATGCCCCAGCGCGTGGCGACGGCATCCAGCAGCAGCAGCCCCCGGCCCGATGTCGCGGTTTCGCCCGGACTGCGCCGTCTCGGCCAGGCACTGGAGCGGTCCTGGACGGAGAGGCGGACCCGCCGGACCGGTTCCGGCAGCACCTCCAGCGTGAGGACCGCGCCGCCCTCCGTGTGCAGCAGGACGTTCACCAGCAGTTCCCCGGTCACCAGCTCGGCGTCGTCGGCGAGTTCGGCCATGTCCCAGTCGGTCAGGGCCTGGCGCACGATGTTCCGGGCGTCGGAAAGGCCCTCGGGGTCCGCCTGGTGAACGTACTGGTGCAGCCGCGGTGCCCTTGGCGAACCGGGGTCCGGGCTGCGCCGAAGGACCAGCAGAGCCACATCGTCCCCCGAACCCCAACGCTCCCAGAGCCGGTCCGAGAGATGGTCGGCCAGCGCCTGGGCGCTCTCCGGCCCCGCGCTCACCTCATGGATCAAGGCCTGCAACCCCGTATCGATGTCGGCGCCCGGCTCTTCCACCAGTCCATCGGTGTACAGAACCAGCGTCTCGCCCGGAACCAGGTCCAGCCGGGTCTCCGGGAACTCCTCGTCCTCGAAGTCGGTCGAGATGCCCAGCGGCATTCCGCCGCGCACCTGGGGGCTGCCGACCCGCCCGTCCATGTGCCGGATCAGCGGGCCCAGATGTCCGGCGCGGACCACACGCACCGTGCCCGACGCGAGATCGACCTGGGCGTACGTACAGGTCGCGAAGCGGTCCGTGTCCAGCTCGGCGAGGAAGCGCGAGGCCCGGGCCAGTACCGTCGAGGGAGGGTGCCCCTCGCCGGCGTACGCGCGCAGGGCGATGCGCAACTGGCCCATGATGGCGGCGGCGTGCGTGTCGTGCCCCTGTACGTCACCGACCACGATCCCGAACCGGTCCTTGGGCAGCGCGATCACGTCGTACCAGTCACCGCCGACCTGACGTCCGCTCCAGGCGGCGTGGTAGCGCACGGCGATCTCGCCGCCCTCGATCTCCTGGATCCGCCGCGGCAGCATCGCGGCCTGGAGCCCGGTGGCGAATTCGCGCTCCTCGTCGAAGAGCTTCGCGCGCTGGAGGGACTGCGCCACGATGGCGGCCAGCCCCAGACACAGATTGCGCTCGTCCGCGTTGAAGGACGTGTTCTCGCGGTAGAAGAGCGCCAGTGTGCCGAGGGGACGGGCCTGGGCCACGAGCGGCAGATAGGCGGCGGCCCGGAACCTCAGCCGGCCGGCTGAGGGGGCCAGCACCGGGTAGCGGTGGGTGAGAGCCGAGACCGAGGTCAGGAAGCGGGGCCGGCCGCTGAGTACGGTGTCCGCCAGGGGGAACCGCCGGTCCAGCCCGGCGTCCCCGAGTCCGTCGACCGCCTCCGCCGAGTCGCCGCTCAGGGCGATGACGCTCAGCGTGGTGTTCTCCACCAGGGCCAGCGAGAGACCGTCCGCCCCGAGCCGGGCGAGCCCGCCCGGTCCGGTGAGCGCAGCGGTGACGTCGTCTACGGTCACCGCACGTGACAGCGCGCTCGTTGTGCGTTCAACGATGCTGGTCTGTCGCTGCCGCCGCTTTTCCAGATCGAGCACGAAGGCCGAATGGGTGACTTCCGCGGTGGCGTCCTGAACCACCCCGACGATCCGGTGCGCCCGGCCGTCGTCGGCGCGCAGTATCCGTGCCTGGATGTGGGTCCACTGCTCCCTGCCGTTGTCCATCGGCACCCGGAAATGGACGCTGTACGAACTGCGACCGCTCTTGATCGCCTCGTCGATCGCCACATCGAGACGGTTCCGCTCCGACTGTTCCAGGCGGGCGAGTACGGTTTCGGGCCGTGAATCGAAGGCCTGCGGATCGAGGCCGAACACCAGCAGCCCGGCATCGTCCATGTCGAGCGTCCCCGCCTCCACATCCCACTCGAAGCTCCCCATCCGGTTCATGGCAAGCCGCTGAGCCGTCGCGATCTCGCCGTTGTGCGTCTTCTCGATCAGCGGGCGAGGCGGGACGGAGGTGCTCGGTTGCTGGTCGTGATCGGTCATTCCTGCTCCGGAGGTCGCCGGGCGGGGCTGCCGGGCGGCGCGGCCCGTACGGGGTGACTCAATTGTCGAGCCGCTTCCAGCAGGTTGCCACAGCGGAAACCCGGCGAAATCCGGCCGGAAGACGGGATCGGGCGGGCCGTGCGGACTCCGGACCCTGCTGTTCCTACGCCGGCCCCGCCCCGCAGAATGGCAGCGGAAGATCGTCCGCGATCGGCGGTCGATACGGCACAGGGGCTGACCGGAGCGCATCCATGAACCACGAAGATCCAGTTCTGCTGCACACCGAAGGACGCGTCCGGCACATCACGCTGAACCGCCCACGTGCCCTCAACGCGCTGAATCACGCCATGGTGGCGCGCCTCACCGAAGCACTCGCCGAAGCCGAGCACGACGACTCGGTCATCGCGGTCCTGATCACCGGGGCGGGCGAGCGGGGACTCTGCGCGGGCGGCGACATCCGGTCCATCTACGAGGACGCCCGGGCCGGCGGCAGCGAGTCGATGGACTTCTGGCGCGACGAATACCGGCTCAACGCCCGCATTGCCCGATTCCCCAAGCCCTACGTCGCGATCATGGACGGCATCGTGATGGGCGGCGGCGTAGGAGTCTCGGCCCACGGTGACGTGCGTATCGTCACCGAGCGCTCCCGGATCGCCATGCCCGAGACCGGCATCGGATTCGTCCCCGACGTCGGCGGCACCCACCTGCTCGGTGCGGCGCCCGGTGAGCTGGGCACCCACCTGGCGCTCACCGCGGAAGCGGTCGGCGCGGGCGATGCGCTGCTGTGCGGCCTCGCCGACCACTTCGTACCCTCGCGGCGGCTCGCCGAACTCACCGCGGACCTGGCCGGCTGCGGCACCGCCGCCGAAATCGAGGAGACGGTGCTGCGGTACGCCTCACCGGCACCGGAGGGTGAACTGGCCGCACACCGCGAGTGGATCGACGCCTGCTACGGGGCGGCCTCGGTGGAGGAGATCGTCGAGCGGCTCGACAACAGCGGTGTTCCTGCCGCCAAGCAGGCCGCCGAAACCATCCTGACCAAGTCGCCCACCTCGCTCAAGGTGACTCTCTCGGCTCTGCGCAGGGCGCGCCGGATCGGCAGCCTGGAGGCGGTGCTCGACCAGGAGTACCGGACTTCGTGCACCGCCTTCACCAGGCCCGACTTCGTGGAGGGCGTGCGCGCCCGGATCATCGACAAGGACCGCGACCCGCGGTGGAGCCCGGCGGCTCTCGCCGGGGTCGCCGACGCCGATGTCGCACTCTTCTTCGCCCCGCTCGGCGACCGCGAACTCGGCCTGGCCACCACCTCCGGATCGACGGACTGAGTCGCACCCGGAGGGGCGGCGGTCGCACTCGGAGGGGCGGCGGTCGCACTCGGAGGGGCGGCGGTCGCACTCGGAGGGGCGGCGGGCCACGTTCGGGAATCAGAGGTCGTTCGGCCCGTCGACCGTGCGGAACGGGACGCCGAGCAGGTCGGCCGCGGCCCTGAGGTCCTTGGCGCGATGGCCGGTGCACAGCGTCCAGTGGTGACCGATGCCGGTCGCGGACCAGGCATCGGTCCACTCGCCCGGGTCGAAACCGAAGTCGACCCGCGAGGTGGTGTTGCCGATCTCCAGCAGCGGCCCGGGCACCACCTCGCCCTCGGAGGCGATGAAGGTGAGGGTCCCGTCGGCCTCCTGCCCGACGCCGAACGTGGTGACCGGTCCGTGCCTGACGTCGAATTCCACGCTCACGCCCCACCCGCGTTTGCCGTGGTAGACGCCGAGTCCGCGCAACAGCGGATCCTCGGCGCTGATGGCGAGGTGGGCCGGACCGTCGTGGCCCATCTCCACCACCCGGTCCCGGAAATTGAGGGCCTGGAGTTCGGTGAAGGAGCCTCCGGCGCCGATGGTGTCGGCGATCAGCATGGCGAGGCTGGTGCGAAGCTCGTACTCACCCGCCATCGGGATGCCGCGCGCGGTCAGCAGCGACGCGCCGAGGATCATGCCGGCGCCGAGCCGCTCGTGGATCTCGCCCTCCAGACCGCGGTGGTAGTAGGCGAGACTGTCGAGGGCGAAGTCCTCCACGAGCCGGTCCAGCCCGACCGACACGCGGGCGGCCCACGCGAGATCGTTCTCGTCGACCGAGTCGTCGAGGGTGAAGACCTTGCGCGCGAGCGCGACCCGTTCGGCGGCCGCCTCATCCGTGACGGCGGCGACCCGGATCCGCAGGTCGTCGAATTCGAGGACTTCGACATGCCCGCCGAACTGGGTGGAGACCAGCGTCATGTCGGTGGAGACGTCGAGCATGCCGGGGTAGAGGTGGCCCATCAGGCCGTGCCGGCCGTGGCGCAGTGCCGCGCGGACCTGAGCGGCACGGATCCAGCGGCGGATCCGGTTCCACGCGTTCTCGTCGCGCAGATGGCCCGAGACGGAGCGGAAGGGGATGCCGCCGCGCCGGAACACATTGGCGATCTCCGGCAGCGGGCACTGCCCGCAGTACGCCAGCCACTTGCCCGTATCGGTGTCCGGGTGGTCCATCGCCTCGGTCGGCTGGAGATCGATGACCAGCACCGGAGCGTGCGCCCGCTGGGCGATCGGCAGCACCATCGACGCGGTCAGATACGTCGTCAGAAACGTCACGACGATGTCGCAGTCGGCCGAGCGGAGCCGTTCCGCGGCCGTCGCCGCCTCCTGCGGATCGGAGATGAAACCGGCGTCGACGACCTCACAGCCCATCTCCTCGAACCGGCCGGTCACGAAGCGGGCCGACTCCCGCAGCCGGTCGAGAAGACCGGGGAACTGCGGCCAGTACGCACCGAGTCCGCCGGACACCAGACCGATCCGGGTACGACGGCGCGCGGTACGGGCGAGCACACCGTCGAGCGCGGCGGGCGGGACATCAGTCATGAGTTTCCTTCCTTCGGTTCCGTCGGAGACCCGGGATTCCCGGAGGGGTGCCCGGTTCTCCGACGAGGGCAGGGGCCGCACCGGCTCAGCCCGGGTCCAGCCTCGCGGCCGCCCGGTCCCAGACCCGCCGGTCGCACTGCGGGGTGTAGTGGCGCAACTCCTGGGTCCGTGCCACCAGTTGTCGCATGGACGTGAGGTCGCCCGCCAGTCCATGGGCGCGCGCCTGCAGCAGGATGTTGCCCAGCGCGGTCGCCTCCGCCGGGCCGGCCGTGACGGGCAGCCCCGTGGCATCAGCGGTCCACTGGCAGAGGAGTTCATTGCGTGAACCCCCGCCGACAAGGTGGATCCGGCTCAGCTCCCGCCCCGCGAGGGAGGCGGCCTGCCACAGCGTCCTGCGATGGGCCAGCGCCAGGCTCTCCAGTACACACCGGACATAGCCTCCCGGCCCGTCGGGCGGGACCTGCCCGGTCCGTACGAGATGGGCGTCGATCCGCGACGGCATGTCACCCGGCGCGAGAAACGCCTCGTCGTCAGGATCGATCACCGCGGCGAACGGCCGGGCCCGGGCCGCCGAAGCGAGCAGCTCGGCCAGGCCCGGTGCGACACCCCGCAGGTCCCAGGTCCGGCGGCACTCCTCCAGCAGCCACATGCCCATGATGTTGCGGAGATAGCGCACGGTACCGTCCACCCCGCGCTCGTTGGTGAAGCCGGCCGCGCGGGACTCCTCCGTCAGTACCGGAGCCGCCAGCTCCAGTCCGGCCAGCGACCACGTACCGCAGGAGACGTAGGCGAACCCCGGCTCGGTGGCGGGCACCGCCGCGACCGCCGACGCCGTGTCGTGCGAGGCCACGGCCGTCACCGGTGTCCCGGACGGCAGCCC
Source organism: Streptomyces sp. NPDC047917 (assembly GCF_043204345.1). NCBI lineage: Bacteria > Bacillati > Actinomycetota > Actinomycetes > Kitasatosporales > Streptomycetaceae > Streptomyces > Streptomyces sp. NPDC047917. The sequence continues at coordinate 75,921 of NZ_JBIDCA010000010.1, forward strand.
CGTGTACTCGGCGACATGCGGCAGCAGCTCTCCCGCCGAGTCACCCGGCTCACGCAGGGGCGGGAACCAGGAGCGCTCCAGGCCCAGCCTGCCGATCAGCTCGTCGGACCAGGTGCCGGCCGACGCGTCGAACAGACCGGTCGTCGACGCATTGGTGATCTCCGCCCCCACCGTGCCGGTCAGCCAGTTCGTCAGCAGATCGGGGATGAGGAGCATCGTCCGAGCCGAATCCCACTGGGCACTCGTACGGTGCGCGGCCAGCTGGAACACGGTGTTGAACGGCAGATACTGCAAGCCTCCGACTGCATACAGCTCCTGCGCCCCGCACACCGCCAGCACCTGCTCGGCCGCCGTTCCGTTCCGGCTGTCGCGGTAGTGGAAGGGCAGCCCGAGCAGGGCCCCGTCGGCATCGAGAAGGCCGTAGTCGACCGCCCATGTGTCGATGCCGATCGAGGTGATCGGACCGCCTCGCGCGGCTGACCGCAGACCGTCCAGCATCCCCTGGTACAGCGCGAGCACGTCCCACCGCAGCCCGTCCGGCAGCCGCACCGGCGTATTGGCGAACCGGCGCACCTCGGTCAGCGTGAGCCTTTCCGGCCCGGCCAGGCCGGTGATCACCCTCCCGCTGGTGGCACCGAGGTCCACGGCGGCGAAGGTCGCGTCGCTCTGTGACGTCACGGACATGACCATCTCATCCGGTGGATCGCGGAACACCGAGGCGCCCCGCAGGCTCGCCCCGGCACATCCGTCCAGGGCATCGCCGCGACAGGGCTCATCGGAGGAAGGCCGCCGCCACGCCGGCGTCGACGGGAACATGGAGGCCGGTCGTGTGTGTGAGATCCCCGCCGGTCAGCGCGAAGACGGCGTTGGCCACATGCTCCGGGAGCACCTCGCGCTTCAGGATGGTCCGCTGGGCGTAGAACTCGCCGAGCTTCTCCTCCTCGATGCCGTACGTCGCCGCACGCTGGGCGCCCCAGCCGGCCGCGAAGATTCCCGAACCCCGCACCACACCGTCGGGATTGACACCGTTGACGCGGATGCCGTGCTCGCCCAGTTCGGCGGCGAGCAGCCGCACCTGATGCGCCTGATCGGCCTTGGTGGCCGAGTAGGCGATGTTGTTCGGACCCGCGAACACCGCGTTCTTCGACGCGATGTAGACGATGTCGCCACCGAGGTTCTGCACCGCCATCATCCGCGCGGCCTCGCGCGACACCAGGAACGAGCCGCGCGCCATGATGTCGTGCTGGAGATCCCAGTCCCGGGCCGTCGTTTCGAGCAGCGGCCTGGAGATGGAGATCCCGGCGTTGTTCACCACGAGATCCACGCCGCCGAAGGCGAGCGCGGCGGCCCGGAACGCGGCGGCGATCTCCTCCTCACTGGTCACGTCGACCGTCACGGCGAGCGCCTTGTCCGCCCCGCCGAGATCCTCCGCCACCGAGGAGGCGTTGGCCGCGTCGATGTCCGCGACGACGACACAGGCTCCCTCCGCGACCAGCCGGTGTGCGATGGCCTTGCCGATGCCGGACCCCGCGCCCGTGACCAGCGCCACCCGGGTGGCCAGCGGCTTGGCCTTCGGCATCCGGCGCAGCTTGGCCTCCTCCAGCTCCCAGTACTCGATCCGGAACTTCTCGGACTCCTCGATCGGTGCGTACGAGGAGACGGCCTCCGCACCACGCATCACATTGATGGCATTGAGGTAGAACTCCCCGGCGACCCTGGCGGTCTGCTTGTCCTTGCCGAAGGAGAACATGCCGACCCCGGGCACCAGCACGATCGCAGGGTCCGCACCGCGCATCGCGGGGGAGTCCGGCGCGGCGTGACGCTCGTAGTACGCGCGATACGCCTCCCGGTACTCCTCGTGCAGCTCCTTCAACCGTGCCACCGCCTCGTCCAGCGGGGCGTCCGAGGGCAGGTCGAGGACGAGAGGCCTGACCTTCGTACGAAGGAAGTGGTCCGGACAGGAGGTGCCGAGGGCGGCGAGCCTCGGGTGTTCGGCACGGGCGAGGAAGTCGAGCACCGGCCCGGTGTCGGTGAAGTGCCCCACCTGCGGACGGTCGGTGGAGGCCAGACCGCGGATCAGCGGGGCGAGCGCGGCCGCGCGCTCGCGGCGCCGCTCCTCGGGAAGCGGCTCACGGCCCGCCCACTCGCGGCCGAAGGGTTCGGCCCTGCCCCGTTCCTGGAGGAAGGTCTCGGCGGTGCGGATCATCCACAGGGCGTTGCGCTCGCACTCCTCGGACGTCTCGCCCCAGGCCGTGATGCCGTGCCCGCCGAGGATCACCCCGACGGCCCGGGGGTTGGCCTCCTTGACCGCGGCGATGTCCAGACCCAGTTGGAATCCCGGCCTGCGCCAGTCCACCCAGGCCACCTTGTCGCCGAAACACGCCGCGGTCAGCTTCTCGCCGTCGGTGGCGCACGCCAGCGCGATCCCCGAGTCCGGATGCAGATGGTCGACGTGTGCGGCCTCGACCAGGGCATGCATCGCCGTGTCGATGGACGGGGCCGCACCGCCCTTGCCGTGCAGGCAGTAGTCGAAAGCGGCAACCATCTCGTCCTCGCGTTCCACCCCGGGGTACACGCTCTTGAGGGCGCGCACCCGGTCCAGGCGCAGCACGGCGAGCCCGGACTCGGTGAGCGTGCCGAGATCGCCACCCGAACCCTTGACCCACAGCAGTTCGGTGTCGTCACCCGTGACCGGGTCGGAGCCGCCGGCCTTGACCGAGGTGTTGCCACCGGCGTAGTTGGTGTTCCGGGCGTCGGAGCCGATCCGGTGGGCGCGTTCCAGGAGCGCGGCGACTTCGGGATGCGTCGCGGAGGTCATGAGTTTCCTTCGTGGTCGGGGGTCCGTCTGAACCGGTCGATGGTCGTACGGGGGAGGGGAGCCCTGGGCTCAGGCGCCCCAGCCGGCCTGATCGCCACCGACCCGGGCGGCGGCGATCCGCTCCTGATTGCCCGAGGCCAGATAGGCGGCGAACGGATCCCCCGCCAGGCCGAGTTCCTCCCGCACCTCGGCCAGCAGCGGACGCACATCGGTGTTGTACGCGTCCATCAGGGCGCCGTTCGCGGCCAGCACATCGCCGGACTGCTGCGCGGCACCCAGCGCCGCCATGTCGACCAGCAGCGCCTTGGCGGTCGCTTCCTGCACATTGGCGACCGACCGGATCACGGCGGGGATCTTCGCCTCGATGTTGTGGCACTGGTCGAGCATGAAGTTGACGTTCGTCTCGGCCTTCAGACCGTCGTTCCTGACCACCTCGTGCATGATCCGGAACAGCTGGAACGGGTCGGCGGCCCCCGCCATCAGGTCGTCGTCCGCGTAGAACCGCGAGTTGAAGTCGAAGGCACCGAGCTTCCCCGCGCGCAGCAGGGAGGCCACGATGAACTCGATGTTGGTGCCCGGCGCGTGATGCCCGGTGTCCACGACCACCTGGGCCTTCGGGCCGAGCCGCAGACAGTGCGCGTACGCCGTGCCCCAGTCGGGAACGTCGGTCGCGTAGAACGCGGGCTCGAAGAGCTTGTACTCCAGCAGCATCCGCTGGTCGTCGCCCAGCCGCTCGTACACCTCGGCCAGTGCGTCGGCGAGCCGGTCCTGGCGAGCGGTGATGTCGTCCTGTCCGGGGTAGTTCGTGCCGTCGGAGAACCAGAGCTTGAGATCGGGGGACCCGGTCTCGTCCATGATGCCGACGCATTCCAGCAGATGGTCGGTGGCCTTCCGGCGCACCTTCGGATCGGGGTGGGTGACCGAACCGAGCTTGTAGTCGTCGTCCTGGAACACGTTGGAGTTGATCGCTCCGATCCGCAGCCCGAGCCCCTCGGCGTGCCGGGTCAGCGCGGCGTAGTCCTCGACCCTGTCCCACGGAATGTGCAAGGACACCTTCGGCGCCACACCCGTGAACGCGTGCACCTGGGCCGCGTCCTCCATCTTCTCGAACGGGTCGCGCGGCACCCCTGGTTGCGCGAACACCTTGAAACGCGTCCCCGAGTTCCCGTACCCCCACGAGGGCGTTTCGATGACCTGGGACTTCAGAGCTGCCTTGACGGCCGACACATCAGACATGAACACCTCGTAAGCAGAGTCATCCAGCGACCGGAGACCGTTCGGATGTGTGAATCGTTTCATCTGGACCGTACGCTAGGTTTGCCATGAGCTTCCAGTCAAGGCGCTGGTCGGGTTCTCTTGGCGGGTTGAATCAATTCATCGCGGGAGTGCCCGGCCTGACGAGCCGTTCGGTGCATGGTGGCGCATCGGGGCGGCGGGGTGAAGAGGGCCCGCGTGGGGGCCGACCGGTGCGATCCCGGCCGGCCGTGTCGGGCTGCCGGGAGCACCCTGCGATCGCGGTGGCGCCCGCACGGCCCGTCGGTTCAGCGGCCGCCGACGGACATGCCCGGCTGCAGCGAGCTCACCAGGTCGAAGAACCGTGACTCGTTGCCGCAGAGGCCGGCCCGGCGGAGGGCGCCGTCGGCCTCGGCGATCGGAGAGGCGAGCAGGGGCACGTACAAGGGACCGTCGTCGGGATCCGCGAGCGCGGCGCGGGTGGCCTCCAGCAGTCGGACGTACGCCTGGGCCGCGGCGAGTTCGTCATTGCGCATCTCAGCATCTCCCGGTCAGAGGTGTCGGACCCACCAGCATTCCCCATGGGTCTGACAATGCCGGTCGACGGCGGCGCCGGGCGGCCTGTCATCCGCCGTCCGGTCCCCGTGCCCCGGTCGGCGGTTCGACCTCCAGGAATCTTCGGCCCCGCGCTCCCCGGTACAGCAGCACCGTCCAGCCCAACTCCCGCAGCACCGCCGAGCACCGGGTCAGCCCCGCCTCCTCCGAACGGGATGCCCCGCTGCCGGGCGGACCGAGCCACTCGACCCGGACACCGCCCGGTGCCTCGCCCTGCCGCAAGCGGTATCCGACCGCCGTCCGCAGCCCCGATCCGTCGACGGCCGAAGGGGCCAGGCCCGATGACTCCAGGGCGATGGCGACCGCCCGTACCGGCCGGAGCACTTCCCATCGCGCCGGTACACGCCGCGGGTCGGCGTGTCCGGTGTTCGTCAGCCGACGGATCTGCAGCATTCCCTCGAACGCCGTCCGCACGGAAGCGGAGCGTCTCGTGTCCGGCTCCGGAGCCCTCGGACCGTCCCCGGTCGCCGGTTCGAAACCGGCCCCGTTCCCGGTGTCCATCAGTGTCCCCCTTCGGCCGCGCCGTACCGCTGCCAGTGTGCGTCGTGCCACTGACAGCGGCTCTGGCGCCGGGCATGGGCGGCCTCCTCAGCCGCCGAGCACCTTGCCCGGGTTGAGGATGCCGTGCGGGTCCAGTGCCGCTTTCACCGCGTGATGCATGCCCAGCACCGCGGAACCCAGCTCCTTGTTCATGCCGCGCATCTTCAGCAGCCCCACCCCGTGCTCACCCGTCACCGTGCCTCCGAGGGCGATCGCGTCGTCGAGGATGTCCTCGAAGGCCGACTGGGCGCGGGCGCGCGCGGCTTCGTCGCCGGGCGCCGTGATGATCAGCGGGTGCAGGTTCCCGTCCCCGGCATGGGCGATGTTGGCCACCAGGATGTCGTGCCGGGCCGCCGTCCTCTCGATCCGGGCCAGCATCTCGGGCACCGCGGTCCTGGGCACGCACACGTCCTCGGTGAGGACCGGACCGAGCCGTTCCAGCGCCGGGTAGGCGAGCCGGCGCGCCTGGAACAGCGCATCGGCCTCCTGTTGGTCCGTGGAGACCGCGGCCCAGGTGGCCCCGGCCCGCTCGAAGCACTCCCGTACCAGCTCGGCCTCGGCGTCGCCCTCGGCGCCCGGTGTGTCGACCCGTCCCAGCAGCACCACGTCCGCGTCGGCGGAGAGCCCCATCTTCTTCCAGGCGTCGACGGCCGCGAGACAATGACGGTCGACCAGTTCGAGGGCCGAGGGAATCACGCCCGACACGGTCACGGCACTCACCGCCTCACCGGCGGCCACCACCGACGAGAAGTATCCGGCCACGGTCCGTTCCTGCGGGCGTGCCGGACGCAGCCGCACCGTGATCTCCGTGATCACGCCGAGGGTGCCCTCGGAACCGACCATCAGCCCGGCCAGGTCGTATCCCGCCACGCCCTTGGCGGTGCGCCGGCCGAGCGGGACGACCTCGCCGAGCCCGTTGACCACTTCGAGACCGAGCACATAGTCGCGGGTCACTCCGTACTTGACGCAGCACATGCCCCCGGCATTGGTGGCGACGTTCCCGCCGATCGTCGACCAGGGCGAGCTGGCCGGATCCGGCGGATACCAGAGCCCGTGCTCCGCGCCCGCCGCCCGCAGATCGTCGTTGACCACCCCCGGCTGGACGACGGCCAGCCGCTCCGCCGGTCGATGCGGACGATGCGGTTCATGTCCTCGAAGGACACGACGAGCGCCCCGTCCACGGCGTTCGCACCGCCCGAAAGGCCGGTGCCCGCGCCGCGCGGCACCAGCGCAATGCGGTGGGCGAGACAGTGCCGGACCACATCCCGGACCTCTTCGGTGCTCTGCGGACGCACCACGGCCAGGGGCGTTCCGTACGGGGCCCACTCGGCCTCGTCGTGCTGATACCGGGCGAGGCCGGCCGGATCGGTCAGTACCCGCCGGGCAGGGATGTCGTCGACTGCTGCGTTCGCCACGTCCGTGGCCACCTCCCACTGCAAAGATGTATTACCCATCATCATTGCGCGTGGGATCCCGGACCGGACCGGAGCCCCCGCTCCGACCCGCCGGACAGGTGGCCGAAGGATGCCCCGCGGCGAGGGATCCACGGCCGACCAGTACTGCGATGATCATGAAATTAACGCGAACGGGTGTCGGATCCCGATAGGGTCGACCGTCCGACAATTCCGTACCCAGAGGATCCACGCACCGTGCCCGACAACGTCCAAGGCCCCGGCACCGACCGTGCCGCGCTGCGCGCCGACTGCGCGAACTGCTTCGGGCTGTGCTGCGTAGCACTCACCCTGACACGGTCCGCGGACTTCGCGATCGACAAGGACGCCGGGAAGCCCTGCCGGAACCTCCAGGAGGACTTCCGCTGCGGCATCCACACCGAGCTGCGGACCCGGGGCTTCCCCGGTTGCACGGTGTACGACTGCTTCGGGGCGGGCCAGAAGGTCTCCGGCGAGACCTTCCACGGACAGGACTGGCGCGGCGCCCCGCGGACCGCCCGGCAGATGTTCCAGGTGTTCCCGGTCATGCGGCAGCTCCACGAACTGCTCTGGTACCTCACGGAAGCGCTGTCCCTGGAAGCGGCGCGCTCCCTCCACCACGAGATCCGGCGCGCACTCGACGAGACGGAACGCCTCACCCACCTCCCGGCGGACGCCTTCCACGAACTGGACGTGGCCGGGCACCGCGACGTCGTGGCCGAGCTGCTGCGCCGTGTCGGCGCGCTGGTACGAGCTACGGCGCCGCGCAGGAAGAAGCGCGATCACCGGGGCGCAGACCTCATCGGAGCCCGGCTCAGGGGTGCCGATCTGCGGGGCGCCGACCTGCGTGGCGCGTATCTGATCGCAGCGGACCTCACCGGTGCCGATCTGCGCCTGGCCGACCTGATAGGTGCGGACTTCCGGGACGCGGACCTGTCCGGCGCCGACCTCACGACGAGCCTCTTCCTCACCCGGTCCCAGCTCAACGCCGCCGGGGGAGACGCCGCGACGAAACTCCCGCCGTCCCTCGACCGCCCCACGCACTGGGCGCGGTGAACTCCGGCCCGGAGGCGACCACCGACCGATGACCCGTGCCGCGCGACCCACGGTCGCGGGCCGGTCCGGACGCACCCCGGGAATCGGCCGGTGCGTCGGGGCACTGCGGACGTGTCCGGTTCGTTGCACAGTGTGGCGTACCCGGAACGCCGCAGACGACCGGACCGAGGAGTCCCGAACATGGCCAGCAGTACCGACCGCAGCCGCACCGAACCGCATCGCACGGACGGGAACCGCACCCGTCTGGTCGAGCACCTGATGGAGCAGTTCCCGCACGTGCCCCGGGAAGCCGTCATCAAGGAAGACCTGCTGCGCGGCGGACTGGCCTTCGACGAATCCGCGCTGAGCGACAACGAGGGAGGTGACGTCAAGCCGAAGTCCTACTTCATCTTCTCCTTCGACCACGGGACGCTACCCGAGCTCGGCGCCGCCGCCCTGCGCCGCCCGCCGGAGGAGATCGTCCTCACCGGCGGACCGTACGACCTGCGCAGGACCGTCGTGTCGGTCCGGGTCAACCCGGCGTCCCCGTACCGCGTCGCGGCCGACGACGACGGCGTGCTCGGGCTGTATCTCGACGGCCGGCGGATCTCCGATGTGGGCCTGCCGCCCATGCCGGACTACTACCGGCACACGCTGGAGAACGGCAAGTCCGTGATGGAGGTGGCGCCCACCATCCAGTGGGGGTACCTCGTCTATCTGACGGTGTTCCGGGTCTGCCAGTACTTCGGCGCGAAGGAGGAGTGCCAGTACTGCGACATCAACCACAACTGGCGCCAGCACAAGGCGGCGGGACGCCCGTACACCGGAGTGAAGCCGGTCGAGGAGGTCCTGGAGGCGCTCGCCATCATCGACAAGTACGACACGGCGAAGACCTCCACCGCCTATACCCTCACCGGCGGGGCCATCACCTCCCACATCGGCGGCCGCGACGAGGCCGACTTCTACGGTCAGTACGCCAGGGCCATCGAGGAGCGTTTCCCCGGCCGGTGGATCGGCAAGGTCGTGGCCCAGGCCCTGCCCAAGGCCGACGTGCAGCGATTCCACGACTACGGTGTGCAGATCTACCACCCCAACTACGAGGTGTGGGACCGCAGGCTGTTCGAGCTCTACTGCCCGGGCAAGGAGCGCTACGTCGGCCGTGACGAGTGGCACCGCCGGATCCTGGACTCCGCCGAGGTCTTCGGCCCCCGCAATGTCATCCCCAACTTCGTGGCGGGCGTGGAGATGGCCGAGCCCTTCGGCTTCACCACGGTGGACGAAGCCATCGCCTCGACCACCGAGGGCCTGCGCTTCTTCATGTCGCGCGGCATCACCCCGCGGTTCACCACCTGGTGCCCGGAGCCCACCACTCCGCTCGGGAAGACCAACCCGGACGGGGCGCCACTGGAGTACCACATCCGCCTGCTGGACGCCTACCGGGCAACGATGGAGGAGTACGGTCTCAGCTCGCCCCCCGGCTACGGCCCGCCCGGCGCCGGCCGCGCCGTGTTCTCCGTCAGCTCGTTCATGGACAGTCTTCCGGCCCGTCCGGACGACTCCCTCTAGCGCTGGTGCGGGCCGCCGGGTGCGGCGGCCCGCCAGTTCACGCACGACATGTGTGAACCCGCACGAGGCTGCTGTCCGTGCCGTCGACCCGGGCGAGCACGGTCCGCAGCGGCTCGACATCGGTGAGCGGCACCCAGGTGGGATCGGGCCGGGCGTAGTACCTGGCCATGCTCATCGGCGCGAAGCAGGTGGCGGAGGCCTCCGCCACCTGCTCCAGCATCTTCTCGGCGTTGTCGTTGGTCGGACCCCATCTCGGACTCGACCCGTCCGGCCGGGGGTTGACGGCCCACCAGTCCACCCATCCGCGCGACGCGCGCTCGGTCCACATCACCGGCTCGTCACCCACGTCGAGTACGGAGACCTCGTCGCGTTCCGGCAGCGCGTGTCCCGACGGCAACCCCACGACGCGTGGCTCCGTGTGCACCGGTTCGGAGCGGAGGCCGGTCAGGTCGTCGGGCAACCGGGCGAAGGCCACGTCCACCAGTCCTTCACGCAGCGCGGCGGCCTCCTGCCCCAGTCGTACCGCCTGGGCACCACTTGCACTCCGGGATGACGTCGCGCGAACCCGGCGCGTGCCCGACCACGACGGGACGACGGGTCGCGTCTGGCTGATCACGGGGGCGTCCCCCGGCTTCGGCCGTTCGATCGTCGCCGCCGCACTGGCCGCCGGGGAAACGGTCGTGGCCACGGCGCGCAGGCCCGAGGCGCTCGACGATCTGGTCGCCGCGTACCCCGACCGGGCCGTCGCGGCCCGACCGGACGTCACCGAGACCGCTCGCATCGCCGCCGTCGTCGCCGACACGGTGCTCCGGCACGGACGCATCGACGTCGTCGTCAAGGTCTGTCCGAGGCGCTCGCGGCCGAGGTGGCCCCGCACGGGATCAAGGTACTCATCGTCGAACCCGTATCGTTCCGCACCGGGTTCGCCGGGGGAGGTGCGCTCCGGCAGACAACCGCGATGCCCGCGTACGAGGCGACCGTCGGCCCCGTCCGGGCGGACCTCCCCGGCTCGGACGGCAAGCAGGAGGGTGACCCCGACAAGGCCGCGGCAGCCATTCTCACCGCCCTCGCCGCGGAGAAGACGCCACTGCGACTGCCGCTCGGCAACGATGCGACCGACGCGATCCGGGCCCACCTCGAAGAGGCCCGTGCCGAGACACTTCTGGGGGAGGGGGCAGCCGCAGCACCGCCTTCGACGGCTGAGGAGCGCGGCCGCCCCCACGGCTGCCGGCGCGTCCGACGACGACCGGGCGCCGGGGACGACGGGGCGGAGGCGACGGGGGAGGCTCGTCGTCCCCGGCGTCGGGAACGTCAGGCGCGCCACTCGGCCGTGCGCTCGGGGGACGCCTCGGCGAGCGCCTTGCGGATCGCCTCCACATCGCCCTGATGGCCGTAGACAGGTGTGCCGGGCTGCTGACGCCAGGAGTCGTCGAGGCCCCCGGCGTCCACTGTGTCGAAGCCGAGTTCGTCGATGAGGCCGCGCACGACCTGCTTGGCTGTCGCGTCGTCACCCGCCACCGGCAGTGCCTGACGGCCGGGGCTGCCCTTGGGGAGCCCGTTGGAGAGGATGTCCTGTGCGTACGTCCCGTTGAACGCCTTGATCACCGGGTGGCCGATCTGTTCCTCGGTCCACCGGCTCTCGGGCTTGCCGTCCTCGATCTCGGCGATGCGGCCGTCGCGTTGCTGCGGGTAGTAGTTGCCCGTGTCGATGACCGCGGCCCCGGCCGCGGCGCCGTCGAGCAACCCGGTGGGCAGATCGGGGACGGCCTTGAGGGGGACGGTGACGACAACGACCTCGGCTCCCCTGGCCGCTTCCGACGCGTTGACCGCGGTGGCTCCGGTCTCCTCGGCGAGTGCAGAGAGCGTCTGCGGGCCGCGTGAATTGGCAATGGACACCTCGTGACCCAGTGCGGTGAGGCGCCTGGCGAGGTTTCCGCCGATGTTGCCCGCTCCGATGATGCCGATCTTCATGGATCCGACCTTCCGATGGCGACTGCGGTACGTGATGTGGTCTCGCCGGTTCATCAACTACCCGTTTCCAGTCCATATTCCTGGCAATGGCAAAACGATTCGCCCGTTCATCCGAAGGATGGGAACGACCGACTGCGGGCACGTACAGAAAGAGAACGGAAGCGCCCATACCACTTGAAGGCGGTGCCCATGCTCCATGGCGTCGATGTCAGTTCCCATCAGTCGTCCTTCGACACGGACGGACTGGACTTCGTCTTCATCAAGGCAACCGAGGGCCGCTCGTACGTCAATCCACATCTCTCGGCGCAGGTGAAAAGGGCCAGGGACGCGGACTGCGTGCTCGGCTTCTACCATTTCCTCTGGCCGGGGAACATCACGGCCCAGGCCGAGTACTTCGTGAGCAAGGCTCCGGAGAAGGCGGGTGATCTGCTCGCCGTCGACTGGGAGGAGAACGGCGAAGGCACGCGGGCCGGCAACTCGGAGAAGGACCGCTTCATCCGCGAGGTCAAGCGCCTGCGGCCGCACCACAAGGTTCTGCTGTACTGCAACCGCTATTTCTGGCTGAACCACGACACCACGTCGTACGCGGGGGACGGCCTGTGGATCGCCGACTACGTGACCGCGGGGAAGCCCCGGATCAAGGCGTCCTGGCGTATCCACCAGTACACCGACCATCCGCTGGACAAGGATGTCGCCGCCTTCTCCTCACGGACGGCCATGCGCGACTGGGCCAAGGGATAGACGCCGCGGGGCCTTGCGCGCGGGGGTGCGGCCCGGGCCGTGCCGGGCGGGGCGCACTCCCATTGGTGGGTGCGTACCCATGATTGGTGTGCGCCTAGGATAGTGCCGATGAGCGAGACCCCGCCCAGCCTCCTGGGACTCACGACCTATCTGCTGTCCAGGACCGGCAAGGCGGCGCGGAGCCGACTCGCGGCGCGACTGGCCGAGCGCGATCTCCGGCTCTGGCACATGGCCGTACTCTCGGCGCTCATCGACTTCGGCCCTCATGTGCAACGGGAACTGGCATCGAGGCTCGGGATCGACCGGAGCGACATCGTCAAGATCGTGGACGATCTCGCGCTGGCCGGTCTCGTCGACCGGGCCCGGGACACCGCCGACCGCCGCCGGGTGACTGTCACGCCCACCCCGGCCGGCCGTGCCGTGCTCGCGGAGCTCCAGGACGATGCCCGGAGCGTGCAGGCGTCAATGCTCGCTCCCCTGAACGCGCGCGAACAATCCCAGCTGGCAGCGCTGTTGAAGCGTGTCCACGCCCATGTTCACGACAGCCCCGCAGCATCGAATGTCCACGACGGAGCCACGGCGTCGGGGCCAGGTCGCTGACCGAATCCCCGGGGCCGGTGCGGCACACTTCTCGGGTGACCACAGCCGCGGCTCAGCCGCCTCGCGACCGCGCGCTCGGGCGCGGAATCACCACCCTCATTCCGCAGGCCGCCACGGCCACCCCGGCCGAACAGGCCGCGGCCGTACTGACGGCGATGCAGAGCGTTCCGGTACGCGTGGGCGTCCTTCAGGCGGCCGTGGTCCTCCTGGAAGAACGAGTGCGCGCGACCCAGGACGACGCGGAACGCGCGGCCGCCGCGACAACGGTCGCCATGCTGCGCAGCGCGATCGGCCGGGCGGGCTGACCCCGCCGGCCGACCGGGTCGGCCGATCGGTCTGTCCGGTCGGGCCGACCGATCAGCCTGCGGCCCAGGGCGGGGAGTGGATCAGCGCAGTTCGTTCAGGACCCGCTCACATGCCTCGGGGTGCTCCCGCCAGTACCGCCAACCTGCCCGATGGGACAGGACGGCGGCGAGTGCGTCCGCCAGTCCGAGATGCCGGGGTCCCGCGATCTCCCTTACGACCACGACGGCGGCCGTCAGCCCGTCCTGCCCGCCTTCGGCCAGAAACCCGAGAGCCGAGGCAGGGTCTTGTGGGGCTGCCGCGCGGGTGGACTCCACCAGCGGCTCCAGCCAGCGGGCCCAGAGCCGATACCGGCCCGACACCTCGGAACCCACCTCGTCGATCCCGTCTGCCGCGTCTGCCGCGTCTGCCGCATCATCCGCGTCTGCCCCATCGGACCCATTCGCCCCGGGCGTCAAGTCCGTCGCGTCGTCCCCGGCCGGGCGTTCCGCAGTCTCCAGCAGAGGTGCCAGCGCCCGCGCCAGACGGCCGCAGTAGCTGGCCGCACTCCTGGTGACCCATGGGTGTTCGGCGGTGAAGTGCTCCCATTCGGTCTGCCCGCCGAACCCGCTCAGCCACCAGGCGCCCGGGGGCCGAAGACCCTCGGTGCCGCCGAGAACGAAGGCTTCCCGCACCAGTTCGTAGGTCGGTGGAGTACGTTCCGCGAGCAGCACGGCATCGTACAGATCCTTGCCCTGCGGGTATGCGTCGGTCACCAGCCACAGCAGCTTCCAGGCCAGTGACAGTTCGGGCGAGACCGCCTGCACCCGGCAACCCGGTCCGTCCCCGAGCGGCTGAAGTCCGGTGAGCACGGCGGGGGAGGGCAGGGTCTCGTTGAACACCACGTCGAGCTGTACGGTGCCGCCGGGCACCCCGTCCGCCGTCCACGGCAGCAGCATGCGCCGGCCCGGAACCCGGTCGTACGTCCAGATGTCCTCCGTCACCAGACCTGCCGCGTCGATCCGGACCGAGTCACGGGCGGCGGCCGCGGCCTCCGCCGCGTCCCGGGCGATCGTTTCGAAGAGGCCGGCGGACCTGGGGTCGTCCATGGCCCAGTCCCGGGGCACGAAGAGGAAGTCCAGATCCCCCGGGTCGCGGGCGGCCTCCCCGAACCAGGTGGCCATCAACACGCTGCCGCGCAGCACCAGATGGCCGCCCCAGGGGCCGTTCGCGACGGATGCGAGCACCGTGTCCAGTGCCGTGCGTCGCGCCCGGCGCCAGGCCCGGCCCACGTCTTCCCGGCCCTCTCCGAAGACCGGCTCGCCCGCTCGGTAGGCGTTGGCGAACTGCTTCAGGGCGGGCTCGAATATCAATGGCTGATCCATCCCGGCCGGCGCGGGCAGCAAGGTTCCCGGGAGTTCGGAGTTGCGCCGTGTCTCCTCGTCGAGGGGCTCATGCGGAACGCGTGGCGTGCCCCTCCACAGACCCCGCCAGGTGGCGGGCCCGTCGGCCGAAAATGTCATGGTGAGGCTCCTGTTGGGGGAGTGCGCAGCAGTTCGTGACGCAGGTGATGGGGCGGCGTGTGGGGCACGCGTGATCATCCGACGTGAGCATAGGTGTCCGCGCCGAGTGTCGGGCAACGGGTCCGGCGGCCGGAGGGGGTAGGCCCGACGGGTCCGGCGGCCGGAAGGGGTAGGCGCGACGGGTGCGGTGCGGGTCTGTCGCCCAACGGCCGGGATACACCCACCCATTGGCATGGACCTGATAGGCGCGCTGCGTTACAGTCCGTTTGCGGCACATTCTGAGAGCGCTCTCAGATCGGAGCTCTCGGACGCCTGCTGTTCCTCCCCCACGATGCCGGAACAACAGAAGGGCCATTGCCTTGAGATGTATCAATGCGCTGCGTACGAGCCTGGCTGCCGCACTCGTCGTCGGAGCCTGGGCCACCGTGGGTCTTGCCTCCGGCCCGGCATCCGCCGCCGCCGTGGATCTCCCGCCCGGGACACCCCGCTCCGCGACCGGTGAGGCGCCGGCGTCCGAAGGGCTGCTCTCCGCGATGCGGAAGGACTTCGGCCTGACGGAAGGCCAGGCCAGGGCGAGGCTGGCCGCGGAAAAGACGGCGACCGCCGTACAGGGCAGGGCGCGCCGGGTCGCCGGGTCGTCCTATGCCGGGGCCTGGTTCGACCCGGCCACGAACCGCCTCACCGTGGCAGTCACCGACAGCCGGAAGTCGGCCGCCGTGCGCGCCTCCGGCGCGTCCGTCCAGCTGGTGCGGCACACCGCGCGGCAGCTCGACGCGGCAAAGGCGCGGATCGACGGGCTGACGGCACCGGCGGGTGTCAGCAGCTGGCACGTGGACCCGAAGGCCAACCGGGTCGTCGTCGACGTTGTCGCCTCGGCAGCGGATGACAACGATGTCCGAACCTTCGTCGACCAGGCCCGCAAGACCGGCCCCGTAACGGTGAAGCACACTCCTGAAGGGCCCAGGACCTTCGCTGCCGGAACCGTGGGCGGCGACCCCTACTACACGGGCAACGTGCGATGCTCCATCGGCTTCTCGGTGCACGGCGGCTTCGTCACGGCGGGCCACTGCGGACAGGCCGGCGCGGCGGTCAGCGGCTGGGACCGTTCGGCCATCGGCAACTTCCAGGGTTCGTCGTTCCCCGGTGACGACTATGCCTGGGTCAGTGTCGGCAACGGCTGGTGGACCGTCCCCGTCGTACTCGGCTGGGGCACCATCTCGGACCAACTGGTGCGGGGCTCCGCAGAGGCACCCATCGGCTCCTCGATATGCCGCTCCGGTTCCACGAGCCACTGGCACTGCGGCAATGTGCTGGCCACGAACGAAACCGTGAACTACAGCCAGGGCGCGGTTCACCAGATGACGAAGACGAGCGTCTGCGCCGAGCCGGGGGATTCCGGTGGCTCGTTCATCAGCGGGGACCAGGCCCAGGGGGTCACCTCCGGCGGCTGGGGCAACTGCACCAGCGGCGGGGAGACCTGGCACCAGCCCATCAACGAGATCCTGAACCGATACGGGCTGACTCTGCACACGGCCTGACTCTGCACGCGGCCTGACGGTACGCAGGTCCGGCGGAACAGGGCCCGTCCGAATCCCATGGTGAGGGCCTGTCGCAGCACGAGTGTGATCGCTCGAATTGCGGCAGGCCCTTCATGTGCTACGACCGGTCGGCCCGGAATCCACAGGGCCGTACGAGGACGGCCGCCGACGTGATCGCCTGCCACAGCCGGCGGATGACCGGCTGGAGGTTGCGCTGTTCGAGCTGCCGGGTGGGGCCGTCCACGAATCCCGGCATCGCGTACCGCGGAGGCCGGCCCGACCGGCACCTCCGCTGCACAGGACCCCGGTCCCGCTGTAGGTTCTCTGAGATGACTTTGGCGGAGACGCAGGGCCTCACGTCGATGACCGATGGGGCACAGATACGTTGGAGGGCGCTGGGAGACGCATCCCGGCGGCCGGCAGTGGTCATGCTGCACGGCGGTCCGGGCCTGCCGGACTATCTGGACGGCATCGCCCCCATGGTCGCGGACCTTGCGCCGGTGTACCGGTACGACCAGCGTGGCACGGGCCAGTCCCCGTGGCGGGGCCGCCACTCCTTCGACCGGCACATCGACGATCTCGCCGAGGTGCTCGACGCGTGGGACGTGCCCGAGGCCGTGCTGATCGGACACTCCTACGGCAGCACGCTGGCGAGCCGGTTCTGCCTGAGGCACTCCGACCGGGTCGCCGCGATGTTGCTGATGTGCGGGCCGTTCGTAGGTGACTGGCGCAGTGGGGACCGGGCGGAGCGCGCTCGCCGGATGTCCGCAGCACAGCAGGAGCGGCTCCGTGAACTGGAGGGGGCGCCGCACCGTACGGAGGAGCAGGAAGCCGAACTGCTCACGCTGGCCTGGTTCACCGACCACGCCGACCCCGAGCGGGGATGGCACTGGGCCGCGCAGGGTGCCCGGCACCGACGTCCCGTCAACTGGACGATGAACAGTGAACTCGGCAAGGAAGGGCGCGTGGACCCGCTCGATGACCATCTTGCCGAGCTGCGCGCGTGCATGCCCGTGAGGGCGGAACTCCTCGGCGGAGCCAACGACCCCCGGCCGTTCTCGGCGCTTGAATCGCTCGCGCTCCGGCTCGATCTTCCGCTGACGAGGATCGAGAACGCAGGTCACGAGCCCTGGCTGGAGCAGCCCGACGTTGTACGTGCGCACCTGAGGCGATTCGTGCGGGACTCGGTGGGTGACCGGGCCGGCGGCCCGTGACTGTGCAGGAGACCGTGTTCTGCCTGGAGGCGCTGTCTTCCCGTCGCCCGCGGACGTCACCGGCGCCGCCCCGACCGGATGCCGGCTCTCGCACGGCGATAGCCGGACCGGGCCTCGCCGACGGTCAGACCGAGGACTCGCCGGTCGGCGAAGGCACAGCGCGCGAACGAAGAACCATGAGCGAGTCTTCCCATGCCGCCACCATGGCAAAGGGAAACCGGTCGAGCTCAAGGCAGAGCGCGACATCGTCGGGGTGGACTCCTTGGCGTACCCCCTCAGCCAGTTCGGCGGCGGCACGCGACTCGCCGGCGCGACGGAGGTACTCAGCCGCATCCGTCCCAGCCCCGGTGGCCCTCCGGGCGATGTACTGAGCGCACGCCAGATCTTCGTCTGCGCGCCCGTCTTCGCCAGTGACCACGAAGGTGACAGCGTCACACTCGCGAATCCGCAGGAGCCGGGCCGTTGCCTCTGCCACCACGAAGCCGGCGCACAGCACCAGCGACGCCTCCCTGACCGCAAGGGCGCCGACTGTCCCTGCCGTGGTCTTCTGCACAACGGTCCGTCCGCCGAGGTCGATGGACCGCAGCAGGCCCGGCGAGTTGACGGTGTCGAACCCGGGCGCGGACGGACCGTCCTTGATCGCCACCCAATCCGGATGGCGATCCTTGAGCGCCAGGGCTTCGTCCAGTGACTCGGCAAGGACGACTCTCTCCGCTCCTTGGGCGAACGCCCAGGCAGCCACGGTGAAAGCACGCATGACGTCCACCACCACTGCCACACGCGGGGGTTCGGCCAGCTCGGTGATGCCGAGAAAGCGGGGATCCATCCGGTCATGATCGCGCATGCCCGACCCCAAGTACCCGGGCAGTGACGCGCATCACGTCGATGTTCTCGGGATGCGAGACCACCTTGCCTGCGTGTCGCGGGCAAGGTGGTGGAGACGTCGCTCCAGGGGCGTATTCTGCCGAAGCCCCGCATCTCAGCGAGGAGAACTCCGGTGCACGGCCAGGAAGTTGTCCCGGTCGGCGTACGACACGGGCGTGGTCCCGGACAATGAGCGCATGACCCGCCCCAGAATCCGTGTTGCCGCATACGTGATCCGGCATGGCTCCGTACCCGAATTGCTGGTGTTCGACCATGTCGGGACTCCGGCCGCCGGCACCCAGGTGCCCGCAGGTGGTGTCGGGCCGGACGAGGAACTTGAACCGGCCGTTCTACGAGAAGTCGCCGAAGAGACCGGGCTGTTGGACGTTGCCGTGGTCCGGCAGGTTGCGGTGGAGGACAAGCCGCACCCCGAAACGGGGCAGCCGCGCAGGACCACCTTCTTCTTCCTCCGGACGTCAGCCGACACCCCGGACATGTGGGAGCACAGGGTCAATGGCGATGACGAGGACTCCGGTCTCACCTTCGCATGCCGCTTCCTCGCCCTTCCTCTGAAGCAACCGCTGGCGGATGGACAAGACGCCTGGCTGGGCCGCGTCGACCCTCTCTGGGCCACGCCCGAGTAGTCCGACGGCGGCGATGCGACACGTCCCGACGGCCGGCCGAAGGATCGTGTGCTGTGACACCGGAGCCCACCGAAGAGTGTTGCGGAGCCATCGTCGCCGGATCAGGCAGCGACTGGTTTGCGGTAGCGGACGTGTTCGCTCCGTCGTCGGAACCCCACGCTTTCGTAGAGGTCGTAGGAGCGGTACGGATTCGCGGCCCCGGTGTACAACCGGGCCGTGTTCGCGCCGTGCTCGCGAAGACATCGCAACCCGTCCAGCAGCAGGGCTCGTCCAAGGCCACGACGCCTCGACTCCGCGCGGACGCTGAGTTCTTCGACTTCGCCGAGAGCGGGATCGTGGCGGCGGATGGAACACAGAGCGACAGCCGAGAGCAGATCTCCCTCCCAGGCGGCCCGCCAGCAGGTCGGCTCGGCCGTGGCGAGAAAGCTCTCGAACGTCCACCTCTCGGTGAAGGCGGCATCGGCATACGAATCGACCACCGTCTTCCAGGCCGCACGGTAGCTGCGTGGATCGACCGCACCGACTCGGATGCCTGCCGGCAACGGCTTGCCGTCGGGCAGTTGCCGGAGATCGGCCAGCTCCAGCTCCACCAGACTGAAGACACGCCGGTATCCCTTGTCGAGCAGTAGCGCCGTTGCATCCTGCTCAGTGCCCAGGGCATTCGCGCCGAACACGGCCGTCGGCGTGGTTCCGTGCTGCTGCACGAGCCGGCGGATACGGCGTTCCGCCCAGCCGACCATGGCCGAACCCACTCCCCGGCCGCGGTGCCCGGGCAGCAGATATCCGCGGTGCAAGTACAACCACGTCCCGTCCCGCTCCTGCCACCACCTGATCGTCGAGTAGCCGACGACACCACCGTCGTACTCCACCAGGGCCTGGTTCTCGGACGGGTCGTCGAGCTCGGCGGAGCCTTCGGCGAGCTCGGCCGCCGTCGGGATTCCCTCCACGATCGAGCGGGCGTCGATCCGATCCCGCTGCGCACAGCCCAGTCGCACGGCGGCCATTGCGTCATGGTCGCTGTGACCGTGGTACGGCCGGAAGGTGTAGCCGGGCACCCGTTCCGCCGATGCGAGGTCACTGCCGCTGCTCACGCACATGCCAAGAACTATGCCAGATCGAACAGACGGTGCCGCCGGTCAAGGGAGTTCGGGCCGAGCCGATCGGACGGCAGAACTCGATCTCAAGCCTGTGCGCACGTGATCTGCACCCGCTGCGGCAAGCAGGACAGGCATAGGGGAGATTTCAGTGGGTGCTGGGGGATCGCTCCGGGAAGTACCTGATGTCGGGGCCGCAGCCCGCTGACAGCATGCGGGACATGACCTCAACAGATGTGACACGAAGGGCCGTTGTGGGCGCGGCACTGTCGGGAACGGCGGCGCTGCTCGCCACCGTGGCGCTGCCCACGCCGCGCGCCACCGCCTCATCACCGTCGCTCCCGCCGCTGGATCCCACCGCCCTGAAGGCGGCCATCGGCGACCTGGAACACCCGCCGTCAACCGGGGCCCAGTTGCGAGTCGGTGGCACGGCCGGGCACTGGTACGGCACTTCAGGTGTGGCCGATACAGTCACGCGGCGGCCGGTGAGGGCAGGGGACAGGGTCCGGATCGGCAGCATCACCAAGGTCTTCGTCGCCACGGTGCTGCTTCAGCTGGTGGGGGAGGGCCGGGTCGATCTGGACGCGCCCGTCACAAATCTCCTGCCCGGGTGGTTGCCTGCCGGCTTCTCCTCCGTCACCGTGGCCCACCTGCTGAACCACACCAGCGGACTGCCCGACCACGTCGGCATCCCGGAACCGGAGACCGCGGAGGAGGTGTTCCGCCACCGCTTCGATCACTGGACACCGCGGGAGTGGGTGGCCACGGCGACGCACGGGCCGTTGAAGTTCACCCCGGGCACCCGACAGGAGTACCGCGGCATCAACTACGTACTGGTCGCACTGATCATCGAAGAGGTGACGGGCCGTCCGTACGGAGAGGAGGTCGGGGCCCGCATCCTGCGTCCGCTCGGCCTGAAGCACACCGTCGTGCCCGGCGACGATCCGGGCATCCATGGACCCCACGTGCACGGCTACCTGACGATGACCGACGGCCGGCTGCGGGACATCACGACGTTCGACCAGTCGTCCGTCCGGGGCGAGGGCGACATCATCTCCACCACGGGTGATGTGGACCGAATGCTCGTCGCGCTGTTCTCCGGCGAACTGCTCCAACCAGAGCTGCTCCGGCTGATGTTCACCCTGCCACCCGCCGATGTACGGATGCTCGACGGCTCTCCCGCCCGCTACAGCTCAGGGCTTCAGCAGGCCACCGTCAACGGCATCACGCTCTGGGGCAAGACCGGGGAGACGTACGGATACAAGAACGCCGCGTTCTCCACTCGTGACCAGCGGCGCCGCTTCGTGCTTGCGCACCATCCGACGTCCCCGCGCAACGGAGAGGAGACGCAGATGGTCGCTCGGGTCGCCGATCTGCTCACCCGTAACCCGTAACCCGTAACCCGTGGTGCGCAACCCGACTCCCGTGGATCATGCCCTGAGCGCGACGGGCCGTACCTTCACCCGGACTTACGGGACCTGAGCTCACAAGTGATGTGCATACGCGGTGATATGACGACGTATCGAGGAGATCGGCCACACTGCCGGCTCACTCCCGTCTGTAAGGTCGGTCGCTCAGGGGGCGGCGGCGCGTGGAATCGGTCCCGCACGGCTGCCGGTCCTGCGCGTCGGTCCGATGCGCCGGTGCACATGAGGAGCTGTGATGGGGTTGGGATCCGTACTTCGCCAGGTCGATGCCGAGAGCATGAGGAGCATTCCCGCCGGAGAGATCACTCTGCGCGACGAGGGCACGCGGACGGAGTGGAGGGCGGAGGTGGGTGCCTTCGGGCTGGCGTCGTATCCCGTGACCCGGGAGCTGTACCACGCGGTTCGAGGTGAGGTGCCCGCGAGTGAGGCCGGACCGCGTACACCGGTGACCGAGATCTCGTGGATCGGTGCTGTCCGGTTCTGCAACCTGCTCTCGCAGGCGACGGGGCTCCGGCCCTGCTACTCGACGGGTGATGACCCGGACGCTCTGGACGTGGTCTGCGACTGGCGGGCCGACGGCTACCGGCTCCCGTCCGAGGCGGAGTGGGAGTACGCCTGCAGAGCCGGTACCTCCGGGGTTCGTTACGGTGACCTGGACGAGATCGCCTGGTACCGCGGGAACTCCGGCGGTGAGCTGCACGACGTCGCGACCAGGACGCCCAACGCGTGGGCCGTCCACGACATGATCGGCAACGTGTGGGAGTGGTGCTGGGACCTGTACGACCCGCAGGTCTACGGCCCGTACCGCGTGTTCCGTGGCGGGGGTGGTTTCGACCGGCCCCGGAGTTGCCGGGCGTCGTGCCGCCGCAGGAGCCACCCGACCTTCCGTATCGATGACCTGGGGTTCCGGCTCGCCCGAACGCTGTGAGCGGGTGGGAAGTGTTGGGATGATGGTGAGGTGCCGGCCAACTGCCCGCTGCCCGGCGGGCGGTCGACCACCGGGCAGCCGAAGGGCAGTCGCAGGGCAGCTGGGGTCACGGCGTTGCATCGAGGTCACGAGCGAGAAGCGTGGCCAGCTCCTCGACCGCGGCTTCCGCGCCGTCGCCTTCGGCAGTCAGTACCACTGAATCTCCGTGCAGGGCCCCGAGGGCCAGTACCGAGAGCAGGCTCCGGGCGTCGACCGGGATCTGGCCGTCCCGGCCGATCCTCACCTTCACCGGCTGCTGGGTGGCCGCCTTGACGAACAACGAGGCCGGGCGGGCGTGCAGACCGCTTCGGGAACCGACGGCGACGGTGCGCTGATGCATGGGGGACTCTCCTGTGGGGATGGACGGACGGAGGGGAACGGGGATGCGGCGGAATCGGTGGGGTGTCGACGGAGCGGAGGAATCGGGATTCCCCTCAGGCCGCGACGGGGGTCTTGGGCGTCCCGGTCGCCGGGGCGGCCGCCTCCGCGTTCCGGCCCATGCTCTTGAGCAGGACGACCAGGAGGGTCGCGACCGTCGTTCCGGCAGCGATGGCCAACAGGTAGAGGAACGGATTCCCGATGAGCGGCACCACGAAGATGCCACCGTGGGGGGCACGCAGGGTGCAGCCGAAGGCCATCGACAGCGCACCGGTCACCGCGCCGCCCGCCATCACCGACGGGATCACCCGGAGGGGGTCGGCCGCCGCGAACGGGATCGCGCCCTCACTGATGAAGGATGCACCCAGGACCCAGGCCGCCCGGCCGTTCTCCCGCTCGGTCCTGCTGAACAGCCCGCCTCGTACGGTGGTTGCGAGTGCCATGGCCAACGGCGGCACCATGCCGGCCGCCATCACCGCGGCCATCACCTTGAGGCTGCCGGGCGTCGGATCGGCGAGACCGCCGACCGCGAAGGCGTACGCCACCTTGTTGAGCGGGCCGCCCATGTCGAAACACATCATCAGGCCGAGCACGATGCCGAGAATGATCGCGTTGGACCCCGAGAGCCCGTTGAGGCCGTCGGTCAGGGCACCTTGGAGGGACGCGATCGGCTTGCCGACGACGATGAACATGAGGAAGCCGACGACCGCCGAGGCGATCAGGGGAATCACCAGCACCGGCATGATGCCCCGCAGCGTGGGATGGACCTTCACACGTTGGATCGCCATCACCACCGCACCGGCCAGCAGACCCGCCACCAGCCCGCCGAGGAAGCCGGCGTCGATGGTGAGCGCGATGGCTCCACCCACGAAGCCGGGAACGAGCGCGGGCCGGTCCGCCATTCCGTACGCGATGTACCCGGCCAGCACCGGAACCAGGAAGGCGAACGCGGCGGTGCCGATCTGGTTGAGCAGAGCGGCCCAGCTGGCGGCCTCGCCCCAGACGAAGTGGTCCGCGACGGATTTCGCGCCGGCTATTTCGTAGCCGCCGATGGCGAACGACAGCGCGATGAGCAGCCCGCCGGCCGCGACGAACGGCACCATGTAACTGACGCCGGACATCAGGTAGGTCCGCAGCCGGACCCCGAAGTGCGCGTGGTCGCCACCGGTGGTGGCTCCACCGTCCTGATGAGCGGCGGTGCCGGTGGCCAGGACGGTGGTCTCGCCCCGTTCCGCCTTCTGCCTGGCTTCGGCGATCAGCTCGGCTGGACGGTTGATCCCCGCCTTGACCCCGGTGTCGACGATCGGCTTGCCGTCGAAGCGTGCCTTGTCGCGCACCTCGACGTCATGTGCCCAGACGACCGCGTCGGCAGCGGCGATCAGCGCCGGATCGAGCCGGTCGAACCCGGCCGATCCCTGCGTCTCGACATCGAGCACCACGCCCCCGGCGCGGGCCGCGGCCGCGAGGGACTCGGCGGCCATGTAGGTGTGTGCGATCCCGGTCGGACATGACGTGACGGCCACGATCCGGAAGGGTTCGGCGGACGGTGCGGCGTTGCCCGGTACCGGACCGTCCACCGGTGTGCCGTCAGCCGCAGCCGCGGTCTCCCGCACAGACGCCTCGGCCTCCTCGCCCCGGATCAGGGCCGCGGCCGCACCGGGGTCGCGCTCCGCGCGCAGTGCTTCCGTGAACTGCGGATCCATCAGCCGTCGTGCCAGGGCGGACAGAATGGTGAGGTGATCGTCGTCGGCCCCGGTCGGCGCGGCTATCAGGAAGACCAGATCGGCGGGGCCGTCCGCCGCGCCGAAATCGATTCCCGGGCCGCTGCGGCCGAACGCGAGTGTGGGCGCGGTGACATGCTCGCTGCGGCAGTGCGGGATGCCGATGCCACCGTCCAGACCGGTCGGCATCTGTGCCTCACGGGCCGCGACATCGGCGAGGAAGCCACCGAGGTCGGTCACCCGGCCCTCGGCGACCATGCGCTCGGCGAGCGACCGGGCGGCGTCCTGCTTCGTCTCGGCGGACAGATCCAGATCGACCAGTGCCGCGGTGATCAGTTCACTCATCGCGGGGCTCCTTGCTCGTGGACCGTCCGGTGGGCGGCACGGGGGACATTCGGGGCGGTGGGTGCGGGCGCGGGCGCCGGCACGGATGCGGACGAGGGCGCGGATGTGCGGCCGTCAGGACGCCGGCTCCGATAGGCGGCGGTCATGACGTCGGCTCCGTCAGAGGGCGGTCCAGAGGGATTTCGGCGGTCGTGGTGACCGCCGACAGATCGAGATCGGCGGGCGTCGGCATGACGCTGCCCGGGAGTTGCACGGCCGCCGCGCCGTGGGCGACCGCCACGGCGAGCGCGCCCTGCCCGGTGCCGCCGGCAGCGAGGAAGCCGGCGAGCGAGGCGTCGCCCGCTCCCACGTTGCTGCGGACCACATCGACCCGCGCGCTGCCGAAGTACACCCCCGTACCGTCGACCAGCAACTGCCCGTCGGCCCCGAGGCTCGCCAGAACGGCCCCGGCGCCTCGCCCGCGGAGCTCCTCCGCCGCCTTCACGGCATCGCCCACCGTCGCCAACGGACGCCCCACGGCTCCGGCGAGCTCCTCCGCGTTCGGCTTGATCACATCGGGGTGCTCCGGCAGCGCTGCGGTCAGGGCGGCGCCGGAGGTGTCGAGGGCGATCAGGGCCCCGGAACGGTGGCTCCGGGCGACGAGTTCGGCGTACCACTGCGGGGGCAGTCCACGCGGCAGGCTGCCGCAGCAGGCGATCCAGTCCGTGGCGGCCGACCGGCTCTGTACGGCATCCAGCAGGGCTTCGGCCTCGGCCCCGGTGATCTCCGGGCCTTCCGCGTTGATTTTGGTGAGTGTGCCGTCGGGCTCGACGAGGGTGACATTGATCCGGGTGCTGCCGGCGATGGGCACCCCGGCCGCCTCGATGCCGTGTTCACCCAGCAGCCGGGTGAGCAGTGCGCCCTCGGGTCCGCCGAGCGGTGCGACGGCGATCGTACGGTGGCCGGCCGCCGCGACCGCACGCGAGACATTGATGCCCTTGCCGCCGGGGTCCACCCGGTCGCCCGTGGCCCGCAGTACGGAGCCGCGGGTCAGCAGGGGCAGCTCGTACGTCCGGTCGAGGCTCGGATTGGGGGTGACGGTAAGGATCATGCGCGCACTACTTCCGTGCCCCGGCCCTCGATGGCGAGGGCGTCGTCGGAGCCGAGTCCGGTGTCGGTGATGAGCAGGTCGACCTGGGCGAGATCGCCGAACCGGGCGAAATGCTCCTGGCCGAACTTGGCGGAGTCGGCCAGGAGCACGACCCGCCGGGCGGCGGAGATCATGGCCCGCTTGACGGCGGCCTCGGCCAGGTCCGGTGTGGTGAGACCGCCCTTCGGCGAGAAGCCGTTGGTGGCGAGGAAGACGACGTCGGCGTTGATCTCACGGTAGGCGTTCAACGCCCAGGCATCGACCGCGGCGCGGGTCCGGGGCCGGACCCGGCCGCCGACGAGATGCAGCGCGATGCCTGGGTGGTCGGCGAGTCGGGCAGCCACCGGAAGCGCATGGGTGACCACGGTGAGGCGGGCGTCGAGCGGAATGACCGCGGCCAGCCGGGCGGCCGTACTGCCCGCGTCGATGATCACGCTGCCGTCGTTGGGCAGCTCACCGATCGCGGCCGACGCGATGCGTTCCTTCTCGTCGATGGCGACGGCATCGCGCTCGGCGAGATCCGGCTCGAAGTCGAGCCGCCCGGCGGGAATCGCACCGCCATGGACGCGGCGCAGCAGCCCGGCCCGGTCGAGGCTCTTCAGATCGCGCCGCACGGTCTCGGCCGTGACCTGGAATTCCTCAGCCAGGGACAGCACTTCGACCCGGCCGCTCTCGCGGGCGAGGCGGAGGATTGCTTGCTGCCGCTCCGGTGCATACATGTTGGTTTGAATCCGTTCCATGCCCGAGTGTGTGGTTTCGTCGTCAGGTTACGCCCGAAGTTCGGGGATGTAAATGGATTCGGGCATCCGCGGGCCTGAACGGACATACGGCGCCGGGGCTGGGGCCGTCTCTGTCGGCAGCACCGGAGCGGGCGTGGGTACGGATTCGGGCGGAGGGCCGCGGTGGTGCGGGCCTGCGGGTGACATGCGACGGGTGCTCCTGTCCCGGACCCGGATCGCCGTGTCAGTCGTCCTTTGTAGGCTGCGGCGCATGAGCGATGTGTATGAGCTGGCGGTATCGGTCGATCTGCGGGACGAGCTCTCCGGGGCGGAGCTGGCCGATCTGCGCTGGCACCTGGGAATCGGGCCGCGGCCGGAGCGCCTGTCCGTCGTGACCGAGTTCCCGATCGTGGTGGAGGGCGAGGCGGGGGAGCCGGTGATCGAGGACGATCCCCGCCCGCTGCTGGCCGGCAGCGGTGCGGCCCGGCGGATCGGCGGTGTGCTCGGTTCGGCGCTGGTGGGGCGCGCGGACCTGCCGCGGAAAGGCTGGTCGCTGACCTCCCGGCAGGAGATCCACCCCGATGATTTCGACAAGGCCGGTGAACTGCTCTGCTGGCTGGCGGAGCGCGTCCAGGACACCCACCGGCACGGGGACGATGTCGTTTCGATCGGCCTCCTGAGGTTCCACGAATCCTTGACGCCGGAAGTGATCGAGGTGGCGAACGGGCGGATCACGTGGCCGGCTTAGCGGGCTCCTCCTGACGGCGTCCCACCTGCGGCCGGAGTCCTGGCTCGCGAGCGACGGCAAGTCGTCGGCCGTATGCCCGCCCCCTGCCGAAGGAGTAAATCCGTAGCCATTCGTTGTCGGTCCTGCGTAGCTTCGGCCGCATGGCTGACGAGAGCTTCACGCATCCCCAGCTGGCCGCGCTCTACGACGTGCTCGAATCCGATCGGAGTGATCTCGCCCCCTACATCCGCCTGGCCGAGGAGCTGGGAGCGCGCCAGGTCCTGGACATCGGCTGTGGGACAGGAGTGTTCGCCCTTCTGCTGGCCGAACGTGGGATCGAGGTCGTGGGCGTGGATCCGGCAACGGCGTCCGTCGATGTGGCCCGTGGCAAGCCGGGCAGCGAACGGGTGCGCTGGGTCTGCGGTGATGCGGGGGCACTGCCGCCCCTGCAGGTGGACCTCGTGACCATGACGGCGAACGTGGCCCAGGCCATCGTTGACCCGCAGGTGTGGCGGATGACGCTTCGGGCGGCGTACGAATCCCTGCGACCCGGCGGGATCCTTGTGTTCGAGACACGGGATCCGGCCCGGCGTGCCTGGGAGGAGTGGAAGCGTGAGGCCTCCTACCGCGTGACGGAGATCCCTGGAGCCGGCGGGGTCGCGAGCTGGGTTCAACTGCTCGAAGTGCGTGGGCCGCTGGTGACCTTCCGCTGGACCTTCGAGTTCACCGCGGACGGACAGGTGCTGACTGCGAATTCCACGTTGCGTTTCCGTGAGCGGCGGGAGGTCGAGGCGGAGCTGGTCGCTCAGGGGTTCGTGGTGGACGACGTTCGCGACGCTCCCGACCGCCCCGGCCGCGAGTTGGTCTTCCTCGCCCGACGTCCCCCGATCGATCGCTGACCGTCCGCGTCCGTACTGCGATACCGGGCGGGCTGTGCGGACGGACGGTGTGCTCCGCGCTGCTCAGAACCCGCAGCAGCGCTCATTCCGGATACGGAGGTTGCCGGGCCCCGGGCCAGGGATGATAGGCAGGGCGCCTGATCGATACGGGGGAGGGCGACGCCCGATGAAGACGATGCGCCGGATCGCGCTGTACGTGGCGCTGCCACTGGTCCTGCTGCTCGCGGCCGGCTACGGCTGGTACCGGATGAGCGACACCGGCAAGCGGTGGCGGTACGAGGACAGGCTCGCCACATACTGCGAGGGTCTGATTCCGGCCGTCGAATCCGCCGCCCTGACCTCGTACTCCATCGACCCCGGACTACCGGGGGACCGTACGGGTGGTGCGGATGACAACCGCTGGGACAAGTGCGGCGTGGCGGACACCCGACTGCTGGTCGCCCTGATCCCGTACGACGCCGTCCGCAACCGATACGTCTCCGGGGAACCGCTCTCGATGCTCCGCTACGGAAGTTCCGGCCACCTGCCCGTTGCCATCGGCGCCGGCTGGCAGGGCCACACCGACTTCCGCGGCACCGGCATCGTGCTCAACTGCACCAACCGGCCCGCCTCCCTCGTGGTGACCGTGAGTGCCGAGGAGTCGCACGAGAACGCCGAGGAGACCGGGAAGATCGCCCGACTGGCCACGGCCACCGCCGAGCGGGCCGCCGAACGGTGGTCGTGCGACGCCCCGCACGGCTCCCGGGTGCCGCCCATCCCCGTGCAATCCGACAGCCCGACTCCCGGGAACACCACCGGCACCTGCGCGGGGGTACCCGCCCCCGACAACGACTCCGTCGACTGGCACCGTGGAGTCACCGCCCCCGGCACCGCGCTCCTGGAGACCTGCGCACTCGGCGAGACCAAGGCGCGGTACGAGGAACTCTACTGGTTCGAAGCCTCGTTCGGACCGTACGCCCAGAGCCTGCGGACCCCCGACGACGGCTATTGGGGCGACGCGGGTAGTGACCGTCACAGCGCCTGGGCGAGCGCCGCGTGCGGCAGGGGCCCGCGCGCCCTCTTCACCGTCAACGACACGGAATACGCGTCTCCGTCGCGCGGCTACCTCCGTACCGCCCTGCGTGCCTTTGCCGAACGGGCGGCACAGCGTCATGGATGCACGGACCTGAAGCTGCCCTCCTGACCGGTACGGATTGACGCCCGGCGGTTCGTATCCCCGGCGAACCCCGGATGCCCGCAGGGCGCCCGTGCGCGGGCGCCCCATGCCCCGGAGGTCTGTCCGAACGTGACCGAATTTGGCCGTAGCATGTCAAGAATCATGGCGATGTGCCTTGTTGCTTCAAGGTCGTCGTGCCTCAATGAGGAAGGCAATTCAGACTGACGGCTCGTCAGGAAATTGCTGCATTCCGGCGCGGCTCCCCGATTCGACGCGTCGGCAGTCCCCCCACATGAAGGGCAATCACCATGAGGCATGGCATACGGCGACTCGCCTTCTGTTCCGCCTTCGCCGCAGGCACGCTCGCACTGGCACCCACGGCCGACGCGGTCACCCCCACCACCGCGACCATTTCCTTCGACTGTGGATCTTACGGCTCGGGCAGCGCGACCCTCACCGCCTCCCAGAGCGGCACGACCGCGACCATCGACGTCTCGACGTCTGCCATCACGGCACCGATCAGCGTCGGGGCCAACTCGGTCAAGTCGACGCTCACACTCGCCAACAACGGCTCGGGAGCCGTCACGTTCACCGGTAGCTCCAACCCCGCCATACCCGCCGGAAGTCCTGTGTCGACGGGACCGCTCAAGGGGACCGTGGCCTCGGGCGACAGCCTGGTGGCCACGTCCCTCAAGGTCGTGGTCTTCGGCATCACCGCGACCTGCAACGCGACATCCACGCAGTCGCCCGGCCCGTTCGTGTTCTGAGCCGGCCTCCGCGAGCCTGAGTGAAGCATCGGCGGTGACCGAGGCCGAGGTCGAGGTCGAGGCTGCGTCCGAGGTACGGTCGGCCCGTGTCCCCGCCTGCGGGCAGGTGGCACGGGCCGTCCGCCGGTCGCCGCCCGGCTCCGCTGCCCACAGGTGCGGCAGGCCGTATGCCTCTGGCGACGCTTTCGGCCGCCCCGCCGATCCGGGCCAAGCAGCGGAGAGAACTGAACTCGTATTCGCCTGCGGGCCTGTTGATGTGAAGGCAGGAACCGCAGCAGGAAACCCGGGCATGTGCGCTGGAGCCGACTGCGATCGCCCGGGCAGCAAGTTGCCGTTGCCGCGGCAGTGGCCGCGGCAGGGGCAGGGGCAGGGGCAGGGATGTGCTTCGGCTGCGAGGCGGATCCCCCCCCAGGAGGTGAGCGACACCAGCCTCGCCCTGCCACGATCAGCCGGTCCCCGCAGCCTAGATTTCGTAGGTGAACGCGCTTACCTTCTCCGCCGCTCTGATCACCTTCGTCTCGGTCGTCGGGCCGCCCAAGGTCCTGATCTCCTTTGCCCACCTCGCCGAGCTGCACCCGACTCGCCAATTGCGCACCATCGCCTTCATCTCCTGTGGCGCGGCGGTCTTCATCGGTCTGGTGGCCAGCCTGACCGCTCCTCTGCTGCTGGACCTTTTCCACATCAGTACACCCGCGCTCCTGCTCGCGGGCGGCATCATCTTCTTTCTCTACGCCGTCGGTCTCGTCCTGGGGATTCCGACCGGAATGGACGCACCGGACCGGGACGCCCCCGATGTGACCAGTGGACTGCGTGAACTTCTCGTACCGTTCGTCGTCAGTCCGCTGGCCATGACAGCACTGCTCATCGAGGCCACAGCACGTTCGTCCTGGACCTGGCGCTCCACGGTGGCCGGTGCGTACGTGGCGGTGATTCTGCTCGACCTCGTCTGCATCCTGCTCCTGGAACGGCTGCTGCGCGCCGCGCACCATGCGACCTTCGAACTGCTCGGCCGGCTTCTGGGGCTTCTGCTTGCCGCGGTCAGCATCGACCTGGTCCTCGACGGCCTGGCGGAACTCGGCGCCGGGCTGAGCGGGCGCGGCCACTGAGGGGCCGGCCGGATCAGGCCGCCGCTCGCGAGCGGGGGGCTCCGGCCTCCCTGCCGTCGGAGTCATGGTGGATCGGTGTCCGCGCTCCGGTCAGCGGAACACCCGTTCCGCCGCGCCGAGCCGCGACGATCTCCGCCGCGATCGACAGTGCGGTCTCCTCCGGGGTACGCGCACCGAGATCGAGGCCGATCGGAGAATGCAGACGAGCCAACTCCTGGTCGGTCAAGCCGACTTCGCGCAGGCGTCGGTCGCGGTCCTCGTGGGTGCGGCGCGAGCCCATCGCGCCGACGAACGCGACCGGAAGCCGCAGGGCCGCCTCCAGGAGGGGAACGTCGAACCTGGCGTCATGGGTGAGCACACACAGGACGGTTCGTGCGTCGGTCGCGGTACGCCGGAGGTAGCGGTGCGGCCAGTCGACCACCAGGTCGTCGGCGTCCGGGAAGCGTAGGCGAGTGGCGAAGACCGGCCG
Source organism: Streptomyces sp. NPDC047917 (assembly GCF_043204345.1). NCBI lineage: Bacteria > Bacillati > Actinomycetota > Actinomycetes > Kitasatosporales > Streptomycetaceae > Streptomyces > Streptomyces sp. NPDC047917. Next base: position 107,439 of record NZ_JBIDCA010000010.1, read on the forward strand.
GGCATCGCACACGGTCACGTGATAGCCCAGGAACTTGCCCGCCCGGACCAATGCCGTCGCGAAGTCCACCGCACCGAACACGATCATCCGGGGCGGCGGCACCCTCGACTCCACGAACAGCGTCACGCCGCCCGGACAACGCGCCCCGTCCTCCGCGATCTCGACGGTGCCGGTGCGGCCGATGTCCAGCATCGCCCGGGCCTCCGCGGCCGCAGTGCGGTCCAGTTCCAAGGGCCCGTCGAGGCTGCCCTCGTACGATCCGTCCGGGCGGACGAGCAGTGCCCGGCCGAGCAGTTCCACCGGGCCCCGGGCCACCCGGGCGAGCGCCGCGGCCTCTCCCCGGCCCGCGGCCGACACCCCCGCCCGGAACACCGGCGCGTCCGTGCGCACCGGCGTGACCAGGATGTCGATGACGCCGCCACAGGTGAGCCCCACCGCGAAGGCGTCCTCGTCGTCGTAACCGAACCGTTCGCGTACCGGCCGCCCGTCCCCAAGAGCCCGGACGCAGAGCTCGTACACCGCGCCCTCCACACAACCGCCGGAAACCGAGCCGATGACGGTGCCGTCACCGTCGACGGCCAGGGCGGCGCCCGGACCGCGTGGCGCGCTGCCGCTGACGGCCACGACGGTGGCGACGGCGAAGTCCCGGCCCTCCTCGAACCACCGGCTCAGCTCCTCGGCGATGTCAAGCACCCGGCGCTCCTCCTTCCGCTCCGCCGCCCGGAGTTCCGCCCTCCGCCGGGTCACTCCGGGGTCCGCCCTCGTCCCGGCCGCGCGGAGTTCCCTCCGCCGCCCGACGACGGGCCTCGTCCGCCGCACGCAGGACGCGGTCCGGACGGATCGGCAGTTCCCGGTGACGTACGCCGGTCGCATGCCACACCGCGTTGGCGATCGCGGCGGCGACGCCCACGATGCCGATCTCGCCGATGCCCTTGATCGTGATCGGGTCGCCCGGGACGGGGTCGTCCACCCAGTCGGCCTCGATGAGCGGGACGTCGGCGTGCGCGGCTACGTGGTAGCCGGCGAGGTCGGGGCCGACATGGCCGCCCGAGACCTGATCCCTGACCGCCTCCTCGTGGAGGGCCATGGACAGGCCCCAGGTCATTCCGCCGATGAACTGGCTGCGCGCGGTGAGCGGGTTGACGATGGTGCCCGCCGCGTAGATGCCGAGCAGCCGTCGTACGCGCACCTCACCGGTGTCCATGTCCACCGCGACCTCGGCGAATTGCGCACCGAACGAATGGCGCTCCTTCCGGGAGAGCGCGGCGATCGCCTCCGCCGTGTCCGACCGGGCGGTGATCCCCTCCGGCGGAATGCCACCTCCCAGGGCCAGACGCTCCCGCAGCTCGTTCGCGGCGATCGTCACGGCCCACGCCCAGGAGCGCGTCCCCATCGAGCCGCCGGCGATCATCGCCGGGCCGATGTCACTGTCCGCGATGCGTACCCGTACGGAATCCGGATCCACGCCCAGCGTGTCCGCGGCGACCAGCAGCATCGCCGTCCGCGCCCCGGTCCCGACGTCCGCCGCGTTGATCCGTACGGTGAAGGTGCCGTCCGGCTCCGCGGTCACGGCCGCTGTGGAGGGAGCGACCCCCGAGGGGTAGGTGGCCGCCGCCGTACCAGTCCCGATCAGCCGGCGCCCCTCGCGGCGCAGGCCGGGACGAGGATCACGGTCCGCCCAGCCGAACCTGCGGGCGCCCTCCTCGAAACAGGCGAGCACATTGCGGCTGCTGAAGGGCAGCCCGGACACCGGGCCGGTCGCGGGTTCATTGCGTGCGCGCAGCGCGATCGGGTCCACGCCGCACTTCTCGGCCAGCTCGTCAAGAGCCGATTCGAGGGCGAAAGACCCGGGTGCCTCGCCCGGCGCCCGCATCCACGTCGGGGTCGGAACATCGAGCCGCACGAGCCGGTGAAGGGTGTGATGCGCGTCGGCGTCGTACAGCACACGCGCCAGGACGGCACTCGACTCGATGAACTCGTACACGGTCGACGTGAGGCTCTGCGCCCGGTGGTCGAGCGCACGCAACCGGCCGTCGGCGTCGGCGCCGAGCCTGATCCGCTGCGCCGTCGGGCTGCGGTAGCCGATGAGGGAGAACATCTGGCGGCGAGTCAGCACGACACGCACCGGCCGTTGGAGGACGGTGGCGGCCATCACGGCCGCCACCTGATGCGGACTCAGCCCCTTCGACCCGAACGCGCCCCCGACGTGCTCCGACCGTACCCGCACGGATGCCGGATCGAGGGAGAAGAGTTGTGCCAGCTCGTTCGCCACCCAGCTGCTGCCCTGGTTGGAGTCGACGACGTCGAGCCGGCCGCCGTCCCAGCGGGCCGTGGCCGCATGCGGTTCCATAGGGTTGTGGTGCTCTTCCGGAGTGGTGTACTCCGCATCCACGACGACGGCGGACGCGTCGAGTTGAGCCTCCACATCCCCCTTCTCCGTCTCCGGCTGCACCATCGGAGTGCTCTGCGGTGTGTAGGCATCCGGGCGGTCGGCACGGAAGGAGACATCGTGCGGCTCCACGTCGTACTCGACCACCAGGGCCTCGGCGGCCTCCCTGGCCTGCTCCGACGTCTCGGCCACCACCAGCGCCACCGGCCAGCCCGCGAAGGGTACGCGGTCGTGCTGGAAGATCCCGACGATCGGGTTCGGCCGCCCCAGCATGCCCATGTACTCGATGTCGACGCGAGGCGCGTTCTCGTGGTGCAGCACGGTCAGGACTCCGGGCATGGCCAGCACCGGACCGTCCTCCACCGAGCGGATCCGGCCACGGGCCACCGCCGACAACACCAGCCACCCGTGGGCGAGTTCGGTGAAGGGGACCTCTCCGGCGTACCGGGCCGCCCCGGTGACCTTGTCTCGGCCCTCCACCCGGGTGCGGACGGATCCGATGGCTCCGGTCACGCCGGCGATCCCGGTCGTCGTGGTCATCGGGAGACCTCCTCGGTGAGCTCGGTCAGCACGGCCACGATGAGGTTGCGCATCAGCGTCACCTTGTATCCGTTGTCGGGAAGAGCCTCGGCGGCCGCCAGCTCGGCGTCCGCCGCTGCGGCGAACGCCTCCGCGCTCGCCGGTCCGCCGACCAGCACGCGCTCGGCCGCACGGGCCCGCCACGGCATCGAGGCGACAGCCCCGAGAGCGAGACGGACTTCGCGTACGACGCCGTCCTCGACGTCGAGCGCGCCGGCGATCGACCCGATCGCGAAGGCGAACGAGGCGCGCTCGCGCACCTTCCGGTACCGCGAGCGGGCGGCTACCGGGGCGGGCGGCAGCGTGACGCCGGTGATCAGAGCGCCCGGCGGGAGCGCGGTCTCGATGTGCGGTGTGTCGCCCACCGGCGGGTAGAACGCGTCGATCGGCAACTCGCCCGGCCCGTCCGCCGTTTCGTACGAGATGACGGCGTCGAAGGCGGCGAGCGCGACCGCCATGTCCGAAGGATGGGTGGCGACGCAGTGCTCGGACGCGCCGAGAATGGCGTGGTTGTGGTGCTCGCCGTTGACAGCGGGACAACCGCTGCCGGGGGAACGCCTGTTGCAAGGCCTGCTGATGTCGGTGAAGTAGCCGCAGCGGGTCCGCTGGAGCAGATTCCCGCCGACCGTGGCCATGTTGCGCAGCTGTCCCGAGGCTCCTGCCAGCACGGCCTGCGCCAACGCAGGGTAGTGGCGCCGCACGTCGGGATGGGCGGCCAGGTCGCTGTTGGTGACGGTTGCCCCGATCCGCAGCCCTCCTTCGCGGTCCAACTCGACTCTGTCGAGCGGAAGTTCACGTACGTCGATCAGGAGAGCGGGCCGTTCCACGCCGGTCTTCATGAGGTCCACGAGGTTGGTGCCCCCGCCGAGGAAGCGGGCGTCGGGGTCGGAACCGATCAGGGCGACCGCTCCGGGAACATCGAAGGCCCGCTCGTAGCCGAATTCCCTCACGCCACTGCCTCCTTGTCCCGGGCCTCGGCCGCCTGCGCCACTGCCTGGACGATCGACACATAGGCACCGCAGCGGCACAGGTTGCCGCTCATCCGCTCGCGGATCTCCTCAGCGCTGAGCGCGGGCACCCCGGCCTCCGGCCGGACATCGTCGGTCGCCGCGCTCGGCCAGCCCGCCGCGTGTTCCTCGATCACCGCGATGGCTGAACAGATCTGCCCGGGAGTGCAGTATCCGCACTGATAGCCGTCGAGGTCGAGAAAGGCCTGCTGCACCGGATGAAGCCGCTCGCCGTCGGCCACACCCTCGATGGTGGTGATCGCGCGCCCCTCGGCCGCGACTGCCAACTGGAGGCAGGAAACCGCTCGCCGCCCATCGAGCAGCACCGTACAGGCACCACATTGACCCAGGTCACAGCCCTTTTTGGACCCTGTCAGATCGAGGTGCTCACGCAGGGCGTCGAGCAGGGTGGTGCGATGGTCGACGGGCAGTGTGTACTTTTCGCCATTGATGTTCAGGGTGATGGCACTGGACGTCGATGGAGTCATGATCAGCCTTCTTTCGCATTGCTGATGCGCGTCGAGCGAGACGATCCCGGTGGACATTACGGGAGGGAGAGGGCGATGAGAACGAATGAACCGGTGGCGGTGGGCGCAGGTCAGTCACACCGGCCGGATCTGCCGCTAAGGTGAGTCCAAGCGGACAGCTGTCCACTTGTTGTCGAACCTAGCGGACAGTTGTCCGCTCAGCAAGGCCGGACTCGGTTGCCCTTTCAGGGAGTTCGGCTGCCCTTTCCGTGAGGAGGACGAATGCCGGACGAGGTACGGGGCGAGATGCGCGACGGGCAGGGCGCGCCTCTGCGGCCGGACGCGCAACGCAACCGTGAACGCATTCTGGAAGTCGCGCTGACAGAGCTGACGCGGGCGGCGGACGCCCCGTTGAGCACCATCGCGAAGAAGGCGGGCGTCGGACAGGGGACGTTCTACCGCAACTTCCCCAACCGGGAGGCCCTCGTCCTGGAGGTCTACCGCTTCGAGATGCAGCAGGTCGCAGACACCGCGGCCCAGCTGCTCGGTACCCGCGCACCTGACCGGGCCCTGAGGGAGTGGATGGACCGGCTGGCCCAGTACGCCATGGCCAAGGCCGGTCTGGCGGACGCGTTGCGCAAGTCCACCAGGAACTCCGGCGGCAGCCTGGCCGAGCTGGGGCACGGCCCGGTGACCCGGGCGGTCACCCTGCTGCTGACCGCCAACGAGCAGGCAGGCACCATCCGCCCGGGCATGACTCCCGACGACTTCGTACTTGCCATCGCCGGGCTCTGGCAGATCGACCCGCACAGCGACTGGCAGCCGCGCGCGACGCGCCTCCTGGACCTCGTGATGGACGGGCTGCGGGCGGGAGCTCCTGGTGCGGAAGCCTCCGGCGCGGGCGGACTCGCAACGGATGGCACGGACCCGGGCGTATCGGGACCGGTGGGCAGGGGGACGGGCTGACTCCTCTCCGGAAGCTGTCCGATTCCCTTCGCTCGTTCCGATTCTCTTCGCCGTTCCGGCGTCCGGAACAGTTGCGCGGGCAGGCTGGAGGCATGGCTTTCGCAGATGAAGCGGCTCCGGTGGCCGTACTGGAGTATCAACCGCAGTGGCCGGTGGACTTCGACCGCCTGGCCGTGAAGTTGTACGACGCGCTGGGCGGCGAGGCGCACACGATCGACCACATCGGATCGACATCGGTGCCGGGCCTGGCGGCCAAGGACTGTGTGGACGTCCAGGTGCGCGTCGCCGAGATCGAAGAGGCCCGGCAGACCGGGCTTCTCGCCGCGATCGGTTTCCGCTGCCGGCCCGAACCGTGGAATCGGGCCGAGCTCTCGGGCGGACAGGAGTGCGGCAAGCTGGTGCTCGCCCCACCGGTGGGTGCGCGCAGGTGCAACGTACACCTGCGCCGGGAGTACGACCCGAACTGCCGTTTCGCGCTTCTGTTCCGCGACTACCTGCGTGCCGACGAGGCTGCCCGACAGCAGTGGGGGGAGTTCAAACGGCGGCTGGCCCACAGCGTGCCGGACCTTCTGGACTACGGGCGGATCAAGGCCCCGGCCACCGAGATCCTGATGGTCGCGGCCGAACGCTGGGCGGCGGCAACGGGCTGGCGGCCGCCTCCGGGGCGCCCCGCACCGCGCACGGCTCCCGCGACGCGAGCGGACTTCGACGGCACCCGGTGAGCCGGTCGAGACGAGCGGTTACGGCGGCGCGCCCGGTCGGCGGTCTCGGTGTCGACGGCCTGATCCTCGAACACGGCGGTCTGCTGGACGTGGGCCACCTCCAGGGGGCCGCCGGTGTCGCGAGCCACCAGGGCCGCGGAATCAGTATCGATTCCACGCCGTAGCGCCTCCGGTAACTTTGGTTGCCAAATCGTCTACCGGTAACTAAAGTTGCACGCATGATGCCGCCTGAGATCACCACCGAGGAAGAGACGGCCCTCGGCAAAGCTCTTCTGGATGCCCTCAACCCACTGGCCTCGGCCGTGCGTGCCCGAGCGACCGGGCTTCCTGAAGAACGCATGTGGGATGCCGACCCCGTCGACGTCACTCTCTCGATCCTCACCACCTGGAAGGTGGTGGACGCGGAGGTCAAGCGATTGACAGCAATCGCGGCAAGGACCGCCGGCTCCTACGGCGCGAGCTATGAACAGTTGGGCGCTGCTTGGGGGATCACCCGGCAGGGTGCCCGCAAGAAGTGGCCCGAAGCCATCGACAGGTCGGTCTCGACGGCGGAGGCCGGCTTCGTCGAACTGTGCGGGGGCAGTGCCCAATTGTCCCGGGATCCGTCATCGGGCGGCTGGCGGTGGACCGGACAGGGGGCGGACGGCACGCGCGACGAGGCCGACAGCACCTCGTGCTACGCGACGAAGGAAGAGGCTGCCGCCCACGCGGGCGCATTCCTGAGGGAACACGCCATCGACGAGCGGTAGACGCCCAAGCCGCTCACAGGGGCTGCGGCAAGGGAGCCGCCAACTCGCCGTCGTGCACCGGATCGCGGGGGCGGGCCACGAAAGTACTGCTTCCGGGCATGCGCCGGGACTGTCAGTGGTGTGGTGCATGATCGGCGCGTTGGCTCTTCGAGGAGATGGGGCACCATGCCGATCACAAACCAGCAGGTGACTGAGCGCGCCTTTCTGCGGCCGCTGTATGCGGACGCCTACTTTCCGGACCATGTCCTCGACAAGGGCAAGGCGATCCTGCTGAATCTGTGCGAGCGGATCGAGGCCGAGCAGCCGGCGGACCTGCCGGCGCTGTACGTGCTCACGGAGGTGGCGACGGAGCAGTTCAATGCGCTGGAAGCCGAGTTCGTGGCGGCGGGGAGCGAGATCGAGACCGTCGCGCGCGAGGAGATCGGCGAGGACTTCTGGTTCGTGGCGACGGCGTACGGCTTCGCGGACGCGGACGCTGAGGAGCTGATCGCCGCCAGGGATTGGTGAGCGAATGTGCTCCCGACGGCTGATGCGACCGTTGGGAGCTGCCGCCCTCCGGCTCTCAAGGCTGCAGGGCATCCAGGACGGCGAGGCCGCCACGGACGGCGGCAGATGCCACGTCGAGCTGCTCGCGTTCATGGACGCGCGCGTCGGAGCCAATGCGAAACGGATCACCTGTGAAGCGAGGGATGACGTGCAGGTGCACATGGAAGACCTCTTGGAACGCGGCTTCGCCGTCCGCGAGAAGCAGGTTGACGCCCTCGCACCGCAGACCTGATCGGCGCAGTGCCCGCCCGAGCCGGTGCGCCACCCTCCAGACCTGGACGCCGACGTCCTCCGGAAGATCCTCCAGCCCCGCCGAATGCGTCTTGGGAACGACCAGCAGGTGACCGGGGTTGACGGGCCGGAGATCCATGAAGGCGATCACCGATTCGTCTTCATGGACGATGCTGGCCTCCGCCCGACCATGAACGATCGTGCAGAAGATGCATCCGTCGTCCGCCATGAATGTCCCCCCAGGCTCCAAGTCCCTTGTCACGCCCACCACATCAGAAGATTCGTGCGTACGCGAACGAGTTCTGTCGCCGAGGCCCGGCGGAGCAAGCTGTCTGGAGGCCCCTGCCGGCGGATATGGTCATGTTTCACGTTGAGAGGAGTTGTGATCATGGAAGAACGTGCTGTTCCGCCTCGTGTGGTGGCCGCAGAGCGTGTGGCCTCCGAAGCGGGGTTCAAGAAGAGCTGTATCCCTGAAGTGGGCAGGCTGCTCAAACTGGCCGCTGCGGCGAAACCCGACGGAGTCATCGCGGAGAGCGGCACCGGCTCCGGCGTCGGCACAGCCTGGCTGCACAGTGGCCTCGGTGCCGGCGCACGCCTGGTCACCGTGGAGCGTGACGAGGAACTGGCCCGTCGAGCGGCCGGTGTCTTCGCGGACGACAAACGCGTCAGCGTTCTCACGGGGGACTGGAAGCTGCTTGAGCGGCACGCCCCGTTCGACGTCTTCTTCTGCGACGGCGGTGGCAAGCGTGACGACCCCCAGCGGGTCGTCGAGCAACTGGCTCCCGGCGGCCTCCTCGTCCTGGACGACTTCACCCCCTCACCCCATTGGCCGCCTCGTTTCGAGGGGCGAGTGGATGAACTCCGCATGTTCTACCTCACTCATCCGGACCTGGACGCCACCGAGATACTGACAACACCGGATAGTTCAGTGGTCATCGGCGCACGCCGCCTCTAGGCGGTCTCCTGCGGGTCACCCCACGAGCTCCGGGGCGTCGGTGACGGGATGGCCCCCTGCGACCTGCGCACTGCCCGACCAGGAACCACATCGAGGCGTGGCATGAACGAGTGCTGCCTCCGGCGCCGGTGCCGGAACGGATCAGGTTCTGGACGGTGCTGCGCGGTTCGTGAATGAGCCCGGCCGGCAACGTATGTCGTACTCACACAGGTCCGCAGTCAGCTGCGAACAGGTAGATTCCGGGCGAAGCGGCGGACGGCTTCGGTGAACGCATCCGGATCGTCGAAGTTCGCGAGATGTCCTGCACGCGCGATCAACTCGACGCGGGCATGCGGATGCGCGCGGACGAAGTACAGCTCGCCGGACCGGAGGACGGTGTCCTTCTCGCCGTTCAGGATGATGGCGACCCTACCGGCGGGGCGGTCCTCGGCGCCGGTACGCGAAAATACTGTCCCGCGGGGACGCTCGGACTGATCAACCGCAGACCTGGACGGACAACCTGCGAAGCAGGGATCTGGCGGGACCGGACAGCCGCGACGTCCCACGTGGATCACGCCCACGCGGGACACGCTCCTACTTCGGTCCGCCCGACTGCTCGACGGAACGGGAGCGCCGGTGGGCGGAGACCCGCTCGCGGGTTGCGCACCGGCGGGAGCAGTAGCGGCGTTCCGGGCCGCTGCCCTGCGAGATGAAGGCGTTCCGGCAACTGGGGGATGAACAGATCCTGCCGGGCGGACGTTGGTGCTCCCAGACGAGCACCGTCAGGGCCATGCAGGACGAGGCCAGCAACCACTCGCCCCAGGGGGCGTCGTCATCGTGGTCGAGATGAGGGTGCCAGGGGGAGTTGCCGTCATGAGAAGTCAGGCGGAGCGGTGCGGTCTGTTCTGCCAGAAGACGATTGAGGTGGCCGGCCGCACTGTCGGCGGTCCGGGCGGCGAAGACTTCCCGCAGCAGGGTGGCAGCCGCGCGCATCCCGTCGACGTCGCACGCGGTGAGCTCGATGGCGTCCGCTTCGCCGTGTGCGCGGAGCACATCGGCGATGTCGCCCGGGTCGGGGCGGTCGGCGTCGAGGGCATTGACCAGAGCGGCGGTACGTCGCGCCATGGCCAATACGGAGTGCCTGGTGGACCAGCCGTCGATGTTGGGGGACACCTCTGCAATGTAACGCATATTGCTGAGTTTTGAGTTACTTCCGTAACGTCCTGCTCATGAAAACGCGTTACTCACTCCGCGTCTACCTCGTCGGAGCAGTGGCGGCTCGCGCCGGGGACGAGGCATCGGGGCCGGCGTTGATGCTGGCCGGCTTCGCGCTGACCGGATCGACCTCGGAAGCGTCGTCGCTGCTCGCGGGCATCACGATCTCCGCCGCAGCGGGAGGGCCGCTGCTCGGGACGCTCCTCGACAGAGCGAGCCGGCCGGGCCGCCTGCTGGCCGGAGCGCTCGTCGTGTACGCGGTGGGCCTGGGAACGATCCTCGCGGGGATCGGGCGCCTCCCATTTGCCGTCACCGTCCTGATCGCAGTTCTCACGGGGATTCCGGCGCCTGCCCTGTCCGGCGGATGGACGGCCCAACTGCCCCGGGTCGTACCGGATGTCGGCCTGCCCCGGGCGAACACGCTCGACGCCATGACGTACGGCGCGGCGAGCCTGGCCGGCCCGGCCCTTGCGGGCGGAACGGCGGAGCTGCTGGGGGCATCGACGGCTGTGGTGGTCTCCGCGGCGCTCGTCGGCTTGGCACTGCCCACTGCGCTGATGCTCCCGGCCCGCCCCGTTCGGGAGCACGTTCCTCGGGAGGCGTCGGTGGCCGGCGACCTCGTTGCCGGATTCCGGGTCATTACCGGGCGACCGCCACTGGCCCGAGTGACTCTCACCTCGGTCGTCTCCAGCGTCGCGCAAGGCATGCTGACCGCCTGCACGGTGTTCCTCGGCGAGCATGTGATGGGCGGAGCCGGCCGCGGCGCGATGCTGCTTTCCTGCGCGGCGGTCTCCGCCCTCGTGGCCAACGCCGTACTCGCGAGGTTTCCGCACTCGCTCGCCCCGGACGCCATCATCTGGGCCGGCGCTCTGGTCCAGGCTGCCGCGCTGGTCCTGGCCGCCTCGGAGCAACCGTTGCTGCTGGTCGTGGCCGTACTGGTGCTCGGGATCGGTGAAGGACCGCAACTGGCCGCGTTGTTCGCAGTACGCCACCGGGAGGCCCCGGAACATCTGCGCGGCCAGATCTTCACCACCGGCGCCAGCTTGAAGATCACCGGGTTCGCCCTGGGAGTTGCGGCGGCTGGACCGGTCGCCACCTGGTCCTTGCGTGGTGCTCTGGCACTCGCAGCGAGTGTCGCGGTCCTCGCGGCACTGGCCTTCTTCGTAATCCCGTCGACAGCCGACAGTTCGTCCGAGGACCGTGCGATGCCGCATTGATCACCGTCGAACGAACGGATGACGGACGCGCCGCGACCGCATGGTCGCGTAGCCGATGTGCTCGGATGCGTACGGGAGGCCCGTGTCCGCGTGCGAGCAGGTGGTCGCCGCAGCCCGGGCGGCGACTGTCAGCAGGGGGCTCCAGGTGACGGCGCTCCGAGCGTGAACGGAGCCGGACCACGGCGCCGACAAGCAGCCCTTGCGCCGACCGGCGGTGCTCCGCCTTGCCGCAGGGCATCCCCTGCCCCGCCGCACCGGAAGGTGGAGCGTACGATCGTACACTCTGGAGTGTACGATCGTACGCATGCCTACGGACTACTTTGCACAGGACCCGCGCACCAACCTCGAACGCATGGCGGCGGGCGACCTCTACATCGCCGACGACCCCGGAATCGCCGTCCGCCAGCAGCGAGCCGTGCGTCTGGCCGCCCGGTTTCAGGCCGCCTACATCGAAGACGCGGACGCTGCCCGGTCTCTTCTTGCCGAACTCCTCGGTTCGGTGGGGGACGAGGTCCACGTGCGGCCGCCCCTGTACGTGGACTACGGGAGCAACATCACGATCGGGGCGCGCACCTTCGTCAACTACAACTTGACCGCCCTCGATGTCGCGGCCGTCACCATCGGCGAGGACTGCCAGATCGGCCCCAACGTCCAACTGCTCACCCCGACGCACCCCCTGGAGCCGCAGCCCCGTCGAGACAAGCTGGAAGCCGCCGAGCCGATCGTCATCGGCGACAACGTATGGATCGGCGGAGGTGCGATCGTGCTCCCCGGCGTGACCATCGGGGACAACTCCGTCATCGGTGCCGGTGCCGTCGTCACCAAGGACATCCCCGCGGACGTCGTAGCCTTCGGCAACCCCGCCCGCCCCGTCCGCACCCTCTGAGGCCGCGACGACCATGGCTACCGGACACGCCGACCCACAGCGCCGCGAACGCATCCTCACGGCCACGCTCGACCTCATCGCGGAGGAAGGCACCGCCGGAGTTTCTCACCGGAAGGTCGCTGCGCGCGCGGACGTCCCGCTGGGCTCGATGACCTACCACTTCAGTGGGATCGACGAGGTGCTCCGGGAGGCGTTCCGCCACTTCACCGGGCGCATCGTCGCGTTGTTCGACGAGCACCTCGCTGCCCCGGCCGACCGCGACCAGGTCCGAGAAGCGGTGGCCGACCTCATCCACGCCCTGTCCGACGGAAGCCGGCGCGACCTCGTTCTCACCCAGGAGCTCTACACCCTCGCCGCCCGCCGGCCCTCCTATCGGGAACTCACCCATGAATGGATGAGTCGCAGCCGCAGCCACCTGGAGAAACACTTCGACCCGGACACGGCCCGCCAACTCGATGCCCTCATCGAGGGGCTGACCCTCCACCGCGCCCTGGCCACGGAGCCCCACGACCGAATGCTGACCCTCGACGCGGTCACGCGCATCACCGGGCCCTCCGGCGCAGCCGCTCGGACCCGCCCGGCCGATCGTGCCGCTGGTCAGTAGTCCGTCGCAGGAGTTCGCGTCGACTGCTGCCGGAGGTCATCGATCGTCGCTGCTGCCGTAGACGAGCAAGGCCAACGGCACTTCTCGGCAGATCTGAAAGGCATCCGCCCGGCAATGCGGCCGGGACACCAGGCCGCCGCTGCCGACGCACGCGCCGTCTTGCGTGGTGGCCGGCCACAACTGGACCAGGCGGCGCTTCGCGCCCGCACCGGTGCCCTCGCCCCCCCCGGCAGGGCACCGGCCTGTGCCTGGCCGGTGTGGCTGATCCGGACGCGCCAGGTACCGCCGGATTTCGTCGGCGCGATGACACTCCGCAGGACGTTCTGCCGGGTCGTGTGGTCATGGCCGAAGCAGCCGAAGTCACCGCGCTGCCGGGCGCCCGGTGCCCCCGCACCGGCACGGTGAGGCGCTGACAGCGGGCCGGCTACCCGGGGAACGGGGAGACCACCTGTTCCCCGGCGAGTGCGTTGAGTCGTACGGCCGCTTGCTCGTCGAGGAAGAAGAGCGTCATGGCCTGGCCGTTGTGCCGGACGTGGAAGCGCCGGCCCCCGTGTTCCAGCTCGTCGATGAGGTAGCCGACGACCATCAGGTCGGCCCAGTCGTCCCGGACTTCGACGGGCCAGTTGACCCGCCGGCCGTCGGCCGTGTACTCGATCCATGCTTCCTCCGCGCCGAGGTCGACGTGGTCCCGCAGGCCGGACAACGCGTCCGGCCTGCCGGAGATCCGGCACAGCTGCCTGGCGATCGCCACGTACGAACCCTGGCCGCGGACGCACTCGGTATCGAAGTGCCAGGCCCGGTCGCAGAACCACCGTTCCCACGGTTCGTCCTCGACCATGCAGCCCAGCGCGAACAGCACCAGGTCGAACGGCTCGCGCTCGTATGCCTCCCGCGGCCACGAGTGCAGCAACTCGTCCACGGTCCGGTCGACCGCGAGCGGCAAGCCCAGTCCCGCCAGTGTGTCCAGCTGATCTTCAAGACGCATGCCCGGGATCGTACCCACCACCTCGGACAATGCCCTCGGGCGCTGAGCGGCAGGCTCCGCGCCCGGGGCGGTGCGCATCAGCAGGGGGCCTCCGCGGGCCTGCGGGAACTCCTCGGAACGGAATCGGGGCACCTCCTCACCGGGTGGCAGTCCTGGCCCGGAGGATTTCGCCCAGGGAATTGTCGCGCCACTGCTTCAGGAGCCGGTGGAAGGCGACGGCGCCGTGCGGGTAGGCGTTCGGGCCGTTGGGCCGGCCGCGTCCTTCGCGGTTGTAGTAGCCGGGTGTGCACTCGGCATGGAACCACTCGTGGTCGGGTGCGCCGTCGGCCAGGACGGCGAGCCAGGCGTCCTCGGCCTCCCGGGACGGTTCGATGAGGGCGTCCCCGGCTTCGGCGGCCGCGATGAGGGCGGAGGCATGGACGGCCTGTTCGTCAAGGATGTGGGTGAAGTTGACGCTGCTGGCGTTCTGGAGCGGGCCCATCTGGACCAGGTTCGGGAAGCCGTTGCTGGTGAGGCCGTGAAGCGTGCGCGGGCCCTGCTGTGCCCAGGTGTGCAGGAGTTGGATGCCGCCCCGGCCGTGGACGGGGAGCTTGCCGGAGTGAATGCCGGAGGTCCCGACGTTGAATCCGGTGGCGAAGATCAGGCAGTCCAGTTCGTACGCCATACCGCCGACCACGACGCCGTGTTCGGTGATGCGCTCGATGCCGTGGGTGTCCGCGGTGTCGACCAGGGTGACGTTGTCGCGGTTGAAAGCCGGGTAGTACAGGTCGGAGAAGGTGGGCCGCTTGCAGGCGTAGCGGTACCAGGGCTGGAGCTTCCTGGCCGTCTCGGGGTCGGTGACGGTCTGCTCGATCCGGGCACGTAGCTCGTTCATCTTGGCGGCGTCGGCCACCTCGTAGGCGGCTTCGAAGGTCTTCCGGTCGCCCTGGCGCCGGAAGCTCGGCAGCAGCTTCTCCAGCAGGCCCGCCGAGGCGGTCCACTGGTCTGCCACGAGGTCCCGGTCCTCCGGTTCGCCGGAGACGATGCGGAGATAGTTCTCGCGTCGTTCGTGGGCCCAGCCCTCGCGGTCGGCTCCGACGTCGCTCGCGGTGGTGCGGCGGTTGGCCCGCACATCCACGGTGGAGGGGGTGCGCTGGAAGACATAGAGGTGTGCGGCGTCCTCGGCCAGCAGCGGAATGACCTGGATGCCGGTGGCCCCGGTGCCGACGATGCCCACCCGTTTGTCCGCGAGGCCGGTCATGCCGCCCTCCGGGGTGCCGCCGGTGTAGGCGTAGTCCCATCGAGAGGTGTGGAAGGTGTGGCCCTTGAAGTCCTCCATGCCGGATATCCCGGGGAGCTTCGGGTCGGTGAGGGTGCCTGTGGCGGTGACGACGTACGTGGCCCGGAAGGCGTCGCCGCGGTCCGTGGCCACGATCCATGTCTCGGAAGTCTCGTCCCAGGTCAGAGCAGTGACCCCGGTGGAGAACAGTGCGTCCGGGTAGAGGTTGAACCTGCGCGCGATCCGCACCGCGTGGCGGCGGATCTCATCACCGGGGGAGTACTTCCACTCCGGTACGTATCCCGTCTCGTCGAGCATCGGCAGGTACACGTGCGCCTCGATGTCGCAGTGGACGCCCGGGTACCGGTTCCAGTACCAGGTGCCACCGACGTCACCGCCCTTGTCGACGATCCGGACGCGCTCCACTCCCTGCTGCCGGAGTCGCGCCGCGGCGAGGATGCCGCCGAAACCGCCGCCGATCACTGCGACATCGACGGTGTCGTGGAGAGGGCCGCGCTCGGTCGGCCCCTCCGTGTACGGGTCGGCGGCGTAGTAGCCGAACTCGGCGTCGGCGTCGCGGTATTGGGCGGCTCCGTCGGGGCGGACGCGCCGCTCGCGTTCGAGGCGGTAGCGGTGCCTCAATGCGGCGAGTTCGGGGGCAGCCGGCGCGTGAGGGGTCGTCATGCGGGGCCTCGATCCTGGTCGGTGGGGCCACCACGAGCGGGCGGCCGTCCGCTACGGTAGCAACTACCGGACAGTGGTGTCCGGTTGGAGTTCGGAGGCAGAGCGAAACCCGGCCAGGTTCTGTTCACGCCTCCGGCGCGCTACGTACCCCCTGGCCTTCGGACCCCACGCAACGGACAGGAAAGGTGTTCCCCCATGCAGCGAATTCCGGCCCGATCGTTTGCCGCGCTCGCCGTGATCGGCACGCTGGTGCTCACCGGATGCGGTACGGAGAGCGGCGATCCCGAGGCAGCGGCGGTGTCCGCCTCCATGGGCAGGACCATCCGCGCGCAGAAGTTCATGCAGTTGACCCGGGCGCACAGCGAGACCGGGATGACGTTGCTGGAAGGCCCGACGTTCGGCACGGACGGCGGACTGTTCGTCGTGGACGTCACCGCGCCGGAGGGCAAGCCCAAGGTCATGCGCGTCGACGTCGGGAAGAAGACGTTCCGGGCGGTCCACACCGACGGCCGGGGTGCTTACACCTCGGCGCAGTTCAGCCCGTACGACGGACGGCTCTACCTCAGCGACTTCGCCCACGGGGAGGTCGTGAGCCTGGCCCCCGGCGGTGGCGACAAGCGGACGTTCTTCTCCGGCGAGGTCGACGGGGCGCAGATGAATCCCGATGACATCGCGTTCGACCAGGAGGGCAACCTGTACGTCAGCGATTCACGCGGCCTGTCCGAGGGCGAGGCGCACGGACGGGTGGTGCGGATCAGCCGCGACGGCGCGAAGGCCACCGTTCTGGCCAAGGAACTGGCCGCGCCGAACGGGGTCTCGTTCGACGCGGACCACCGCGGGCTGTGGTTCAGCGAACTCACCGAGAACCGGATCTCCTACCTGCGCCTCGACGCGAAGGGCGTGGTGACCTCCCGGCACACGGCCATCCGCGTCGACGCCGGGATCGCCCAGACCGACTCGATCGCCGTGGACGCGGACGGGAACCTCTACCAGGGACTGCACGGGCGGGCCGCGATGGCCGTGTACGACCGGTACGGCGAGCGACTGGCGACAGTCGAGATTCCCGCACGGACCGAAGGACTGGAGTCGGCGACGAACGTGGCCATCACTCCCGGCGGGACCAAGGCGTACCTGACGGTGAGTGGTCCCGCCGGGGGATACCTGTACAGCTTCGACGCGCTCGCGAAAGGCATCCGGCAGTCCAACGGCGGCTGACACCCGGCCTCCACTCATCCGCCGAAGGCCCGCACCGGTCCCACCTCGACACCGAGCAGCCGCCAGGCAGCCAGCGCCCGGCATTCCCGCTCCTCGCGGGTGGGGCCGATGACGGCGGCGGAGACCATGGCGACCGCGAGCACGAGATCGCTCGCGCCACTCAGCCGATGACCGTCGGGCAGATGACGTCGCAGGGCACGCTCGACGCGCTCGGACAGCGCCAGGGCATGCGCGCGGATGCCGGAACGGCCGCCCGCCCGGTCGGCATGCAGAAGACCGATGAAAGCCGCCGACTCCGCAAGATGCCAGGTCAGCACACCGAGAACATCGGCGAACGTCGCCCCCTCGGCGTCGGCAGCCTGCTCGACCTGCCGCACGTTCTCCTCCAGGACCGCAGCCACCGCGGCAGTCCGGTCCGGGAAGTGCCGGTACAGAACGCCCTGCCCGACCCCGGCCCTGCGCGCGATCGCGGACAGGGGCGCCTCCAGACCGTGCTCAGCGAAGATCTCCCGGGCAGCGACGACCAGAGCGGCGCGGTTACGGGCGGCGGCCTTCGGCCCGTCGTTCGCGGGTCGCCGCCCCTCCTGCTCGGTGTGCTCCATCACCCCGGCAGCGTACCGGCCGGGCGGCCGTGGCCTTTCTCCCCTTCCGCACCGGTGGCGGGAGTACGGCAGCCGGGAGGCTGTGCCGTTGCCGCTCCCGCCGCTCGGCCGCCCTTGCCGCAGCCGGCACCCCCACCCTCATCGAAAGACAGCCGACGGGTGGCCCCACCCGCGGTGTGCAAGGCCTCCGCGAGGAATCCGACGGAGGCCCGGCAGGGTGCGACCGGTCGTCACGGAAGGTCGGTACGGCCCCACCAGGTGGGCCGCACCGGCACTCCGTCGGCATCGCGTTCCACCGGCGGCGTCGAGGTCGGAGACGGAGGCCGCACCGTCTCCGCCGGATCCGGCTCGGCCTCGGGCGGGGCCACCTCCGTCGGCGGTGGCGGGGCGGGAGCGGCGCTGTCGTCCAGCAGTTCCGCCACCGTGAACCGCGTGCTGAACGACTGCCAGGCGCCGTCGATCACCAGAAGGAAACCGTCGCGTTCCCGGAAGAGCCGACGCCGCTTCGGACTCCTGGGGTGCTCCGGCGAATGTTTCCGGGCACGCCGCTCCAACTCCACCAGAGCCTCTTCGCGGGTGCCCTCCACATGCGTCAGCACATACGCCTCCGTGTGCTTGCGCTCCCCGAGGCCCACGGTCGTCTCGATTACCAGTCCCCAAGCTGTCACGCTTCCGCCCCTCCCGTTCGAATAGAGGGAGAGCTTAAAGCGTGCCGCACAGGACGGTGGCGGCAGGCTTTTCTCCCGTACGGGCGGGGTGTTGTGGAGCGAGGGACAAGGGGAATGGAAAGCGTCGGAACGAAGAGATGTGAGCAGAGGCCGTCCACGACGAGGGCGCGGGACGTGTCGCGGTCCGCAATACCGATCCCGCTCAAGCTGCACTGCGCGTGGACCCTTGCGCGGGCGGGTCCGGATACCGGGCGGACGCCGCTCCCGGGTTGCTGAACGTGCCTGATCGAGGGGCCTGACGGTGGCCCTGCCCACGGGAACTGGCGTCGGCGCCGAACCGGCACCGGTACCGGTGCGAGCACCCGGCACCAGTACCGGTACCGCTACCGGCATGCAGGTTGGTCAGGCCCCCTGCCGCAGTGGGCCGATGAGGGTTCCGGTGGCAACCTTCAGCGTGCCCTCGGCAAAGGACGTGCCGGGGATCTCCCCATCCGGAGCCTGGAGTGTGAAGGACGCCTCGTCCGCGGAAACCTGGCGGGCGTCGTTGGGAACCTGGATGTCGAAGTGCACCGGGTGGCCGGGGCCGAAGGTCACCGCGGTGTGCTGGTCGCCGTATCGGGCGGCGGTGAGCCGGATCTGCGAGCCGTGGTCGGAGAACCGCACGTCGGTCGGCGAACCGGCCAGTTCGCAGGGGTCGTACCCGCGCGGCGCGGTCAGGGTGACGCGGTAGTGGTGGTGCCCAGCGCTGGCGGGGGCATCGGTGATCTTCGCGGTGTGATTGGCCGGACGGCAGGCGGAGGGGGCGGCACCGCCTTCCGCTGCCGGGGAAGCCTGGGCGACTGCGGGGGCCGCGGCGGCCAGCAGCACGGCGGTGAGGGTGACGGCGGTCCTGCGGTTTGCACGCATGGGTACTCCTTGCCTTGCTCGATGGCTCCGCGGCTGTTCTCCGCCGGAGCCATGGTCGGTCTGATCTGTGCCCCCGCTCACTCGCCGGGAATGTCCCAGGATCGTCACGATCGTGACGGCAACCACCGCACAGCGGTCCCGGGCAGGCGACGGCCTGGGACGCCCGCGTCCGACCGGCCGCCGGTTACCCGTCCTGCTGCGGTACGACGCCGATGGAGTCGGTGCCCGTGTGCCCGTGTGCCCGTGGGAGAACCTGGCGGAGTTTGTCGTCGACCGGGGCCGGGCCGACCGGAGCAGCGAGCTGTCCGTGAACGGCCGGGACGTCCACGGCTCGGGCATGTGCTGGTCCGATGCATGTGCCGGCTCGAACCGGCGTGCACGGCGCACCGGGAACGCGGCGGCAACACCGCTCCGACTCCGCGCGCCCTACCGGTGGACACGGACCCTGGCAATGATGAGCCGACCGCAAGGAATCCAGGCGACACCGCACACCTGCCCCTCGGACAGGTGCACATGCGGTGGAAGGAGTCCACATTGTTGCTTCTCATCTCCCCGGACAGCGTCGAGGAAGCCCTCGACTGCGCGAAGGCGGCGGAACACCTCGACATCGTCGATGTCAAGAAGCCCGACGAGGGATCGCTCGGCGCGAACTTTCCGTGGGTCATCAAGGAGATCCGTGACGCGGTGCCGGCGGACAAGCCGGTGTCCGCCACCGTGGGAGACGTCCCGTACAAGCCCGGAACGGTGGCCCAGGCGGCACTCGGTGCGGCTGTCTCCGGAGCCACGTACATCAAGGTCGGCCTCTACGGATGCACGACGCCCGAACAGGCCATCGACGTCATGAGGGGCGTCGTCCGGGCGGTGAAGGACTACCGGCCGGACGCGTTCGTCGTCGCCTCGGGCTATGCCGACGCCCACCGGATCGGTTGCGTCAACCCGCTCGCACTTCCCGACATCGCTCTCCGTTCCGGCTCCGACGCGGCCATGCTCGACACCGCGGTCAAGGACGGCACCCGGCTGTTCGACCACGTTCCACCGGAGGCCTGTGCGGAGTTCGTCCGGCGGGCCCACGAGGCCGGGCTGCTCGCCGCGCTCGCCGGCAGTGTGAAGGCGGGAGACCTCGGCACGCTGACCCGCATCGGCACGGACATTGTGGGAGTGCGCGGAGCGGTCTGCGAGAGGGGTGACCGCACGACCGGAAGGATTCAGCCACAGTTGGTGGCCGCCTTCCGGACGGAGATGGACCGGCACGCCCGGGAACACGCGGCTGCTGTCACCGCCGCGAATTGACCGCGGGAATGTCGACAGACCAACCCCGTCAGGCGTCGCCCGGCACCGACGGTGAGCACTTCGCCGTCCTCGATCCGGCCACGGGCGAGGCATTCGAGGAGGCTCCCGACCTGCAACCGGACGAGTTGGACGGCGTGGTCGGCCGGGCCCACGACGCCTGGCGCGACTGGCGGACCGACCGCAGCGCCCGCATCACCGCCCTGCTCGCGGCAGCCGACGCCACGGAGGCCGCCGGGGCGGAGCTCGCCGCCCTGCTCACCCGTGAACAGGGCAAACCCCTGTCCGAGTCGTACGCGGAGATCGCCCGCACAGCCGCCCGGCTGCGCTACTTCGCCGAACTCGACCCCGGACCCAGCCCCCTCACCGACGGCCGCCCGGTACGCAGCGAGATCCGCTGGCGATCGCTCGGGCCCGTCGCCGCGATCGTCCCGTGGAACTTTCCGCTCCAACTGGCGTCGGCGAAACTGGCACCCGCGCTCGCCGCCGGCAACACGGTGGTGCTCAAGCCCTCGCCCTTCACGCCCCTCGCCACACGGCTGCTGGGTTCCGTTGTCTCCGCCGCCCTCCCCGAGGGCGTGCTCACGATCATCACTGGTCATGAACCCCTCGGGGCCCGCCTGGCCTCGCACCCCGGGATCCGTCACGTGACCTTCACCGGTTCGATTCCCACCGGACGGGCCGTCGCGGCAGGCGCGGCGGCGTCGCTGGGCCGGGTCACCCTGGAGCTGGGGGGCAACGATGCCGCCATCCTCCTGGAGGACGTCGACGTGGAGCGGATCGCGGACCGGCTGTTCTGGGCGGCGTTCCGCAATTGCGGGCAGGTCTGCATGGCGGTCAAGCGCGTCTACGCTCCGGCCCGGCTCTACTCCGACGTCGTCGAGGCCCTCGCACAGCGCGCGAGGACGACCGTCGTCGGATCCGGCCTCGACCCGGACACGCAGCTGGGTCCGGTCAACAACATCCCCCAACTGGCCAGGGTCGAGCGCTACACAGCACAGGCCCTGGCGGACGGTGCCCGAGCAGCGGCCGGTGGCCACCGGCTGGACCGACCGGGCTACTTCCACGCCCCGACGATCCTGGCCGATGTTGCCCCCGACAGTCCGGTGGTGACGGACGAGCAGTTCGGTCCGGTTCTGCCGGTGCTGCCGTACCGGAGCCTCGACGAAGCCGTCGAGGCTGCCAACGACACCGGCTTCGGGCTGGGCGGCTCGGTGTGGGGGACCGATCTCGACCGGGCCGAAGCGGTGGCCGACCGGCTGGAGTGCGGCACGGCGTGGATCAACCATCACGCCGAACTGTCCCTCGCCCAGCCCTTCGCAGGCATCAAGGACAGCGGTGTCGGCGTCGCGGGCGGACCCTGGGGGCTCTACGGGAACCTCAGACCGTTCGTCGTGCACCGCCCGGAGGTGGCATGACGATGAGGTTCGGCGCGGCCGTACTGCGCGCGTACGACAGTCGATTCGCCGTCGAGGAGGTGACCCTGAACACCGGACCGGCCGATGGCGAGATCCTGGTCAGGATCGCGGGCTGCGGGATGTGCCGCACCGATCTCGCGGTCCGGCGTTCGGACGGCCGTTCACCGTTGCCGGCGATTCTCGGCCATGAGGGGGCCGGGGTCGTGGTGGAGACGGGCGGCCCGCACACCGGCCTCAGCAACGGCGACCATGTCGTGCTGAGCTTCGACTCCTGCGGACACTGCCGGAACTGCATGAACGCAGCTCCCGCCTACTGCGACTCCTTCGCCCCGCTCAACCTCTTCGGAGGGCGCAAGGAGAAGTCCGCGCGGCTCAGCGACGCAGCCGGGGGCGAACTGGCCCCCCGGTGGTTCGGCCAGTCCTCGTTCGCGCAGTACGCGGTGGTCCCGGCCCGCAATGCCGTCCGGGTCGACCCCTCGCTGCCCGTCGAACTGCTCGGACCGCTCGGCTGCGGATTCCTCACCGGCGCCGGAGCGGTCTTCAACTCCTTCGGCACCGGACCCGGCGACACCATCGCAGTCTTCGGCGCAGGAGCGGTGGGCCTGGCCGCGGTGATGGCGGCCGCCGCCTCCGGAGCGGTGATCGTGGCTGTCGACCGACACCCCGAACGGCTGGCTCTCGCCGAACGGTTCGGCGCGATTCCGCTGCACGCCGCGTCGGCCGACCTGCCCGGCCGAATCCGGCGACTGACCGACGGCGGAGCGCAGTACGCACTCGACACCACGGCCTCCGTCCAACTGATCAACGACGCGTTACGGTCCCTGCGCCCGACCGGTCATCTCGGTCTGGTGGCACGGCTCCATACCGTGCTGCCGCTCGAACCCGGGGCATTGGACCGGGGCAGGAGGATCTCGCACATCTGTGAGGGGGACGCGGTGCCGGGACTGATGATTCCGAGGCTGACCGGGCTGTGGCAGGCCGGGCGTTTCCCCTTCGACGAGCTGATTCGTACGTACCCACTCGCCGACATCAACGAAGCCGAACGCGACTGCGACGCGGGCCGTGTGGTCAAACCCGTCCTGCTTCCGGAGGGACAGGGCCGCTGATCGCGGCACCCGACGCCTCTGCCCGGCCGCCAGTAGCAGGACCGTGCGGGGTCGGGCGCTCCCCGGGGCACGGGGTGCCTGGAGCGGCGGCGTCGCGCGTCCACCGTTGATCCATCATCATCCGCATTTCTCGTTGCTCATGGTCCCAGCCTGTCCGAAGGAGAACACGTGGTCGGCACAACGTCTCGAAACACCGGCGTGGAGGGCGTGGAAGGAGGTGTCGGCCTGACCGCTCTGCTGGTCGCCGCGGCACGGGCGATCGAGACCCACCGCCACGACACACTGGCACGGGACATCTACGCGGAGCACTTCGTGCTCGCCGCACCGGCGTCCGCCCACTGGCCGGTCCGGATACAGCAGGTTCCGGACGGCGACACCAACCCACTGTGGGGCCGGTTCGCGCGCTACTTCGGATTGCGGACAAGGGTCCTCGACGACTTTCTCCTCCGATCTGTACACACGGGTGGCGCCCGGCAGGTGGTCCTGCTCGGGGCCGGGCTGGATTCACGGGCGTTCCGACTCGACTGGCCTCCCGGCTGCGTGGTCTTCGAGATCGACAGGGAAGGCGTGCTGGCGTTCAAGCACGCGGTGCTCGACGGGCTGTCGGCCACTCCGAAGGCTGCGCGGATGCCCATCCCGATCGATCTGCGCGCCGACTGGGCCCGAGCGCTGGCAGACGCCGGGTTCGACAAGGAAGCACCGAGCGTCTGGCTGGCCGAGGGGCTGTTGTTCTACCTGCCCGCCGCCGCCGAGACGGACCTCATCGACACGGTGGACCGGTTGAGTACGGGAGGAAGCGCGCTGGCGTACGAGGTCAAGCTCGACAAGGACCTGCTGGAATACCGCGACAGCCCGCTCTATACCGCGACGGCGCACCAGATCGGCATCGACCTGCTCAACCTGTTCGACAGAGAGCCGCGGCCGGACTCCGTCGGTCACCTGGCGAGCAGGGGCTGGGACACATCGGTTCGGACCCCCTTCGACTTCACCCGTCGGCACGGACGCGGACCGTTGCCCGAGCCGAACGACGCGTTGGCAGGCAACCGGTGGGTATTCGCGAGCAAGCACCACCCGTAACGCTGCCGTCGGGCGCCCCGGCCACCGCCGATCGTGCTCCTCCGGCCGGGCGGTGATCCGAAGCGGCGCACCAGTCACAAGGAGTGTTTCCTGGAGATGTGGAGACAGCGCGCCAGGATCATCCTCCTGGCCGAGGCCGCCCCGGCGCCGCACGGAACGCTTCACCACCACAAGCCCCTCGGCGCCGATCCTGACGGGCTGTGAGCAGCTCCGAGATCCTCGCCCTGCACGACAGGTGGACAGCACGGGACGCGGCGCCGGACGCGGCCCATCGACCGTGCCTCAGCTGCCGAGAGAACGGGGCGGCCGGCGACGTGGAGCAGAGGTGCCCGGCAGAGCTGACCGGATCGATGGGCAGAAGATGTTGGGATCCGGCCCGGTCGAGGGAACCTGACTATTAGGTTGGTACGCATGTTCGCTCTGTATCCGCGTGTACTCGCCGGGGACTATCCTGCCGTCTTTGCCTTCTATGCGGCCGTGCTGCCCGAGCTGACGGGATATGCGCTCGCGCACGGTGACGCGGCGTCCGGGTACGCCAGTTGGGACGCGCCCGAGGGGGCGACCGCGTTCGCCGTGATGCAGCGGGACGCGTTCGTCGGCGAGGTTCCGTCGGCTCCTGATGAGGGTGGTGCCACCTTCGTGGTGCCTGTCCCGGACGCTGAGGCGATGGACGCGGCGGTCGCGCTGTGCCGACAGCACGGTGCGGTCCTGGTGGCACCGGCCCGGGATCTACCGGGTTGGGGTCTGCGAGCGGCACACCTGCGTGATCCCGACGGGAACCTTCTGGAGATCCAGGCGTACTGAGTGCCGTTCGGCGGCCCGCCGCCAACCGTCGTTCCTTGTCCGGGTGGCGGGCCCGTCCTGTGTACACGGAACACGACCGCCCCTTGCGGGCCCTGCCGCTGGTGTCGGGGCATCCTGCCGGCCACCGACGACACGCCAGCCACGGTGTTCCGCCCGGCCTGTTGGATGGACGGGGCACCAGGTCCCCCTGGTGCCCCGGGAGCTAGGAACCGGGCTGTGGAGTTCGGGGTGGTTCAGGGGTTGACGGCGTGTTCGGTGAACTGACCACAGGGGCGGAACCCCAGGCGGCGGTAGACGGGCTCGCCGTCTGCTGACGCTTGCAGCACCGCGATGCGGTGGTCCCGGTCTCGGGCTGTGCGGAGTGCCGCGAGTGTGATGGCGCCGCCGTAGCCGCGTCGACGGTGGGCGGCCAGAGTGGCAATGTTGTAGATGCCGGCGACTCCCGCGTGGTGAAACACTTCGGCGGAGCAGACCGGGCGGTTCTCCACGTAGCCGACCAGATACCGGGCCGGGCACTGCGCGGCCAGAGCCTGAGGGGCGGCCTGGGCGAAGAAGCGGCGGACGGTGTCTGCGGGCGGGTCCCAGTTCGCGGCAAGAATTGTGGCGTAGTCGGCGAGCTGCGCGGGCGTGGCCACCTGCTGGATGTCCAGTCCCTGGGCGGCAGGCGGTGGCAGGGCGTCGTCCAGTCCGGCCCACATCGCCGTCTCGCGTTCGGACGCCGGCAGACCGGCCGCCATCAGTCGGGTGGTGAGGTCCAGCGGTGTCGAGGCGGGCCCTACCCACCAGGAGAAGCGACGGCCGGTGCGGGTCAGCGCCCGAGCGGTCCCGGTGATACGTGCGGGGGCGGTAGCGGCGGTGAAGCGGGCCGCAGCAACGATGTTGAAAGTGTCGTCGTCCAGACCGCTGTCGGCGACCAGGAGGTCACCAGCGTCCGTGACGCTCGCACCGCTCATACCCCAGTGCAGGTGACAGGCATGTTCCGCCAGGTTCCGTTCCATCCTGCCCATCAG
The DNA here is from genome assembly GCF_043204345.1 of Streptomyces sp. NPDC047917. Lineage (NCBI taxonomy): Bacteria > Bacillati > Actinomycetota > Actinomycetes > Kitasatosporales > Streptomycetaceae > Streptomyces > Streptomyces sp. NPDC047917. Next base: position 132,971 of record NZ_JBIDCA010000010.1, read on the forward strand.
GTCGGCTTCATTGAGGAAATAACTATTCATGGTGATTGATCCCAGCGTGACTGGACGAAAGCCGCATCCGATTTTCGGGTCGTCCGTCGACGGTGTCGCGCCCGCGACCGGTGCATGCGATGCGCAACCCTGGTGTGGGACGACGAGGTCTCCAGCATCGACCCGAAGACCGCGGCCCGCTTCTGCCCCGCCTCTCCGTGGGCCGATCCCTGTTGCCCGGAAGGGTGCGTGCGTGCTGCCGCGGGACGTCTCAGCTCGTGATGAGAGGCTCGTAGGAGTGGCCCTCCGGGGTGAAGACGAGGACGAAGTTCTCTCCCGTTCGAACCGCTACCTCCCGCAAGCGGGCCAAGACTTCTGCCTCGTCCGACAAGTCCAGGCCCAGGGCTGCCGCGGCACGGTCTCTCCGGGCCACGAGATCCGGCATGTCCTCCACGTACTCGGCCGCGAGTTCGCGGCTCTCCTCGTCGGTGAACGCTCGGCAGTCGCGCCACCAAGGGGCGACCAGCAGCAGCCGCAGGAGCTCGGGCAGGCCGATCGCCACCAGAGCGGCATTTCCTTCGGAGTCGGCATAGAGGATGGGACGGTCCTCCCCACCTTCACCGCAGAAGAAGTACGTGCCCCCGGCGCCGTCGCCGGCGAAACCCTCCAGCGCGGCTCCCGAGGCGAGGTGCACCTCTTCGACATGGTCACCTCGGTCCAGGTCGAAGTCACCCGGCCACGCGAGGAAACTGGCAGCCTCGGCCTGTCCGCGTACGGCAGCGATCAACGATTCCATGGGCCGCACCATACGGCTCGCCAGATCGAAAGGAATCATCGGGAAGCGGGCGCCGCCGCTCGCGGTGTGCGCCGCACCCCTCGTTCGGGCCGACCGGTGACTGCGTCACTCCGAGCCGTAGTACAGCCGGAAGAACTCCTCCATCGCCGCGTCGACGCCGACGCGGTCACCGGTGGCGAGCAGATCGAGCAGCAGACCGCGGACGGTGGCGAGTCCAAGCCTGGCGCGGTTCCGGGCAGCGACAGGGTCCTTGCCCGTGGCGATTTCGGCGGCCATGAGCGGCTCCAGCCAGTCGTCCACGAACCCGTCCAGGGCCAGGGCGGCCTCGGGGCGGCCCCGCAGCGCGTGTCCGCAGATTTCGAAGAAGAGCCGTTCCTGACCGGCCAGCCGAGGATCCGTCAGCTGCCGCCAGAGGAGCCTCGCCGTGCCGGAGGGCGAAAGACCGGGCTCCAGGCGGAGCCGGTACAACAGATCGCGCTGGCGCTGCTCCGACGTCCGGACGATCTCGACGAGCAGCGCTTCCTTCGAGCCGAAATAGTGGATCAGCATGCGGTGGCTGACACCGATCGCGGCACCCAGGCCGCGCAGGCTCAGGTCTGCGAAGCCGTGTGCCGCGACGTGGTCGACAGCCGCGTTCACCAGTTGAGAGCGTCGGTCCCCGTCGGTGCCGGGCGCGGACCTGTCCTCAGTGCGCGAGCCGTCCATATCCACCACGTCACGAGTGTACCAATTGGTACATGCTCTGTGTACCGTGTGGTACATGAGGTCAGTCACCGTATCGATCGACGTACCGCAGACGCCCGAGCAGGTCTACGACTTCCTCGATGTCATGGCTCATCACGAGCGGTTCACCAACCACTACCTGACCGGATGGAGCTACAGCGGCCCCGACCGCGGCATCGGATCGTGCGCCACGGTCACAGCCACGCTGGGCGGCAAGAAGACCGGCGTCAGCATCGAGGTCGTCAGGGCCGACCCGCCGCTGTGCATCGTCGAGCGGAACGTCAGTGCGGGTGGCCGGCGGCTGGCCCACGGCACCTACACCGTCGAACCGCTGCGGACCGGCGGAAGCCACGTGGCGTTCACGTACACCTGGGTGCGCGCCCCGCTCGCCGACCGCCTGCTGGCGCCCGTCGTCCGGACCACGATGCGGCGTGCCAACCGTACGGTCATGCGACGTCTGGCCACCGAGCTGGTCCGGCACCTGTCCGCTGCCGGATCCTGACATCGGTACATGCCGGTTCGACCCTCCGCCCGACACAGCACACGAGGCCCAGGGCCTTTCCGCCCGCAGTCGGCATCGGGCCGCCCGAGCCGGTGTCTCCCGCTCACGTACGGGGACCGCGCCTGAACTCGGGATGACGTACCGCCCTCGGCAACGCGGTCAAGGAGGGGGAGAAACCACCGTCTCCGGAACCGACCGCACCGCACCGCATGGGCCGACCGCACCTTCCTCCGCCGCCATCGCGACCAGTTCCCACGTACCCACCGAGCCCTGAACCACTGCCGATGACCGGCACCTCCATGGCGGCGACCGTCCGACTCCCGCCCTACCGTTCACGCCAGGTGTAGGGGGCGACGGCGGCGCTGTCGACGTCGGTGTCGGGCCAGCGGCGGCGCAGCAGGTCTGCCGTGGACCGGCACCAGGCCGTCAGATGGGGGAGTACCCGGTGTGCCTCGGCGGTGCGGGCTCCGGATTCCAGCAGAGCCACCATCTGGATGCGGGAGCTGTTGCCAGGGCTGCGTGTGTCCAGCGTCTTGAGCCGGCCGGTGCGCATCATCACCCACACCATGGCAGCCGCAGCCAGGCCGAATCCGAACCGGTGGTCGTCCTCGGCCTCGGGGACCGTCCGGGCAAGAGCTCGGCGGAACGCCTCGACCTGAGCCGGCCCCGATACTCCCAACCAGTCCGGACCGGGAACCGTGAAGCCGGTCGCGGAAGTGAGGGCGTGGCGGAATCCCGCCCCTTCGAAGTCGATCAGCTTGCCGCCACCGCCCGGCCCGGTCAGGAAGTTGTGTGACTCGGAGTCGCCGTTGGTCAGGGCCAGGAATGGGCCCGGATCTGCCAGTTCGGTCACGGCCGCCTCCAGATCGCGCTCCGCAGCGGCCGACAGCGGGACGCCGAATGCGGCGGCCCGGACGAGCCCGATACGCCAGAGGCCGGTGTGGGCGTGTTCCCAGTCGCCCAACCGGTCAGTGCTGGTGCCCAGCGCCGTGCGGCGGGCGTTGAAGAGCGCGCCACGGCCGGCGGATGCGGCGGCCAGCTCGCCCATCGAGGAGGCGAAGGCGGTCAGCTCGGCGTCCAGAGCCGGGGTGTGACCGTCCCGGTGCAGCAGTCCGGCCAGTTCAGTGCGCGGGTACAGGTCCTCCAGCACGAGCAGCCGGGAGTCCGGTGTGGCGGCGCGCAGGCCCGGCGCGAGATCGAGGCGGAGGTCGTCGGCGATGAAGGCGAGCGCGGCGTGCTCGCACCGCGCCAGCTCCGCGGCGGAGCGGAGGCCGTATCCCTCGGGGCGGAGACATTTCACGATGACCGTCCCGGGGAGTCCGGTCGCCTCTGCCAGGTGGGCGCGCAGCACCCAGGGATGGTGCAGCGGCTCGATGCGCTCGACAGTGGTCGGGACGCCGACGGAGGCCGTGAGCAGTGCCTCGATTTCGGCGGATGCAGGAACGGCGACATCCAGAGGTGGGGGCATCGGGGGATCCTCGCACGGCGGGACATCGTCGGCACCACTCAAACCGGAGATGGCACCGCACCTGTCGCACTCGACACGGCGGACGGGAATGAGGCCGTCGCCCGCCGCGTCGCGACGGCGTTCCCACGACGGGCTGCCTGTCGCAAGGACAGTCGTCCCCGCCAGGGCCGGACGGGTCGGCTGCGGACCACGGATCGCGACCGGTCATCGGGTGGGCCGTGGGATCCCTTCCGGTGTGTCTGACCGGTCCCGGCTGACCGGTGTGGTCGGCAGCCAGGCCCCCACGGTTGGCCGACCCGTCTGCCGGGCGCGGGCTAGGGCAAGGATGCCTCAAGTCGCCGCGGCAGCCAGGACTCGTGGAAGGTGCCGTCGCGGAGCGCGGCGCAGCGGGCGTCGGCCCGTCGCCGAGCAGGCAGACCATGGGAATGCGATCCGGGCCGGGGCGGTGCACGTCAGGGCACTGCAAGGCCGGTCCCGGGCGGGTGCGCACCTCGGCAGGTGGACGTTCCTGGGCCTTCTGCCCGCCGGGCCCGGTCTCTTTGACCCGGTACAGCAGACAGCGAACCGGTGGGCGCGGAACAGGCCCACCAGGCGCTGCGCAGCCGAAAAGGAGCTGCGTCGTCCCCCCTGCCCGCGCACACTGGAACGCCCGGGCGCCTTCGGAGACGGTGGCGCGCGGTCGTTCGTTCCGTCACACCTTCCGTCATTTGTGCCGTCCCGCCCCGAGGAGCCGAGCCTTGCAGGCTGCCGTGTCCGTCACCCCCGCCCGGATCCCCGAGCTGCTGCTCGGACTCGCCACGGTGCGGCCGGTGTTCATCTGGGGAGCACCCGGCATCGGCAAGTCGTCGCTGGTGCGCGCCTTCGCGGACTCGCTCGGACTCGAATGCGTCAGCCTGATCGGCACGCAGCTCGCCCCCGAGGATCTGATCGGCGTCCCGCAGATCCGCGACGGGAGGTCGGTGTTCTGCCCGCCCGAGTCCATCGCCCGCGACGAGCCGTACTGCCTCTTCCTCGACGAACTCAACGCGGCGACCCTCGACGTGCAGAAGGCCTTCTACTCGCTGATCCTGGACCGCAGGATCGGCGGCTACGAGCTGCCCCCGGGCTCCCTGGTGATCGGTGCCGGAAACCGGGCCACCGACAACGCCCTGGCCAGACCCATAGCCTCGGCTCTGGTGAACCGCCTCACTCACATTCACCTGGAGGCATCGGCCACCGACTGGCTGACCTGGGCCGCCGGCAACAGCATCCACCCGTGGATCACCGACTACCTGACCGACCGGCCCGACCATCTGTGGTCGAAGCCGCCCCGCACCGAGGAGCCGTTCTCCACACCGCGTTCGTGGCACATGCTGTCCGACGCCCTGCACTCGTTCGGCCCCGCCCTCGACGAAGACACCTTGAAGATCGTCGCGCATGGCACGCTCACGCCCGCCCATGCCGTCTCCTTCTGCGGCTACGCCAAGATCGTCCGGAACGAGTACGGCATCGAGGCCATCATCAAGGGCGACGCCTCCTGGCCGCGCCGGCTGGAGGACCGGGACCTGCTCTACTATCTGGCCGACTCCTTCCGCGGCCGCCTGATCAGGGAGTTGCCCGCCTCCAAGGAACACGTCGGCGCCGCAGGGCGGCAGACCGCGTACCGCGCCAAGTCTCTGCTCGTGCAACTTGCAGAGATCTCGGTGGAAGTCGCCCAGACGGTCATAGCGGACGACGCGGACGGTCAGCCCGTGCTGCCCGCCTGGTTTCTGGTGGAGGCGGCGCGCGACATGCCGCGCCTGGTCGAGGCGCGGCGATGAGACACCCTCGTGGCCGTCGTGCGGCGGCCCGGCCGGACCACGCGGCCGAGTCGTTCGAGGCCGGACTCGCGCTGCTGCGGGCCAATCCGGCACTGGCGGTCGTCGGGGCCACCTTCTGCCGGGACAAGGGCTGCGCGCTGGCGCCCGGCCAAGGTTTCGCCCGTGTCGACTCCGCCGGCACCGTCCACGCGCACCCCACCCGCCACGCCGAACCTGCCGAATGGGCCTGGGCGCTGGCACACTGCGTCATCCACCTCGGCTTCGGGCACGTACCGTCCGCCCCGGGCGAGCGAACGCAGGCCGACCCGTACGACCAAGCCGCGCGCTGCGCCGTGGTCAACCGCTTCCTGCTGACCTTCCCGGTCGGCCGCGCGCCGGACGAACTGCCCGTCTCCTACCCCGGCGGGGACGAGGAGGCGCTCGCTGCCCGCTGGCGGCGGGACGGGATCCCGCCCGACTACCGTCACTGCGGAACGGCGGACGGTGCGGGCGACCAACTCCTGCTGGCCTGGCGCGGTTTCGGTGATCCCCCCGACTGGCAACTGGCCTTCGCGCAGGCCCTGACCCGCACCATGTCACGGGCCATGGACGTGGCCGGCGGCCTGCGCGAGTCGATCGGCGGTGACGCGGCCCGGCGTCCGCCGTGGGAGCACGCGCTCAACTGGTTCGTCTCCTCGTACCCGCTGCTCGGCGGCATCGCGGCCGGTATGACCCTGGTCGCCGATGCCGAACTCGCCCGCGCCCACGGCATTTCCGTCGCCGCCGTCGACGCGTCGGCGGGGGAGATCTACCTGAACCCGTACCGCCGTTTCACCGACGAGGAGTGGCGCTTCGTGCTCGCCCACGAAATGCTGCACGCCGCACTGCGGCACGCCGACCGCTGCGGCGCCCGCGACCCGTATCTCTTCAACATCGCCGCCGACTACGTCATCAATCAATGGCTGCGCGAGATGCAGGTCGGCGACATGCCGGAAGGGCTGCTGTACGATCCGGAGCTCGCCGGCCTGTCCGCCGAGGAGATCTACGCCCGCATCGCGGGCGACCTGCGCCGGATCCGGCGACTGGCCACCTTGCGCGGCAAGGGCGTGGGGGACATCCTCGGCGAACCGCTCCGCCCGCCGGGGGACTACGCCGACCTCGACACGTTCTACCGGCGTGGCCTCACCCAGGGCTTCGACCTGCACCGGCAGAGCGAGCGGTCGATGCTGCCCGCCGGCCTGGTGGAGGAGATCCGTGCCCTGACCCAGCCGCCGCTGCCCTGGGACACACAACTCGCCCGTTGGTTCGACGAGTTCGTTCCGAGCCCGGAGCCCATCCGCAGCTTCGCCCGCCCCGCGCGCCGCCAGGCGTCCACCCCGGACATCCCCCGGGCAGGCCGGCACTTCCCGCCCGAGGAGGTGCAGCGCTGCACCTTCGGCGTCGTCCTCGACACCTCCGCATCGATGAACCGAACCCTGCTCGGCAAGGGGCTCGGCGCCATCGCCTCGTACGCGGTGGCGCGCGATGTACCGGCCGCCCGGGTCGTGTTCTGCGACGCGGCGCCCCACGACGCGGGCTACCTGCCGGTCACCGAGATCGCGCAGCGCCTGCGGGTCCGCGGCCGGGGCGGCACGCTGCTGCAGCCCGGCATCGACCTGCTGCACCGGGCGGACGACTTCCCGCCGGGGGCCCCGATCCTGGTCATCACCGACGGCGAGTGCGACGTGCTGCGGATCAGGACGGAGCACGCCTACCTGCTGCCCCGCGGCGGACGGCTGCCTTTCACGGCTCGGGGGCCGCTGTTCCACGTGAGCTGAAGCGGGACGCGGTCGGACGTCAACGGCACCATCATCGAACCCGGCACAGACATCTGCCGCCTCCCCAGCACCCGAGCCCGAGCCCGAGCCGAGGAGCCAGCCACAGCGGCTGACTGGCAGACTGTTCGCTTCCGACCAGGCGGCCGATCCTCGGACCGGCGGTTCTCGTTACTGTTTCCCGGGACAATCCGTCGGTTGCCAGTGGAGACGAACATGTTCCCCGAGACGGTCCTGCGCAGCAGGCGACTGGTCCTCCGCGCGTTCGGAAACGGTGACATCCCGGACACACGCGCAAGCTGCTCGGACCCCATCACCCAACGATGGCTACCGCTGCCCCGGCCCTACACGCTGGACGATGCCACAGCCTGGTGCACAACCACTGCACACGCGATGCGAGACAGCGGCGACGGCATCCAATTCGCCATCACCGACGCCGGCACCAAGCGCTTGATGGGCCAAGTCGGCTTGAAGAAAACGGACTGGCGAGCGCTGGTGAGCGAAGTCGGCTACTGGGTGTCACCCTGGGCGCGGGGTCACGGCATCGCAGCCGAAGCAACCCGCACGCTCGCGCACTGGCTCCTGACCGACCAGTGCTTCCAACGGATGGAGCTGCGAGCCGCCACCGAGAACACCGCGTCCCAGGCAGTCGCCCTCAAGGCCGGCTTCCACCGCGAAGGCACCCTGCGAAACGCCGGCTTCGTGCACGGAGCTCAAGTCGACCTGGTTCTCTTCTCCCTCTTGCCCGGCGACCTCCGGCCGTCCCTCCGGCCGGCCGGCGGCCATACGCTCGCTGCTATGACCGAAGAACGACGTCGAGATCCAGCGGCTCAGCGACGACGAGACACTCGTCTTCACTCGTGAGCAGGTCGCCGTGACGCTTGAGCGGTGGATGCGCCCGAGCGAGGAAACCGTCCATCTCGCGACCGGCCTCGTCGGCCGTGCGGAGCCCATCGGGTTCCTCCACCTTGCGCTCATCGAGCGAGCCCACCAACGGTGCCGGCTGGGCATCGTCATCGGCGAGAAGGAACTGTGGGGGCTCGGATACGGGCATCAGGCGGTGGCACGCGCAGTCGAGTACGCCTTCGATGTGCTCGAACTCGATCGGATCACGGCAGAGGTCTTCGCCGACAACCCGCGCTCGGTGCGACTGCTGGAGGGCGTGGGCTTCGTGCGTGAGGGGGTCATGCGCGAAAGCATCCACCGGGCCGGGCAGCGCGTAGACGAGTTGGTCTTCGGGCTGCTGCGCCACGAGTGGCCGCGGGTGCGGAAGTGACCAGGATCGGGATCAGCCGCCCCGACCACGCAGTCCGCCCGGGGCCACAGCGGCGAGGACGTCCACCGGCGGGTTCCGCACGCGACACGTCCCGGAGAGTGAGCAGGGTCAATGTGCCGGTGCCGGTGTCGGCGACCAGAGCCCGACGGCCGTCCCGCCACTGAGATGCTGTTCGTACGTCAAGACCTTGCTGTGGATGACGTCCAGGCTCGTGGTCAGGGCGTCGATCCTGGCCCGCACGTTGCGTTCGTGATCGCGCAGCAGCGCAAGGCGGTCCGGCTCATTGCCGGGCCCGGACCGGACGAGTTCGGCAAATTTCTTGATCATGGCAATGGGCATATCGGAATCCCGGAGCCGGCTGCAGAGCACGAGCCAGTCCACATCCGCCTGTTCGTAGATCCGCTGCCCGCCACCGGAGCGCGGGATCTCGCGGAGGAACAGGCCCTCGCGTTCGAAGAACCGCAGTGCGTGCACGCTCATGCCGGTCATCTCGGCGACCTTCCCAATGGGCAGGCCACCCGTGTCCTTGCTCATCACAGCAACGTACCTTGACCTAGCGTGCAGTCTAGGTTCTAGCGTCACAATCATGATCACGAAGCAGCTCAGGATCGGCACCGGATTCGGTGCCCACAGCACGGCCGCCGATGTTCTTTCAGGGATCGACCTGACAGGCGCGACCGCCCTGGTAACGGGTGGCTACTCGGGCCTCGGACTGGAAGCCACCCGAGCTCTCGCCCGCGCAGGAGCGCACGTCGTCGTCCCCGCCCGCCGTCCGGCCACTGCCGAACGCGCCCTGCACGACATCCCCGGGACGGAGGTGCACGCACTCGATCTGACAGACCTGGAAAGCGTCCGGGTCTTCTGCGAGCGCTTCCTGGAGACTCGCCGCCCCCTCCGTATCCTCATCAACGGGGCCGGCGTGATGGCCTGCCCGGAGACACGTGTCGGTCCCGGTTGGGAGGCACACTTCGCGATCAACCACCTCGGCCACTTCGCGCTCGTCCATCGCCTCCGTCCGGCCTTGGCCTCGGGAGGGGCCCGGGTGGTGTCCGTCGCCTCGTCGGGGCATTTCCTGTCCGGAGTCCGCTGGGACGACATCCACTTCCGCGCCGGCTACGACCGCTGGCTGGCCTACGCGCAGTCCAAGACCGCCAATGCCCTCTTCGCCCTGCACCTCGACAGCCTTGGTGCGGACCGGGGCCTGAGTGCCTTCGCGGTGCACCCCGGCAGCATCCTCACGCCGTTGCAGCGTCACATTCCTCGTCAGGAATGGCTCGCGCAAGGCTGGGTGAACCCGGACGGCGAGCCGGCCGTCGGCTTCAAGACCCCGGAGCAGGGCGCGGCGACAGCCGTATGGGCGGCAACGTCTCCTCTGCTCGAAGGCCACGGAGGTGCCTACTGCCAGGACTGCGACATCGCGGAACCGGCTGCCACCGACGACATGCTCATCGGCGGAGTCAAGCCATGGGCCATCGACCCCGACGCGGCATCCCGGCTCTGGGATCTCTCCATCAGGCTCACCGGACTGAACGCGTTCCGGTGACCTTTCGGCCCTGAACGAAATGCTGCGAGAACCCGCCGCCCGACAGCGCCCGAGCCGGTTCCCTGCCGTTGCAGCTCCCCGGCCGTGTGCCGTCCCGACGCTGCGCAGCACCGGGGCTTCGTCCGCTTCCACGGTCGGCAGGTCGAGGAACCGGACGACTCGGCCGGCGACTCCCCGGCCGGCGACGCCCTGGCCGGCGAGGCCCCGGCCGACTCCGGCGCGGTACTCAGCGGGCACGGTGGCGTGACCGGCAGTGGATGTGGCGCCCTGCCCCTCCTACGAGGATTTCGGCCCGTGACGCCTGACTTCTTCGGCCGACGACGGGTGAGGGCCGGGCAGAAGGAATGTGGTCGTGTCGTCAGCTGTCCGCCACCGCCGAATCTCGGACTGGAGCAGCGCATGGACACGTACGACCTGATCCCGGCTCCGTACGGGCCGGCAGGAGGCGCTGACCAGCCAGCACTCAGGCCGGCACTCCGGCCGTCCTGGAGCCCGCGAGACCGTCGTAGGACGGCCCCGGTCGAGAAGTGGCTCAGAGGCGTTGTATCCAGCCGCGTCGGGCTGGGCTAGCGTCGCCCACCCAACACCGATGGGGAGGTTTCGTGCGCGCTCTCGTCTATCTCGGTCCAGGCTCCGCCGAACTGCAGGACCGGCCCGCCGGTCAGCTCGTGAACGATGACGATGTCGTGGTGGAGGTCGTCGGTACGGGGGTCTGCGGAACGGACCGCAAGATCCTGCTCGGGCGGTTCCCGGCCCGGCCGGGCGTGGTGCTCGGGCACGAGGCGGTGGGCGTGGTGCGGGAGACCGGCCCCCAGGTGCGATCGGTCGCGGTGGGGGACCGGGTGGTGGTCAACCCCACGCTGTACTGCGGCTGGTGCGTCCCGTGCCGCCGGGGAGCGACCAACTTCTGCCGCCACAAGGCCGGAACCGAGGTCGGCGTGGACCGCGACGGCACGTACGCGGAAACCGTGACCCTGCCGGAACGTTTCGTCGAACGTGTTCCCGCCGGGCTGCACTTCCGCAGCGCGGTCCTGATCGAACCGCTCGCCTGTGTACTGAGCAACGTAGGGGCCGCTTCCCTCACCTTCGACGACACCGTGGTGGTGCTCGGCGCGGGCCCGATCGGGATGCTGACCGCACTGGTCGCCGCCCGCCGGGCGCGCCGGGTCACCGTCGCCGAGCCGGACGGGTACCGACTTGAGCTGGCCCGCGAAGAGTTCGCCCACGTGGTGGACGTGGCCGGGACGGATCCGGCCGAAGCCGTGGTGAAGGCCTTGGGCGGCGAGCGTCCCTCCGTCGTCTTCGACACCACGGGCACCGGCCTGGACGCGGCGCTGCGGTTGATCGACGACGGCGGCCGGGTGGTGGTGATGGGCTTCGACGACTCCTACACCGTGCCGCTGCGCCCGCTCCAGCTCACCAACCGGGGCATCCGACTGATCGGCGCCGGGGACTACCGGGCCGACATTTTCCCGGTCGCCGTGGACCTGGCCGTCGAACTCGGCGGCCCCGAACGTCCCGGCACCGGCACCGGACCGGTCCTGGAGCGGCTGGTGACACACGAGTTCCCGCTCGAACGCTACGGTGATGCCTTCACCGCCCTCGGCGGGCTCACCCGGGACGGCGGCGGAGACGGTGGCACCGGACGGCCGGCGGGTTACGACGCGCTCAAGGTCGTCATCCGCTCGCACTCCGGCCCGGTCGGCGCCGACGGCTGGCCGGTGGGCGCGTGAGCGCTCAGCGGCTCGGATCGATCGAGTCCGGCGGGACCAAGTTCGTCTGCCTGGTCGGCTCGGCCCCCGACCGGATCGAGGCCGAGACCCGCTTCCCGACCGGCGAACCGGGCCCCACCCTGGCCCGCGCCATCGCCTTCTTCCAGGAGACGGCCGCCGCGACCGGTCCGCTGGACGCGATCGGCATCGCCTCCTTCGGGCCCCTCGAACTGCGCCCGGGTCACGCGAAGTTCGGCCACCTCGCCGCCACCCCCAAACCCGGCTGGACCGGTGTGGACGTGGCCGGCCCGGTCGCCGCCGCGCTCGGTGTGCCGGTGGGCATCGACACCGACGTCAACGGCGCGGCCCTCGGCGAGGGCCGCTGGGGCGCGGCACGCGGCCTGGACACCTACGTCTACCTCACCGTCGGAACAGGTATCGGCGGCGGCGCGGTGATCGGCGGCAAGGTGGTCAGCGGCCTGATCCACACGGAGATGGGCCACCTCGCCGTACCCCGGATCGCGGGTGACGCGTTCCGCGGCTCCTGCCCCTTCCACGAAGACTGCTGGGAGGGTCTTGCGGGCGGCGAGGCGATGAGCATCCGCTGGGGGAGCCCGGCCGAAGAACTGACCGGCGACACACTGCGCGAGGCGCTGCGGCTGGAGGCGGCCTACCTGGCCGCAGGGCTGCGCAACATCGTCTACACGGTCGCACCTCAGCGGATCGTGATCGGCGGCGGCATCACCGAACTCCCCGGGCTGTTCCCGCTGCTTCGCGCCGAACTGACCGCGACACTGGCCGGCTACCCCGGGCTCCCCGAGCACGCGGCCGAGTACTTCGTGGTCCCGGCGAGGCTCGGCCGGCTCGCCGGACCGGCAGGCGGACTGGTCCTGGCGGCCGGAGCCGCCGCCGCGGCACGGCCACGGCCACAGACCGGCACTGAGCCGTCGGAGGGACCGGATGTATGAGGACAGCCCCGGGCCGGGCAGGCTGGCCGGTGTGACGAGCCCCGACCGGGCCGGCCTCCTCGACGCGGCCACCCACACCTGGCTGACCCGGCACGCCCTGCCCGGAGCCCGGTTGCACGAGGTGGACCCGCTGCCCGGCGGGTTCACCAATGACATGGCCCTGCTCACGGCCCAGCACGCCGATGCGCCGGGCCCGGAGCGGTACGTACTGCGCCGCTACCGGCCGAGCGGCAGCCGGGTCCCGCGCAACACCTGTGCGGTGGAGGTCGCCGTCCTCGCCCGGGCGGCGGCCCGCTCCGTCCCGGTGACCGCGGTGGTCGCCTCCGATCCGCACGGCCGTGCCACCGGACGCCCCACCCTGCTCTACCGGTTCGTGGACGGGATCCCGCTCAGCCAGGTGCTCGCGGACGGCCCGGTGAGCGGCGAAGCGCGGAGCCTGGGGCAGGCCGTCGGCGCGGTGCTGGCGCGGATCGGCCGGGTCAGACTGCCCCGCCCGGGTGCCTTCGGCGATGCGTCGCTGGCCCCGGCCCCGGAGGAAGCGGTGCCGCTGGGAGACCTGCCGGGCTTCGTCGACCGTTGTCTGGCCACCGAGGCCGGGGGCGGTCCGCTGAGTGGCACGGACGCGGGCGTGCTGCGGGCACTGGCCCGCCGGGGGCCCCGGGCACTGGCCGCCGTGTCCGGTGAACGAAGCCTGGTGCACTGTGACTTCAACCCGAAGAACGTCCTGGTCGAACGGCGGGCCGGGCAGTGGGCGGTGGCCGCCGTGCTCGACTGGGAACTCGCCTTCAGCGGCTCCCCGCTCTTCGACGTCGGGAACATGCTGCGCTTCGCCCACGAGTACCCGCCCGCCTTCACCACGGGCTTCCTCCAGGGATTCCGGGGCGGGAACGGCCGGCTGCCCGGGCACTGGCGACAACTCAGCCGGACACTGGACCTCTTCGCCCTCGCGGACATCCTGACCGCGCCGCCCGACCCGGCCTACTTCACCCGCGCACGCACCGCCCTGCACAGGACCGCTGCCGACCGGAACGCCCTGCACGGAACCGCTGCCGACCGGCCGGCACATGCCGGCACTGACGGAAGCCGGTAGCAAGCCGGGACCGGTCGCGGCCGGGTCCGTCCGTGACCGGACCAGCGCGCGCCGCAACCGTACGCCCTGCGCATCCCGCCTCCTCCGCCTGTCCCGACTCTCCCACCTTTCCCATGCGACTCGTGCGTCGCTCCATTCCCGAAAGGTAACTGCTGTCCGTGCCGATGGCGAAGGCTTTGGCGATATGAGTCCTATAAATGGCGGAGAGGTGACAAGCGGCCTTCTTCTCAACGCCGGAGACGTCGGTTAGTCTGCCTGGATCGAACCCGGAATACCCTTGATCAAGGGAGAATTCTGCAATGACGAGCGGAAGTCCGAAAGATACCGTGAAGACGCTCACACCGACCGTTCGCTGCAACGGGACGCCGCCCACACCCGCCCTGCGTGAAGGGCCGTACTACAAGCCCGACACTCCCTTGAGGACCGGCTTCCGGGGTGATGTCGATGGGGGTACCCCACTGCTGTTGCACGGTGCCGTGCGCACCCTTGACGGCAGGCCGATCGGCGGTACCCTGCTCGACTTCTGGCAGGTCGGGGACGCCGGAGTCTACGACGGCGACGGCTTCGGACTGCGTGGCCACCAGTTCGCGGACGCCGAGGGGCGGTGGCGGCTGGAGACGGTGCTGCCCGCCGTGTACCCGGGACGGACGCGGCACGTTCATGTGAAGGTGCAGCCGCCCGGCGGGGCTGTATTGACCACGATGCTCTACTTTCCCGGCGAACGCCGAAACCATCTGGACAAGTATTTTCGGCCAGAATGCCTGATGGATGTACGTGAGACATCCGAAGGCTGGGATGCCGCTTTCACCTTCGTTCTGGACGTGTGAATTCTGGTCCCCGAATTCCGGAGGGAACCCTTTATTTCACCGCCCGGATATATCGGTGTCCGTCGTCCGTGATTCCGCGGGACGGAAGTCGACAGGAGACACATGGCCGACCTAATGCGCGCCCAGCACGACACACAGACAGATGCCCGGAGCGGTGCCCGGAGCGACGTCCGCGGTGATGCGCTGAGCTACGCGCAGAACCACCTGTACTACCCGGTCAGCGCATTCGAGATGGACCACGGCGAGGGCATCCACCTGTACGACAGCGAGGGCAACGAGTACCTCGACTGCGCGTCCGGCACCTTCAACCTGAGCCTCGGATACGGCCACCCCGAAGTGGTCAAGGCCATGCGTGACCAGACCGAGCGGCTGGTGCACACCACCTCGACCTTCCAGACCGCACCCGTCAACGAACTGGTCCGGCGTCTGGTCGAGGTCACCCCGCCGAACCTGACCAAGGTGCACCTCAAGGTGTCGGGCGGTTCCACCGCCAATGAGGGCGCGGTCAAGATGGCGCAGTTTGCCACCGGACGCCGCGACGTCATCACCCTGTTCCGCAGTCATCACGGCCAGACCATGATGACGACCACCATGTCGGGCGAGTCCTTCCGCAAGGCACCGTTCCCGCACCTCATGCCCGGCGTGCTCCAGGTGCCGGACCCGTACTGCCTGCGCTGCTTCTACCGCCAGGCCGGCCCCGACAGCTGCGGCATGCTCTGTGTCGAACGCATCCACGACTTCCTGGACCATGCCAGCTCCGGCAGTGTCGCCTGCGTGGTCGTCGAGCCGGTCTCCGGCAGCGGTGGCAACATCGTGCCTCCCGACGGCTACCTCCCCGCGCTGCGCGCCCTGTGCGACGAACGGGGCATCGTCCTCGTCTTCGACGAGATCCAGACCGGTATCGGCCGGGTCGGCCGGATGTTCGCCGCCGAGCACTACGGGGTCCGGCCCGACATCCTGACCACCGCCAAGGGGCTCGGCGGCTCCGGCGCCCAGGTCGCGGCGATCGTCGCCGACGAGCGGATGTCCGGGCTCAGCAGCGACCACCACTCCTTCACCTACGGAGGCAATGTCCTCGCCGCTGCCGCCGCGGCGGTGACCCTCGACGTGATCGGGCGCCCCGGTTTCCTGGAGAACGTACGGGAGGTGGGCGCACACATCATGGACCGGCTCCGCGCGCTGGCCGCCCGGCACCCCGCCGTCGTGGATGTGCGCGGACTCGGCCTGATGATCGGGATGGAGATCGGCGACGACGAGGGCCGCCCGCACAGCGAGCGGGCCCAGGCCCTGGCCCGGCGCGGCATGGAGCACGGCCTGATCCTGCGTACCTCCAGGTACGGCCGAGGCAACGTGATCAAGATCCGGCCACCGCTCATCCTCACCCGCGCCGAGGCCGATCTGCTCTGCGACCGGCTCGATGCCCTCTTCGCGGCGGAGGCCGCCGCATGACCGGACCCGAGCACGACAGCCCTCCGGAGGCCGCAGCCATGCGGAACTACGTGACCGGCCTCGCCGGCGCCGTCCGAGAGGCCGTACTGGCCGCTCAGCACTCGTCCGGCAGCCGCCTGGTGCGGGGCCACTCACCGGGCGGGGACGCGCAGTTCGGTCTCGACGAGGTCGCGGAGGCGGCCGTGTGGAAGTACGTCGTCGACCACGACCTGCCCGTCGCCGTCTACTCCGAGGACCGCGGCCTCCAGTACCACGGTGAGGACCCGGCACACCTGCTGGTCGTCGACCCCATCGACGGGACACGGCCCGCCGTCGCCGGCCTGGAGTCGGCGACCGTCTCGGTCGCCGTCGCCCGCATGGCACCGCGGCCCCGCATCGCCGACGTCGAGTACGCGCTGCTGATGGAACTGCGCACGGGCGCCCACCTCTACGGGGACGTGACGACGCCCGGCATCACCGCGCACGGGTACGACCGTGCCGTCCCGGCGCTGACCCGCACCACCGATCTCGCGCGGATGTTCTGGTCGCTGGAGTTCAACGGTCACCCGGCCCGGCTGATGACCGAGGCCTACGGTCATCTCATCGACCGCTCGGCCAACACCGGCGGTGTGTTCGTCTTCAACAGCGCCACCTGGTCCATCTCCCGGCTGCTCACCGGCCAGCTCGACGCCTACGTGGACATCGGCAACCGGCTGCTGCGCGACGACCCGGCACTGCTGCCCGAGTTCGAACGCGCCGGAAACGGCCGGGTCCTGCACCTGTTCCCGTACGACATCGCGGCGGCCGTCTTCCTCGCCGAGCGGGCCGGGGCGGTCATCACCGACGGCTACGGACAGCCGCTCGGCGAAACCGTTCTGACCGACCTGAGCGTCACCAACCAGCGGTCCTGCGTGGCGGCGTCCACGCCCGAACTCCACCAGGCCCTGCTGTCGGCCGTGCGATGGAGGCAGTGATGACCGTGCCCTCCGTGAACACACCGCCCACCGGGCCGGCCGGCACCACCGGGGACGACACCGAATTCCGTGCGCTGCTCGACCGGCTGTCGGACAAGGCAACCGCGGACTACTACAACCCGTTCACCACTTTCGACTGGCCTCCCGCGATCCCCGCCGACGGGCTCTGGATGTCCCCCGAACTGCTCTCCGTCCACGGCACCGGGCTGACGGACGAACTGAGCCCCGCCCAGCTCCGGGCCCTGGGCCGGTGGGAGAGCGTCAACTTCTACAGCCTCAACGTGCACGGCATCCGCGAACTGCTCATCGAAGTCACCCGGCGCATCCACACGTCCGGCTTCGAGCTGCCCTCCGAGTTCTTCCACCACTTCATAGGTGAGGAGAACGACCACATGTGGTTCTTCGCCACCTTCTGCCTCAAGTACGCCGACAAGATCTATCCCGACAGAACGGTCAAGCTGCCGGAGGCACCCCGTGCCCAGGACGTCGAGAACTTCCTGGTCTTCGCGCGGATCCTGATCTTCGAGCAGATCGTGGACCACTACAACGTCCACCTGGCCGCAGACCAGCGTCTGCACCCGACCGTCCGGCACATCAACCGGCTCCACCACCAGGACGAGTCACGCCACATCGCGTTCGGCTGCCGCCTGGTGCAACTGCTGTGGCAGCGGCTCCTCGACCGGGGCCTGAACGAGGCGGACCGGCTCGACCTGCGCGACTACCTCGGCCGCTACCTCACCACCAGCATGGAGTCCTTCTACAATCCGGCCGTCTACCGGGACGCCGGCCTCACGGACGGCTTCGCGCTGCGCCGACGGCTGCTCGCCCACCCCGCCCGGCAGGCCGCCCACGCCAAGGTCCTCCACAAGACCACCGACTTCCTGCAGCGGATCGGGGTGTTCGATGCCCGCCACTGACCCCACGGTCCCGGGGGACACCGGGACCACCTGGTCGGTCCGGGACGGCCTGGCCACCCTCGACGAACCCGCCGTCCTGCTGATGGCCGCACTCGACGAGGTGTTCACCCGTTGGGGTGCCGAGGCCGGAGCCCGGCAGCAGAGCTACCCACCGCTGCTGCGCGCCGACGACCTGCGCACCCTCGACTACTTCCGGAACTTTCCGCACCTGGGCAGCCCGGTCACCCGGATCCGCACCGACCGGCTGGACGCCCTCGCCGCGGACCGCTCCGGAGCCACCGCACTGCCCGCGGCCGACCTGGCCGACGCCACCCACCTGCTGCCCTCCGCGGCCTGCTACGGCTGTTTCCTGCACCTCACCGGCACCAGCGCGGAGGACCCGGTCCTGATCACCACCGTCGCGCAGTGCTTCCGCACGGAGGACCACCACGAAGGGCTGCGCAGACTCTGGGGGTTCACCATGCGGGAGATCGTGTGCGTCGGCTCCGCGGAGGACGTACGCGCCCATCTCGACCGGTACCGGCGGCGGATCCTCGCCTTCGGCGCGGCCCTCGGTCTCACCCTGGACCGACGGCCCGCCACCGACCCGTTCTTCCAGAAGGACGGGGCCCGCACCGTCATGCAGCTGCTCGCCCCGGTCAAGGACGAGTACCTGCACACCGACGGGACCGCCGTCGCCTCCACCAACAACCACCGCAACTTCTTCGGCGAACGCCGCACCATCCGCCACGCGGGCAGCCCGGCCTTCACCGGCTGCGTCGCCTTCGGCCTGGAACGCTGGGTGCATGCCCTCGGCGACCGCTTCGACGGGGACCTGGCCGCCGCACACCGGGCGGTACGGCAGGCGGGGGAGCGCTCGTGACCCGGCTGGACGCCCTGCTCGGGCTGGAACTGCCACTGCTTCAGGCCGGCATGGGAGCCGTCGCCGGCCCCGCTCTGTGCGCAGCAGTGTCCAGGGCCGGAGCGGGCGGTACCCTCGCCCTGTACAAGGAACCGCCCGCACGGGCCGCCCGGCTGGTCCGGGAGGTGGCGGCGGCCACCGACCGCCCGTTCGGGGTGAACGTGGTCCCCGAGGTCACCGGTCCGGCCCGCTGCCTGGACCAGTTGCGCGCCGTCCTGCCCGAACTGCCGGCGGACGGCTTCGTCACCACCTTCGGGCTCCTCGGCGCCGACGCGGTACGGGCCGTGCAGGCCTCCGGACACCCGCTGGTGGTCCAGACCGGAACCCTCGCGGACGCCGGGACCGCCCTCGGACAGGGCGCGGCCGCTCTGGTCCTCCAAGGCACCGAAGCCGGCGGCCACCTGCTGGGCCGGGACCCCGCGGACCGCCTGCTGGCCACGGTCCGGGCCCGCCATCCCCGGGCGGTACTGGCCGTCGCGGGCGGCATCGCCACCGGAACGGACCTCGCCGACGCCGTGGCCCGAGGCGCGGACGGCGCCATGGCCGGAACCCTCTTCGTACCGGCCGAAGAATCCACCGCGCACCCCGAGTTCAAGCGACGAGTGATCGAAGCGGCAGCCGATGACACCCTCATCACCTCCCTCTTCGACATCGGCTGGCCACACCGCCCGCACCGTGTCCTGCACAACCCCCTCACCACAACGGACCGTGCCCCGGCCACCTTCATAGCCACCACGCGGGTGGACGGCCGGAACCACCCGGTTCCGCGCTACAGCGCGGCGGCGCCGGGCGACGCCACAACCGGCCGCATCGAGGAGATGGCCATGTACTGCGGCCGGTCCTGCACCCGCGTCACCACCGCGCACCCGGCCGCCGCCATCGTCGCCCGGATCCGCCGGGAGTACGAGGCCGGGCGGCAGACCGCGGAAAGCGCCCCGAACGCCACCACCGCAGCACACACGAGCAGGTCCGAAGAGCTGCACCGGATCCAGGAGAGGTGACCATGGACGACGCGATCAAGCCGGTCGTCGACTGGCTGCGCGAACGCAACCCCACCGTCGAAGAGATCCCGGAGGACCTCGATCTGATCGAGAACCGGCTGATCGACTCGCTCGCCTTCATGGAGTTCATCCTGCTGCTGGAAGACGTGATCGGCCGGGAACTGCACCTCGACCAGATCGACGTGAACCAGTTCCGCACCCTTCGCTCCCTCACGGACCACTTCCTGAAGAGGTGAACCGCCCATGACGCAGGCCTCGCCGCTTCCCGGACCCGGCCGGGTCACCTCCCTGCACCTCGCCGCGCACACCGGCGAGCCCACCGTCCGCGTCGCACAGGCCCGAGCGGTGACCGGCCGGGGCCTCGCGGGGGACCGCAACTACTGGGCGGGTCAGGGCCCCCGGCCCCGGCGCCGGGGGACCGGTCGGGCATCCGGAGTCTGCGACGTCACCCTCATCGAGACCGAGACCCTCGATGCCCTGGCCCGCGAGTACGGCATCACCCTCACCCCCGCCGAATGCCGCCGCAACCTGGTCTGCCGCGACATCAGGCTGAACCCGCTGGTGGACCAGGAGTTCCAGGTCGGCACCGTGATCCTGCGCGGCCTCAGACTCAGCGAACCCTGCGCCCGCCTCGAACAGTTGGTTCGCCCCGGCCTGATCCGCGGCCTGCTGCACCGCGGCGGACTACGGGCCGAGGTGATCCGCGGCGGCACGATCAGGGTGGACGACCCGGTCCACCCGCTGCTGCACGAAGCACGGCCACGCCGGCCACCCGTCCCGGCAGACCACTCCTGAAGCCGGCACTGGCACGCCGTCGCGCACCGGGACACCGCCCACGCCCACCGATCCGAGGCCCGGGCGTCCTGCCCCGGCCACCGCCACCGCGCTGCTCGTCACCCCTGCGGACGCCGGCCGTCCCCGTCCCCTCCCGCCGCCGACCATCCCCCTCCCGAAGCCGACCCGGTCGCCACCCACCTCCTCGTCCTCGCACCGCCCCCCCCGATCCGGCGGCGCGTGCGCCGACGGCAGGCGACCGACCGGCCACTTGTCGCACCGGCACGCCCGGTGAAGCGTGAAGAAGCCCGCAGACCGGCGCAGACCTCGCCAGGAGCGGGCCCCCAAGCGTCCATGTCCGTGGGCCTGGACGGTTCGCCCGCGCACTGCGCACCGCGCGGGCGAGCCGACCGACCGGCCCGCGGCCCTGCAGGCAGGAAGACAGCATGGCGATCGAAGGCGCCGCCTCCGGGCGGAACAACAACACGGCACCGGACTTCGGCGCGGACACCCCGTCGGCCAAGGCCGTCGAACGCGCGGAGCGCGCAGGCGAGGAACTCGCCGGGACAGGGGCGGCCGTCTCCGTCCGCCTGCTGGAGTGGGGCTTCGCCCTCGGCCTCGACCAGAGGTCCGTCGACCGCCTGGCGCCTCCCGACGGCAGCGGGCCCGTCAGCGGATTCCCCGGCCTGGTTCAGGAAGTGCTCGCCGGAGTCCTGCCCGCAGCCCTTGCCGAAACCGTCGGCGCACGGCTGCCCGGCCGCGTCGAACAGGTCCGGTCGGCCGCCCGCGGCACTGGATGCGAGCTGCTCTCGCCATGGGCCGCACCCACCCTCCTCGCCCCCATGGCCCGCGACGCGCCGCCGAGCGAAACCGGACTGTGGTTCAGTGTGTTCGACCCGGGCACGGGCTGGGGGGCCGACACGCAGTTCACGCCCTGCTACGCCTCCGAAACCCCGGCCCTGGCCGTCTTCCACGAGGACCTGTACTGCGTCTACCAGGGCCGGGGCGACAACCCCGCCCTCTGGTGGACCGCACACCGCGCGGACGGCAGCTGGTCCGAGGACCGGCCCTTCCCCGACCACCACACCCTGGGCAGCCCGGCTCTGGCCGTGTTCCAGGATCGGCTGTACTGCGCTCACCGCGGCGGCTCGGGTGACTGGAGCATCGCGCTGACCTCGTACGACGGCAACGAGTGGAGCCCGGACCTGCCGGTCCCCTACGCCGGGAGCGTCTACGGTCCGGCACTCGCCGTCTTCCGTGACGCCCTCCACCTCGTCTACGCCGACGCCGCCCAGCGCATCATGGTCACGACCAGCCGGGACGGGCGCGTCTGGAGCACCCCCGAACCGGTCCCCGGCTGCGCCACCACGAGGTCCCCGGCGCTCGCCGGGTACGACGGCGCCCTGCATCTGCTGCACAGCAATCCGAAGGACGGTGCGATCCACTGGAGCCGGCTGCGTGACACCACCTGGACCTCCGAGGGCGCACTGCCCGGACACCGCACCCGGAGCAATATCGGCCTCGCTGTCTTCGACGGCAAGCTGATGTGCGTCCACCGCGACCCCGCCCGCCAGCAGCTGTGGTGGTCCGCCTTCGACGGCACAGGGTGGAGCACGGACACCGAAATCCCCGGCCACAGCAGCAAATACGGGGCAGCGCTGACCGTGTACCGGGGCCGGACCGGCACCAGCGAGCAACTCCTGTCCATCCACCGGGGCCATGCCCAGCGCTTCGTCACCGCGACCGGGGAGGTGCTGATCGACGAGGACCCGGCCGGGCTGCACGAACTCGACGATCCGAGCTCCGTCGCCGACTGAGGCCGGTTCCGTACGGCCCGCAGTCATGCACGTCACACCACAACACCGTGACTGGGAGCAGGGCCGGGGGCGGGACCAGGACGGGCACCAGGGCCGGGAGCGCCGAGCCGGGCGTCCGCCAGGCCTTCGGCCGGATGCCGGCCGATCCCGTCCCGCTCCTGTCCCCGGTAACCTCGGCGACCCTGCCGAGCAGCCGATCGGGTCCGCGTAGGTCCTCCAACTACCGTTCATTCAGGGCTCATTGACTGTGGTCGTCCGCCGCTGCTGTAATCCACTCGCCCCCGAAAATCGACGTTCCGTAATGCAGAACAAAGAGAGGGTGGAATCGGATGAAGCTGGGCAAGGTTTCGGCGGTCGTGGCAATCGCGGCCGCGACACTCGTCGGGAGTGCGGCGTCTCCCGCAATGGCCGCGACCTGGACACGGACGGCCGACTATCAGCGGTGGACAGGGTTCAATGCGCTTGAGCGCGGGCAGGGGGTGGCGACGGACGGGACGCATTTCTACTATGCCGGGCCCGGTGGGATGGTGAAGGCCACCGTCGCCAACGACTCGGAGGTCGCATCATCGGTGGCCCCGATTCCCTGGGGGCTGAGCGGGACGTACGGCAGCGATCACATCGGGGACGTGGAGTACTACGGCGGTTATGTGATCGCACCGATCGAGGACGGCGACCGGGGCTACCAGCATCCGCTGCTGGCGCTGTACAACGCGAGCGACCTGAGCTACACGGGGCGCTATGTGCAACTGCCCCTTGCGCAGATGCCGGGCGGGGTGCCGTGGGTCGCGGTGGACGCTGCCGCGGGGCTGGTCTACACCTCGCCCTGGGACCAGGACGCCGCGAACGGCACGAACAAGCTGGTCGCCTACAGCCTGAACGACCTCCTGAGCCTCCCGGCCGGTTCGACGCTTCCTGTGGTGAGGACCGTGACGCTGTCGCAGCCCCTGAGCAGGATCCAGGGCGCCGCGATGTGGCAGGGGAGGCTCTACGCCTCGGTGGACGACTCGGCGAAGTCGGTCTACTCGATCGACGTCAGCACCGGTCAGGTTGCCTACGAGTTCCATCAGGACGTCGAGTCCGGAGACGAGGTTCAGGGGATCGCCGCCTGGGACTACGGTCCGTCGGGCGGCCAGCTGCACATCGTCAATGTGGGATCCGGCTGGAAGTCGATCTTCCTCTACCTCCAGCACTACACCGTGACCGGCTGAACCGGCACACCATCAGGCATGCGTCGAGCAGCAGCATTGAGCAGAACGGTGCACTGCATCCGACATCCGAGGACGACCCGGCCAGCCGGCTACCCACCCACCCAGGACTTGGCCGGGCGATCTCGGCCGTAGGCCGAGTACGGCACGATCAAGCCGAACAGGGCATGGGCAGGGGGTAGCGGGTTGGGCCGTCAGGAGAGATGCCGCAAGGTGTTCGGACCGCTGTTGCGAGCCGGGCTCGAAGTGATACCCGACGCGGTTCCGGGCTCGGCGATACCACATGTCCTGGGGTACGAACGAGAGCGGGTTTTCGGGTTCTGTCTGGTCGAGTACGAGGACCCGGCGTTCGTGCGGCGGCTCAACAGGGCATGGTACGAGCTCGCCATGTCCTCCGGCCTGATCGACGAGAATCGCGAGTTCCTCCTCATGCTGCCCAGGGGAACGCGGACCGCCGCGGAAGATCGCCGGCGGCGCACGATGCGCGTCTGGCACCGGGTCCGCCTGCTGGAACGGTGGGACATCATGGGGGCCGGCGCGGCGACGTTCCTCGGCGTCCGCGCCGGCCATCCCGGCTTCGCCATCCCGGCTTCGCCATCCCGGCTTCGCCATCCCGGCTTCGCCATGCTGGCTCTGGACAACAGCGTCTGGCTTCTGGCCGACACGTACGAAAACGGGTGCGGCCGTGTACGCGGTGCGTGATCCCGCCGGCTCTCCAGGGGTCCTGCGCGAGCTGAAGCGGGAGTCGGAGCGGCTCGCAAGGAAGGGCGAGGACCGGGAATTCCGACGTGAAGTCGGCGCTTGGCCTGAGAGCGGGCAACAGCGCTGGGCGGCGCGTTTGGGCATGGCTGGGCGAAGAGGCCGGAAGTCGCGGGCCGAGTGAGCTCGGGGCAACCGAAGCCGAGGTCCTGCACAAGGACGAACGCCCGGCGCCGGGTGGGCGAGAGAGGCAGGCCGGGAGCGGTCTCGACCTGTGCCCCCGATCATCGGGTCCGAAGTCGGGTGACCACGGCTGCCGCCGTCACACATTCCGATCGTTCCCGCTGAACAACCTGTCCAGATGCAGGTCGATCGCGGTGAGCGCGTCCTGCGGATCGATCACGTTCAGTTCGATGAGGGGTGTGAAGCCGGTCAGGGCGAGGAGCAGGTTGGTCTCGGCCGCCGGGTCGCGGTCGGAGCCGATGTACCCGTCCGCGACCGAACGGCGGACCAACTGCTCGACGAGGGCCCGTCCTTGGACGAGAGCACGGCGCGCCTGCTCGTGGACGGCCTCGTCGTGCAGTGCCTCCAGTACGTAGGCGGCACTCATCCGGCTGGTCGCGCGGGCGTCGGCATGCAGGGGGAGCATCTCCGCGAGCGTCAGTCGCAGCACGTCACGAGGATGCGGACGGTCGCCGAGCCTTTCGAGTCCCTGCTCGACGCGCAGCGACGTCTGCTCGGACGCGAAGTCCATGGCGAAGGAGAGCATGGCGGCCCGGGAAGCGAAATAGTGCTGCAGCTGCCCGAGGGAGATGCCCGCCTCCTGTGCCACCACGCGCATCGTCAGATGCGCGACGCCGCGCTGCTCCACCACCCGCCACAGTGCGCGGGCGATCGCCTCGCGGCGTCCGCGGTGATCCACCTGTTTCGGCATCGCCGGCCTCTCCCTCGTGTACCGAAGCCTTTCCAATACGGTTGACATAATACACTTGACCTATAACCCTGGGGTCATGACTGGACAACTGCCTGAACAGCCGAGGGTGCGTACCACGGAAGGTGTCGTGCAGGGGCTTCGGCGGCAGGGACACGCGGTGTTCCGCGGCATCCCCTACGCCCGGCCCCCGGTCGGAGCGCTCCGCTTCGCCGCACCGGTCCCGCCGCAGCGCTGGGAGGGGACGAGGCACGCGGCGGAGTTCGGCCCCGTGGTGCCGCTGTCGCTGCCGGTCGACACGGGTCCGCATCAGGGCACGGACTGGCTGACGCTCGACGTCGGAACTCCGGATCCGGGTGCGGCAGGGCTGCCGGTGCTGGTGTGGATCCCCGTGGGCGGCTACATCTCGGCGGTGTCGAGCGACCCGATGTACGACCCGGCAGCGCTGGCCGAGGCGGGACTCGTTGTGGTGACCGTCAACTGCCGTGTGGGCGTGGAGGGGTTCGCGTTCTTCGACGACGCACCGCCCAACCGCGGATTCCTCGACCAGATCGCGGCGCTGGAGTGGGTGCGGCGGAACATCGCCGCCTTCGGGGGTGACCCCGGCCGGGTCACCGTGGCCGGGCAGTCCGCCGGGGCAGGTTCGGTCGCCTCCCTCCTCGCGATGGAGTCGGCGCGCGGCCTGTTCCGGCGGGCGATCGCCCACTCGGTGCCTGGGCTGTACAACACCCCCGCGCTGGCCCGGCAGGTCACCGCCGCGTTCGCGGACCGGATCGGTGCCGCGGCCCCCACCGCCGCGGCCCTGCGCGACTTCGATCCGTGGCACCTGGCCGCAGAGCTCACCTCTTTCAACGCCGGCCTCCACGCACACCGGGAGAGCTGGGGACGGCTCACGGAGACCGGCACCGCCCTGTGCCCCGTCGTCGACGGTGAGGTTCTCCCCGAAACGCCCTGGCCCGCACTGACCGGCGGGCGCGCGAACGGCACCGAACTGCTCGTCGGCCACACCCGGGACGAATTCCGGCTGTTCAGCGTCATGAGCGGACGGCGGGGCACCTTCACCGAACAGGACGCCCGCGCAGCCCTGGGACGGCTGGCCCCGCAGCCGGACGGCGCGGAGGCGTACCGTGCCGCGTTTCCGCAGGCCGGCCCCGAGGAGCTGGTGGAGGCGGTGTACTCCGACGCCCTCTTCCGCATGCCGTCACAGAAGCTGGCCGAGGCGAACGCCGCAGCCGGCGGCACCTCGTACCTGTTCGAACTGCGCTGGGCCGCGCCCGTACTCGATGGTGCCCTGGGCGCCTGCCACAGCCTCGATGTCCCGCTGGCGTTCGGCACGCTGGACAGCCCCGTCGGCACGCAGCTCATCGGAGACGATCCCACCCCCGAGGCTGTTGCGCTCTCCCACGAAATCAAGGAGGCCTGGATCCGCTTCGTCACTACTGGCGACGCGGGCTGGGCCGCCCACAGACCCGACCAGCAGCTCACCCGCGTCCTGGATGCCGAGTCGGAGACTCTGCCCTACCCCGAGCAGGCCTCCCGCCGGATCTGGGAAGGCCGCTGCCCCGCCGCCTTCGATCTCCCGTAGCCGGGTGCGGACGTCCGGTGCGGGGCCAGTCCGGAGTCCGGTACGGGCTCCGTATCCTCGACACCATCCATTGGCGTTCTGATTCCGGCCCTCACGCCTGCACAACCACCGTGCCCTTGCGGTTGGTTGTCGGTCGTGGGGGAGCATCGGGACCGAAGGCATCGAAAGCCGCCGACGAGAGGCTTGAGTACCGGATTCATCCGAGCCGGAAGAGCTCTCGGCACGGCGGGCGTCCGCCCAACACCGCACCCGAGTTCCGCGAACCCTTCACCACGCTGAGGGCCACTCTGGCCCAAATGGATCGCGGATCGCGGATCGGGCCGCGCGTTGCATACGGCGCGAGGGAGTGACACACGCCGGTGGAGTGGGCATGCCTGATCGCTTCGGAGGTGCACGGCAGCCGCCCGGCAGCGCTCGTCGACATGGCCGCGGCGGCAGACGTCCATTGTGCTCAGTCGCCCACCGGGTTCCTCCGCGGGACGACGGAGGCGGGGAACTGCTGCCGCCGGCGGCCGTCCGGAACTCGTGCCCGCCGGGCATGAGGTAGCTTGCTCGCCATGACTGAACTGGGATCTGCCGTCTGGCCACCAGCCCCGATCAAGACCGAGCGGCTGGTGCTCCGCGAGGCCGAGGCCCGGGACCGTGCGGCGGCCATCGAACTGCTGGCCTCACCAGAGGTGGGTACCTACCTCGGTGGCCCCCAGCCGCGTGACGAACTAGAGCGTGCAATGCCCGGGGCACCCAGTCGGCGCCCGGGCCGCTTCATGGTCGATCTCGACGGAGCGATGATCGGCCAGATCACGCTCTACAGGGAAACCGGACACCTTCGTCAGGCTGCCGGGAGGACCGAACTCGGCTACCTGTTCCTGCCTGAGGTGTGGGGACGCGGGTACGCCGCCGAGGCGTGCGGCGCGGCACTCGACTGGTTCGCCGACGCGTCCCCCGGCGAGCCGGTGGTGCTCGCCACCCAGACCGCCAACGTCCGTTCGATGCGCCTCGCGGCGAAACTGGGATTCACCGAGGTGGAGCGGTACGAGGCCTACGGCGCCGAGCAGTGGTTCGGCATCCGGTCCCCGGCCGTGCCGTCCGAGTGAGCTCGTGCGGCCGGGGTCGCGAGGTCTGCCATCGTCCACGTCGTTCCGACGGGCAGAGAGGCGTCGGCGCATCACACCGAGCTGCGGCAAATGGAGAATGGGCATGAGGGACAGAAGTGGAGCGGAAGTGCGCCGGGAGCATGAGTGGGCCGAGCGGCTGACGGAAGGAGTGACCGTCGCCGTGGTGTTGGGCCTTGCGTTCTTCCTGTTGGCCGGCCCGGCGATGTTCCTCGGTACGACGGCCCGGCAGCTGATCACCGACACCGGCACCACCGCGTTCAGCCGGTTCGTGGTGCCGGTGATCTCCCTCGTCCTCGTGGCGTCGCCGTTCGGCCTGGCCTGCGCGGTGTTCCGCTCGGGCCAACGCAAGGGAAAGAGGCGGCTGACGGCGGCGGTTCCGGCGGTGCTGGCACTGCTCGGCGGGTCCGTCGTGCCTTTCGCGGCTCTATGTCTCGTCTTCGTGTACGGGGCCTGACCCGCTCAACGACCGAACTGCGATGGCCGTCCACCAACACCGGCGAGGCATCCTCACCAAGGGCAACCGGGAGGGCCGGCGGACGACCGAGTCCGCAGTGGCGATCAGTGCGGCCGAGCCCCGACGCGTCTGGGCGGCAGCCCGCGAGTGCAGCGCCGGCACGGACGAGCGACGGCCGTCCCAACGCTCTGGTGGCTTTTGCGAAGGAGCCGGTACAGGCGAGGCAAGAACTGAGTGCTCCACTTGACGAAAGCCGCCAAGGGCAGTGCTCAGCCACACCGGCTGAGGAGGTGGCTCAACCGGCCCGGTTCGTAGTCGCCGAACGAGGACCTGACGCGGGCCACGGGCGGGCTGATCCAGCGGCGTACGGCCGCCATGTGTCCGAGGCCCGCGACATCGGCCATTGCGGATCCGGTACGAGGGATGTCCGGAACGCCTTCGAGCAGGTCGTCCCGTCAGCGGCTTCTCCTCCGGTCTCACCGCCCTGAGTTCGCGGGCGGGACACGGCTGCGGGGGCATCCGCTGACACCCGCCGTCGTTCCAGTTCGGTGACGGGGCGGGAACCACTCGGTGAGGGGCCTGCGTTGTATCGACATGAGATCCCGAATCGCCGTGATCGGCGGCGGCCCCGCCGGCCTTGCCTTCGCCCGGGTCCTGCACCGTCATGGTCACCCTGTCACCGTCCTCGAACGCGACACCGCTCGCGACGCCCGTCCCGCGGGCGGCACGCTGGACCTGCACGAGGGGATGGGGCAACTGGCCGTGGAGAAGGCGGGGTTGCTGGCGGAATTCCAGGCACTTTCCCGTCCTGAGGGGCAGGCCATGCGCATCCTGGACCCGGACGGAACCGTCCTCCGGGACTGGCAGCCCCGTCCGGGGGAGCGGGCCAATCCCGAGATCGACCGCGGGCAGCTCCGTGACCTGTTGCTCGGGCCCCTGGACGTTCAGTGGGGGCGGGGCGTGACGGAGGTGGTGCCGGGGAGCCGGGACGGCGTGCTGGTCCATTTCGCGGACGGCCGACACGAGACCTTCGATCTCGTGATCGGCGCGGACGGTGCCTGGTCCCGGGTCCGCCCGGCGGTCTCGGCCGCGACGCCCCAGTACACGGGCGTCACCCTGGTCGAGACCGCACTGGACGACATCGACACCCGCCACCCCGATCTCGCCCGGCTGGTCGGCGACGGTTCCGTGGCCGTGTACGGGGTGAACCGCGCGCTTGTCGCCCAGCGCAGCAGTGGCGGCCATGTCAAGGTGTACGCCCAGTTCCGCGTGCCGCTGGACTGGGACCCGAATCCGGACCGGCGTGTGGGCCCCGATCGGCGCGAGGGCCCGGGCCGGGCCGACGCCGAGGCCGTGCGATCAGGCCTGCTGGCCCTGTTCGACGGCTGGGCCGCTCCCGTCCTCGACCTGCTCCGCCACGGTACGGCTTTCGTTCACCGCCCCCTCTACGCCCTTCCCGAGTCCCACACCTGGGCCCATGTCCCCGGGGTGACGCTGCTGGGCGACGCCGCCCACCTGATGCCCCCGTTGGGTGCGGGCGCGAACCTCGCGATGCTGGAAGGTGCCGAACTCGCCGAGTCCGTCGCCGCCGCCCCCGGCCCAGGAGATCTGGACGAGGCCGTCCGTGCCTTCGAGGAACAGATGTGGGCACGGGCCGGCAAGTGGGCGAGCATCACGATGGCTGGTCTGGAACGACTGGTGAGCGCGAACCCCTCCGAAGCACTCGCCCTCTTCGACGAGGTCCAGCCTTCCTGACTCCCGAGCGCGAGTGCACGGTCCGGTTCGCCGGATTCTTGAGTCCGTTCCGTCCTTCCGGCTCGACTTGACGCCTCGTGACGCCTCGTGGGGCCTTGTGGGGCCTCGTGGGGCCCAACACCGTCCGACCGCACCCCGAGCGCCGAACGAGGACACCGAGGGTCGTGACCGCGCAACCGGCCGGGGCATGCTCACCGACGTCCGGTCGAGCATGGCCGGATCCGTCACCGGCCTGTTTCCCCGGCCCGCCCGGTGCGGGAGGCTGTGGCGGCCACAGCCGGCGGTCCGGCCTGCAGAACGGAGCATGCGATGGCCGAGGTACGAGAAGACGACGCGGGGAAACCCGCCCAGCGGACGATGACTCCGTTCGACGACATCTACGACCGGGCCGATCCACGCGCCTTCTTCCGAGAACTCGGCGCGTTCGGCTACAGCACGCCGCATCACGCCCAGCGCGTCTTCCGCCGCCTGGCAGCACTCAGGCTGCGGACTCCGGGGGACGCGGTGCTGGATCTGTGCTGTTCGTACGGCATCAACGCCGCCCTGCTCAACCACGACCTGACCCTGGACAACCTGTACGCCCACTACACCTCACCGCGGGTGGCGGCCATGACCACCGAGGAACTGACCGAGCACGACAGGTCCTTGTTCCGCGCCCGCCGCAGACGGGACGCCGTCCCGGTGATCGGTCTCGACATCGCGCCGAACGCCATCGCCTACGCACGAGCGGTCGGCCTGCTCGACGACGGATTCGCCGAGAATCTGGAGACCACCCCACCGACCCCGGACCTGCTGGACGCAGCCCGAAGCATCCGACTCATCACCATCACGGGTGGTGCCAGCTTCCTGTCCCGGGCCACGTTCCGGCCCCTCCTGGAAACCGCCCGCACACCGCCGTGGGTCGCTGCCTTTGTCCTGCGTACCGGCTCCTACGAGCCGATCACCGAGTACCTGGCCGGTAACGGCCTGACCACCGAGACGTACACCGGGCACACCTTCGTCCAACGCCGCTTCACCGGCGCTGCCGAGCAGCAGTACGCCATCGACGCGGTGACCGCCCAGGGGCAGGACCCGGAGGGCAGGGAAGCGGCGGGCCATTTCCACACCGCGCTGCATCTCACGCGCCCCGCGGCCGATGCCGGCACGCCCTCGCTCGACGAACTCGTCGCCCGGTGAATGCGTGCGCAGGACTGCTGGGGCGCCCTCAGGTCGAGCGCCCACTTGGTGTCTTGCGCCCGTCCTGCCGCCCGATACCCCTCCGCGGCAGCGCGGCAGGTACAGGGCCGCTCGCTCCGTCGACCGGACAGCCCGGTGGAACGGCGCCTGCCGGACCGGGAGGTGACTTCGATCGGTCAGTCTGTTGTCGGGCTCTGCGGGGCATGCACCCGCGTGAACCCGTGGCTCCGCTCCACTTTCGCCACATGCAGTGTGTAGCTCTGATACCACTCGGCCTGCCCGCGCTCTTGCGCCGCGCGGTGCTCGGCGTTGTTCCGCCACTCCGTGAGGGCGTCGGCGTCGCGGAAGTACCCGACGGTGATGCCCAGCCCGCCAGGAGTCTGCGCGTGGTCCATCCCCAGGAACCCGGGCACGTCCTTCACCAGGTCTTCCATGCGTGCGTTCGTCTCGCTGTAGCCGCTCTGCTCCAGCGATCGCACCGTAGTGAAGACAGCCGCGTAGTAGGGGGGTCGTAGGCTTCGACGGGTGCGGCAGGCGCTTCCGGGTATGCGTTCATGGCGGCACCGTAAGGCGCGATGCGCCCAGGGATCCAGCATCACGCACAGCAGATCGCACCATCAGCCAACTCGCGTCGATGACGTCGGCATCACCGGCGCGACCCTTGCGATCACCCCGGGGACTCCACCCCGCATCCTCCCGACACCGCTGGCCGCGCGGTCCGCGAGCCCGCCGCGACCCGGACCGGCGGAGTCAAGAAGGGCACCCCCGACAATGCCCCCGGCTCTTCCCCGGCCGACAGCCGGGCCGCCCGCTCAGTGGCCGCCGGATCGGTCTGTGGCTGCACAAGTTCGGCATCCGGCCCGGCCCCCCTGCGGAAGATCTGCCACGAGGTTGCCGGAGGCCCCTGCGGCGCCGACGCCCTTTCGTGGGGGAGACGCCGATGCGGGCAGAGATTCGCTGATCGACGAGGGCGTTCAAGCGTAGGCGTCCTCGACGGCGACTCGTCGCACGGTACGCAGCGTCGACCGGAGGCTGTCCAGATCGGTCGAGCCCAGGGCGAGGCGGATCGCCTGCGGTGTGTGGACCGAGGTGGTGAACGGCTCGGCCGTGGACACCGAGATGTGCTGACGGGCGAGGGCGGTGGTCAGCCGATCGGCACGCGCGTCGTCGGGCAGCGGCAGCCAGGTGAAGTAGGACGAGGGGTGGCTGACGAGTGGGAGCCCTGCCAGTTCCTGTCCGGCGAGTGCTTGGCGTGCCTTGGCGTCCTCTCGCTTCTGTGCCTCCAAGTGGTCCACCGTGCCGTCGTCTAGCCAGCGGCAGGCGATCGCGGTGGTGAGGGCCGGAGTGTTCCAGGTGGTCGCCCGAGTAGCGCGTTCGAGCGACGGCACCACGGACGGCGGGGCGACGACGAAGCCGACCCGCAGGCCGGTGGCGACGCTCTTGGACAGTCCCGAAACATAGACCGTGATGTCCGGCGCGGTCGCGGCCAGAGGTGGTGGTGGATTCTCGACCAGGTAGGCGTAGGAGGCGTCTTCGATGATGAGCGAGCCGTACTGTCGAGCAATCCTGATCAGGCGGGTCCGATCGCTGGCCGGCATGACCCAGCCCAGAGGGTTGTGCAAGGTGGGCATGGTGTAGATCGCGCGCACAGGGCGGCTCGCGCACAGCATTTCGAGGGCATCGAGATCCGGTCCCTCGGCGGTTGCGGGGATGGGCTCCAGGCCGAGACGGTGGGCGTGTGCGAGCACCTTGAAACCCGGGTAGGTGAGTGCGTCGACCGCGACGACCTCACCGGCGTTGAGCGCGGCCATGACAGTGATGGCCAGGCCGTGCTGCGCACCGTTGGTGATGAGGGTCCGGTCCGCGTCGGTGGTGATTCCCCGGCGCTCCAGGTGCCGTGCGATCGAGGCTCTGTCCTGGGGGCGCCCTCGATGGGGTTGGTAGCGCAGCAGCGAGTCGAGATCGCCGGAGGTGGCTATCTCTCTCAGCGCCTGTCGGAGGAGATCGGCCTGTCCGGGCAGCGACGGATAGTTGAAGTTGAGGTCGACCGCGTCCGTGGCGACGACCTGTTGGTCGATGCCGTGGCCGGCGGGAACCGCGATGTCACGCACGAACGTGCCGCGGCCCTGCTCCCGGCTCACCAGGCCCATCGCTTCCAGCTCGGCGTACACCCGGGTCGCGGTCACCACGGCGATGCCCTCACGGGCGGCTAGCCCGCGGTGTGTCGGCAGCCGCGTACCCGCGGCGAGCCGCCCGGTCCGGATATCGGCGGCGAACACGTCGACCAGTGTTTTGTACCGCGAGGCTGTCATGCACCGGATTGTATGCATGACAATTCTTTGACTGTCCTGTTCGCGGCTCCATACCGTCTGGACCTATTGACCCACCCACTCGGAAGGGCAGCCGCCGTGCACATCGCCATCCTCACCTTCGAGGGCTACAACGAGCTCGACTCCTTGATCGCGCTCGGTGTGCTCAACCGCGTCAGGACAGACGACTGGCGGGTCACCCTCGCCACCCCCAGTCCCAAGGTGACCTCGATGAACGGGGTGGTCATCGAGCAGATGTCCACTCTTGAGGAGGCATGCGCCGCCGACGCCGTGATCGTCGGCAGCGGCATCGCCACCCGCGAGGTCGTCGAAGACCCGGCGATCATGAACGTCCTGCGCAACCTGGACCCCTCGCGCCAGCTCATCGCGGCGCAGTGCTCCGGCGCGCTCGTGCTGGCCAGGCTCGGCCTGCTCAACGACATCCCCGCCTGCACCGACCTGATCACCAGGCCCTGGGTCGCCGCCGCCGGCGTCGAGGTACTCAACCAGCCCTTCTACGCCGAGGGCAACATCGCCACCGCCGGTGGCTGCCTGGCCTCGCACTACCTCGCCGCCTGGACCATCGCCCGCCTTGAGGGCAAGGAGGCCGCCGACGGCGCACTGCACTATGTCGCCCCGGTCGGCGAGAAGGAGGAATACGTCGAGCGCGCCTGGCGCAACATCACCCCCTACCTGCCCGCTCCCGCACCGGTGCTCGCCTGAACACCAGTCGCAAGCCACGCCCCGAAAGCCTCCCGATGCCCGGCGAAGGGGGAGATGGTCAAGGAGCTCCGCTACTGCGCCGACCCATCGGTTCGCGCCAGGGCGGGCGGCTGCGACGGCGCCGGCTGTCGAAGCACCCAGGTCGGCGACCAGCGGGTTTCCCCTCCAGGGGAACGCTGCACGCGAGGGCTGCGGCAACCCGTCGCGCCAGGAGCTGTCCGCCGGGTCGCGCAATGGCGTTCAGGGGTGCGGAGCAGCCCCTGGCAGCCTCGGGGCGGTTGAATACTCAGGTGGTGCAATGGGTGGCAGATGTACGACTGCTACGGGGACGTCGATCGCGTCCCCGAGCTCCTGGCGCGGGCCGAGCGCGAGGACGAAGCAGAGGTGTGGGACGAGCTGGGACACCGGTTGATCCTTGAGGGCGACATGGTGTTCCCCGCCAGTTTTGCCGCACTGCCGTGTCTGGTGTCGCTGGCGTCGCGGAGCGCGCGGGCGCGCGGGCCGGCCGGGGCGATCGTCCGGTGCGCGGCAGGGGACCATGACTGCGACGATCTGCCGGCGAGCTGTGCCGAGGCGATCGCGGAGTTCCGGTCGGTGCTGAATCACCACCTGCGGTCACGGCCCGACGACTACCTCACGCCCTTCCGGGACTCGATCGCGGTCGAGGGGCACTACCACTGGAGTGCGGTCCTGGGGGACTTCTCGGACGACTTCTACCAGGTCGCCTCCCCTCACTGCGCTGTGGAGGTGACGATCGCCATCGGCGGATACGGGCGCTACTCGGCGGTCCGGGACTGGGACCTGGGCGATGTGGACCGACGTGATCCGAGGCCGGTGTCCCCCGAGGGGCTCTCCGGCATCGGTCGTTGGATGCACGAGACCGCGGTCCGTGACGGGGAAGTTGTGCTTGCCGACGGAATCGCCCATCTCTTCGGCCGGGCGGAATGCCCACGGTGTGCCGGCGTCTTCAACATCGCGGATGAGTACGCGTCTTCCAATCGCCCTCTCATGTGAGTGGTGGTGGGGAACGCGCGGGTCTGTCCGGGCGCGGAGCCCAAGCCGGATCGACGCCTGTGGATGTCTCTGTTGAACCCGCCGGACGGCCAACGCTGACGCGCCGCCGGTGGCCGGTGCGCGGACCGGAAACGATCGATGAGTGGGCGGAGCGTGGGGCAGAGAGGCGATGATGTGGAGATGACAGCCAGCTCACGCGCCCATTCGTTCAACGCGGCCGCTGGCCAGTACGCGGCCGGTCGGCCGTCTTATCCTCCCGCGCTCTTCGATCTCATCGAACAGTTCACGAACCGTCCTCTGGCCGGAGCCCGCGTCGCCGATGTCGGCGCGGGCACCGGAATCGCCACCGCTCTGCTGCGTGAACGCGGGGCTGACGTGATCGGCGTCGAGCCGGGCGGCGCCATGGCCGCCCAGTTCCGCACCGTGCTCCCGGACGTGCCGATCATCAGAGGTGACGGCAACGCTCTCCCTCTCGCGGACGCCTCCCAGGACCTCATCACCTACGCGCAGTCCTGGCAGTGGACCGACACCACCCGCTCGGTCCCGGAAGCGCTGCGGGTCCTGCTTCCCGGCGGTGCGCTTGCGATCTGGTGGAACACCACCGCATTCGACGTGCCCTGGATCCGCGGGCAGCATCAGCGGATCGCGCAACACTGCGGAGTGAAGCCGACTTCTCGGGCGCGTCCCGATGACAGCGACGCTGTCCGGCTCGCGGGCCTGTCCGGGATCCGGGTGGCGCGCCACCAGGTGCGGTGGAGCCGGACGGTCCCCCTCGACACGCACCTTGCCAACATCGGCAGCCGCTCGGCGTTCCTTGTCCTTGCCGAGGATGCCAGGCGTGCCTTTCTCCGCGAGGAGCGCAGGCGGCTGGGTGACATGTTCCCCGACGAGGCGGTGGAAGAGACCTACGTCGTTGATCTGCTGGTGGCCACTCGTCCGTGACCTGCCCAGTGTCCTGGGATTCGGAAGAGCGGTCGGGCCGCCCCGGTGATGGGACGGCCGCCGGATCGGAAGCCATTTCCTCTACGGTCGTGGGCTCGTTCGCGCCGGTCCGGCTCGGTACCGAAGTCCGGGTGGCTCCGCGTGCCGCCGCACCCGCTTTCGTCGTCCGGACCTCGATGGAATGCCTCTCCCGTTCCGCAGTGGTCGGGTGCAGCGTCCGGCGCCCGCGGGCTCGCCGAACCCGGGTGCCCCGGCAGGCCCGGCCGGGGCACCCTGTGGTGTGCGCCTGCTACCAGGCGATGCTGCCGCAGTAGGGAGTGGTCTGGCCGAGGGTCTTGTTCACGATGCAGACCCGCGCTCCGGCCCCGCGGCCGTTCCAATGGAACCCGGTGGAACGCTTGTTGAGCTGGGCCTCGTAGACGTAGGAGATCTGCTTGTAGTGAGGGTAGGTGTCCGCGCGCTCCAGCCACATGGCGCACCGGGCTCCCCACGATTGGACCAGGGCTTGCACATACCCGTCGGAGGACCGACGGTTCAGCCAGCCCTTGCAGGAACCGGAGGTGACGTCCTTGCCGGGGATGTACACCACGGACTGGGCCCCCACCCCCACCTTGTCGGACGCGCCGGCCGGTGCCGGTGCGGCGGCACCTGCTGTGGTTGCCGAGACCAGCAGCGATCCGACGCCCAGGAACCCGGTCGCGGTGAAGAGACCGAGTCGTGTGCGAACTGTCGTGTTGTGCATGGGGATTCTTCCTTCCGATGGCCGGGGCGGAGCAGGGCGGGTAGCCCTGTCCGCCGTGCTTCCCTGAGCGTGCGGGCCGGGTCCATCTCCCGGCCACCGAAGCCGGTGCACCTGGGACAAGGCGGGACTCCCATACCGGTGACCTGCTAGGACATCCGGTGGGACGACAAAGGCGTGGGACGACGCGGAATGGCGTGACCGGCGTCATCCCGGCCGACCGCTCGACGGTTCGCCGAACGGACCCGCGAGCGACTTGTCGCCGTCCACGGAATGCACAGAGAGGGGCACAGCCGAACGGCGATCATCCGTGAACTCCGCACGACTGCCGAACCGTTCAGCGCCTGGCCGACGTGGCTGACGTCCCGGAAGCCACGACGCGCCGGTGGATGCGGGGCCGTCCGCGCACGCGACGCCGCGGCCTGTCGGCGGACGCTGTCTGCTCACGGCCTGGGGCATCCACGGCTCGGCGAGCCGGTCCTATCCGTTCGCTCACGGCAACGGCAACGGCAACGGCAACGGCAACGGCAACGGCAACGGCAACGGCGACGGCGACGGCGACGGCGACGGCAACGGCAACCGCCACGGCCACGGCTGTCTGGTCGGCAGGTTGAGCGACGGCCCGGCAGGGTTGTCGCCTGATGCGTAATCCTTTCTGCGAGATGCCTGCTGAACAGACGTTGGTGTGTGGCCGCGCGCGGGAGACTCTGTTCGCCGGGAGTTTCTCCGATATCCGGGACAAAGAGGGCCTCTCCGCATCGGCGCGAGGGTGTCGGCCTGTGCCGGTGTCGCCATGCTCCGTATAGAGGACAACTGAAACGAAGCTGAGCGCCCAGCCGGCGGAAAACCGCGCGCCGTCCCGTCGCGCCCGCCCTGGTGACACGCGCTCGACATCGCTTCGGTTTCGTCCACCTCGCAGCGCACCGTCCGCCGGTCTTCCACAGCCACCGTCCGGCCTCTGTGTGCCCACGGCCAAGGAAGGCGGCAGCGGTACGTGGGCGTCAAGAGGGCGAAAGGAGCCAGGTCGGGGCTGCGGGGTAGCGGAGAACTTGGCTGTACGCCGACAATGCGGTCACCCTTCACCGTTCGGGGGCCGCCAGGCTCCCGGACCGGACCGAGAGGACCGACCACCACCATGCGCAAACCTCTCCTCGCCACCCTCGCCGCCGCTGCCCTCGGCGCCGCCGTCTTGACGGGCGCCACAGGCGCGGCGGCCGCTGCACCCGACCGTGTGAGCGGGGCGACCCCCACTGCCGTGACGGCCGTTGTGCAACCTGACAGTGCGTCCGCCTCGGTGACGGCCTCCTCCTTTGCCGGCACCGTGGCGCTCAGCAACTGTTCAGGCTCCTTGATCCGGATGCCGAACTCGCAGGCGACGGATCCGGGACTGGTCATGACGAACGGCCACTGCCTCGAAACGGGCATGCCGAGCGCAGGGCAGGTCATCACCAACCAGTCCTCCACCCGGAGCTTCACGCTGCTCAACGCCTCGGCCGGCACCGCCGGAACACTCAAGGCGAACAAGGTCGTCTACGCGACGATGACCGACACGGACGTCACGCTCTACCAACTGACCAAGACCTATGCCCAGATACAGCAGTCCACGGGAATCGCGCCGCTGACGTTGTCCGCGAGCCATCCGGTGCAGGGGCACGCGATCGACGTGGTCTCCGCCTACTGGAAGCGGGTCTACTCCTGCTCGGTCGACGGATTCGCGTACCGTCTGAAGGAGGGGCAGTGGACGTGGAAGGACGCCGTCCGCTACACCCCGGAGTGCCAGGTCATCGGGGGTACCTCGGGTTCCCCGGTCATCGACACGGCAACCGGGCAGGTCGCGGCGATCAACAACACCATCAACGAGAGCGGCGGAAGCTGCACCCTTGACAACCCCTGCGAGGTGGACGAACAGGGGGCCGTCACCATCCATGAGGGGACCGGGTACGCCCAGGAGACCTACGGCATCCCCGCCTGCTTCACGACGGGCAACAAGCTCAACTTGTCGGCCCCGGGCTGCGCGCTCGCGAAGCCGTCAGCAGTAGCGGCGCGCTGAGTTCACACCTGAGGGGGAAGCGGAGCTCGTCAACGGCGGGCCGGAAGCCGCGCCCGAGCAGGAGATCGTGAAGGGATGTACCGGCCGGACATCACCGGCGGGTGGCCGGCCGGCCCTTCTCGTGCGCTGTTGCGGAGCCGGGCAACAGTTTGTTTCAGGCCGTCGAAGGCGCGCTGTGCCTGCGGCGGCGCCGGGGAGCGGTTCCCCGGTCTAGTTCCTCCCTCTCAGCCCGTTCAGCACCAAGTCCGTCAAGCGCTCCGGCAGTTCCGGCTCGATCGGACTGTGGCCGAGCAGGGAGCGGGTCTGGAGGGGGGAGCAGAGCAGTTCCAGCGCCAGGGCCGCGTCCGTGTCCGCCGGGAGTTCTCCGCGTTCGACGGCCCGGCTGACGATGGCGCCGGCCTGATCGAGGCGGGACTTCCAGAAGGTCTGCCAAGCCTCGGCGAGGTCCGGGTCGTCGGCGCTGAGCGAGGCCGCCCGGGCGACTGAGCGGCCGGCCGGAGTGGCCAGGTACTCGGCCAGTGCGTGGGCGAAGGCGGCCAGGTCGGTGCGGACGGCTCCGGTGTCGGGGACGGGGATGCCCTCGTCGCTGCCGGCCAGCATGGCGTCCAGTACGAGCTTCTCCCTGCTGCCCCAACGCCGGTACACCGTCGTCTCGTTGACCCCGGCGCGGGCCGCGACCTCGGCGATGGTGAGGCGGGCGATGCCCTCCTCGGCCAGTACTTCCATGGCGGCCGCCAGAACGGCTTGGCGGACGCGTGCGGCGCGGCCGCCGGGACGGCGACGGATCGGGTCCGGTTCTTCCTCGGTCATGTGTCGATCACCTCGATCACCACCTTAACGCAGGCACGCTTGCGTTAACTGCCGCCCGGGTGCATAGTCACTAAAGCAATAGTTCTGGCTTTAAGTGCAGCAGGAGGCACCACCATGTCTTTCACCTGGCCCCTGGACCCGCAGGACCTGTTCGTCGAGCGCTACCCGCAGATGACCCTCGGCCTCCCCGCCGACGAGGTGGACGCGGTCCGCGCCACCGTCACCGAGATGTGGCCCGACCGGCCCGGGAGCTGGGTGTACGAGTGGTCCGCTCTCGCCGCCCGGTACGCCGGGGCCGGCGACCACCGCCTGGCCGCGCAGGCGTACGGCTGGGCCAAGTTCCCCTCACTGGCCGACGACCCGAAGCGCACCGCGCTCGCCCGCCAGGTCGAGCAGTACACCCTGGCCGCGCCTGGCTTCCCGGTGGAGTTCGAGCGCCGCACGCTCACCGTCCCGTACCGCGGGGGCGAGGCCACCTTGCCGGTCCACCTGATCGCCGCCCCCGGCCTGC
This sequence comes from Streptomyces sp. NPDC047917, assembly GCF_043204345.1. Classification (NCBI taxonomy): domain Bacteria; kingdom Bacillati; phylum Actinomycetota; class Actinomycetes; order Kitasatosporales; family Streptomycetaceae; genus Streptomyces; species Streptomyces sp. NPDC047917. The sequence continues at coordinate 173,277 of NZ_JBIDCA010000010.1, forward strand.
CCGCCGACGCGCCGGTCGTGCTGGCCAGCGGCGGGGTGGACTCCTGGAAGACCGACCTGCACGGAATGTGGGAGCAGCTCGCGCTCGCGCTGCCGGCACGGCTGCTGCTGTTCGACATCGCCGGCACCGGGGAGACGGCCCACCTGCCGATGACCCCGGAGGGCGGGGCCGAGGTGATCGCCGGGCTGGTCTCCTTCGCCCGCACGATCGGCAATGGGAAGGTCGGCCACTTCGGGATCTCGATGGGCGGCTACTACTCTGCCCGGACCGGGCTGACGGGGGCGGTGGATGCCTCCGTGGTGCTCGGCGGCCCGGTGGAGCGTTCCTTCGCTCCGGGCCGCGGCTTCGCCTTCGGCATGGACGGCATCGTCGGCAACGCCCTGGGCTTCGACGCCATGCCGAGCACGGCCGAGCGTGAGGAGGCATTCGCGGCCTTCGACCTGCGCCCGCTGCTGGACCAGGACGCCAACGGGCCGATGCTGGTGGTCAACGGCACCGAGGACGTCCACGTCCCACTGGACGACACCCTGGTGTTCGAGGGCCGCCGGGACACGCGGGTCGAACTGATCCCGGACACCGGCCACTGCGCCATCTCGCGCTTCGGTGAGGCGATGGCCGTGATCGCCCCCTGGCTGAAGAACGCCCTGACCGGCTGATCCGACGGCTCTGTCGCCACACGGGGCCGCCGACCCGCGAGCGTCGTGTGTGGAGTCGCCGGGAGGAGGAGCCACGCACGGCGCCCGCGGCTGCGCGTCGGCGCTTGAGCCGTGTCCTGTGCGACGAGCCGGACGAGTCGGGTTCTGCGTGAGGTAGAAGCCGCGTCGTCATCGGCTGCGGGAGTCTGCGCCGGCGGGGAGTCGTTGTTTCCTTCGGGCCGCCCCCGACGACCCGATCACAGGCCGATGGGCCGATCACCGCAGGCCGGGGCCACCGACGTTCCTGGGCCGTGATCGCGGCCGCCGCACCGGACAGGGGCAGGCATGAGCGAGGCCGGTAGTGCCACAGATGCCACAGGAACCGCACACGCTTCCTTCACGTCTATGGCGATGGTCGAGGCAACAACGCCGACGACCACGGCGGTTTCGAAGCCGCCGTTCCAGACGACTACCGCACCTGCCCCCAGCCCCGGCTCCGGCCCGGCCTTCCGGAGGAGAGCAGAAGGCTGCTTCCCCGCCGTGCGGCCAGCAGTGTGCAAGCCGTGAGAGGCCCCGCCACACGATGAGCAGTCCCACTGACACATCGACGCACCACACACACGCGATCGGTGCACCGAACCGGCGCAACACCGAGCTGGCGCTGCTGGTGTTCGCGGTCGCCATCACGGCGTTCGCCTACGCCAACGCGGGCCTGGCCATCAACAACCAGGTGCCGTCCGGGCTGCTGAGCTACGGCGCGGGCCTGGGCCTGCTGGCCGGCGTCGCCCATCTCGTCGTACGGAAGACCGCGCCGTACGCGGACCCGCTGCTGCTGCCGCTGGCCACACTGCTCAACGGACTCGGCCTGGTCGTCATCTGGCGGCTGGACCAGTCCGAGCTGCTGCAGTCGATCAAGCAGGCGGGAACGGCCGCTCCGAGGCAGCTGATGTACACGACGATGGGCATCGCCCTCTTCATCGTCGTCCTGGTCTTCCTCAAGGACCACCGCGTCCTGCAGCGCTACACCTACATCTCCATGGTGGGCGCCCTGGTTCTCTTGCTGCTGCCGTTGGTCCCGGGCCTGGGCGCCGACATATACGGAGCGAAGATCTGGATCCACGTCGGCAGCTTCAGTATCCAGCCCGGCGAGTTCGCGAAGATCGTGCTCGCCGTCTTCTTCGCCGGCTACCTGATGGTCAAGCGCGACGCACTTGCCCTGGCCAGCCGCCGCTTCATGGGCCTGTACCTGCCGCGCGGCCGCGACCTCGGCCCGATCCTGGTCATCTGGTTCCTCTCGATCCTCATCCTGGTCTTCGAGACGGACCTCGGCACGTCACTGCTGTTCTTCGGAATGTTCGTCATCATGCTGTACGTCGCCACCGAACGGACCAGCTGGACCGTATTCGGTCTGATGATGTCTGCGGCCGGTGCCGTAGGCGTCGCCTCCTTCGAGCCGCATGTTCAGCAGCGTGTCCAGGCCTGGCTCGACCCGATGCGCGAGTACGCGCTCAGCCGCCAGAACGTGGTCGGTCACTCCGAGCAGTTGATGCAGGCGTTGTGGGCGTTCGGCTCCGGAGGCACCCTCGGCACCGGCCTCGGCCAGGGCCACTCCGACCTCATCCGGTTCGCCTCCAACTCCGATTTCGTCCTCGCGACCTTCGGCGAGGAGCTGGGCCTGACGGGCATCATGGCGATCCTGCTGATCTACGGCCTGATCGTGGAGCGCGGCGTGCGCACCGCCCTCGCCGCCCGTGACCCATTCGGAAAGCTCCTCGCCATCGGTCTGTCAGGCGCGTTCGCCCTGCAGGTCTTCGTCGTTGCCGGCGGTGTGATGGGCCTGATCCCGCTGACCGGAATGACGATGCCGTTCCTGGCGTACGGCGGTTCCTCCGTCATCGCCAACTGGGCCCTCATCGGCATTCTGATCCGCATCAGTGACACCGCACGCCGGCCCGCGCCGTAGCGTGCACCCACCGCGGCCACGTACGTGCCGCCGGTTCCGGCTGAACGGATCCGGCGGCCGCCGACCCGGAACCGCGGTCCGGCAGTAACCCTTCGGGCGTGCCCGGAGCCGCGCTGCCTTGTACGTCGCGGGCCGGGGGATCAGCGGTAGTCGTCCGCGGAGCCCTTCTTCCCGCCGTGTGTGATGTCCTCGAAGTACGCCCAGGCGTCCGGCCGGCTGCCGTCGACGTCGCGTACGTCGTAGGTCCTGGCCAGCTCCGCGCTGGAGGTGGACTTCCTGTTCCAGCGGGTGGCCCGGTCCGGGTCGGTGGCGAGCGCGGCGACCGCGCGGGCGAGGTAGTGCGGTGACTCGGCGATCGCGAAGCCCGGCTCCTGGGCGATGGCGTCGCGCCAGTTTTCCTCGCTCACGCCGAAGTGGGCGAGCATCTGTTCCGAGCGCAGGAAGCCCGGTGTGACGGCGACCGCCGTGCCCCCGTACTCCGCCAGTTCCTCGCCCAGCCCGAACGCGATCCGGATCGGGGCGTTCTTCGCGAGGTCGTAGTAGAGGTTCTCGCGGTATCGGCGGTTGGAGACCGCGGTGCCGTCGGTGACCTCCACGAGCAGGGGCGCGTCGGAGCGGACCAGGAGGGGGAGAGCGAGCGCCGCGGTGATCACGTGCGAGCGCACCCCGAGCTCCAGGATGCGCAGGCCGTCGGCGAGCGGTGTCTCCCAGCTCTTCTTGCCGAAGACGGAGCCGACGAGCAGGTGCTCGCCGCCCCAGAGGTCGTTGACCAGGATGTCGAGCCGCCCCTGTTCGCGGTCGATCCGTTCGACGAGAGCACGTACCCGGTCCTCGTCCAGGTGGTCGGTGGGGACGGCGATGCCGGTGCCGCCGGCCGCTGTGACCAGTTCCGCGGTCTCCTCGATGGTTTCCGTGGTCCGGCCGACCTCGCTGGTGTGCTCGCGGGTGGTGCGGCCGGTGACGTAGACGGTGGCGCCGGCCCGGCCGAGTTCGACGGCCAGGGCGCGTCCGGCGCCGCGGGTGGCTCCGGCGACGAGCGCGATCCGGTCGGCGAGCGGGCCGCCCCGGCCGGTGTGCTGGGTGGTTCTGTTCCTGTTCATGGCACCACAATGCCCGTTAAACACGACAGATCATGTCGCCTTTTCCTCTCGGGTTGTTCTCGCTTCGCGGGGTGCGCCCAAGTCCGGCGGGGCCGACGCCGACGTGGTGCTGCGCCGCCAGCGCTCCCGATTCCTCGGCGGCCGGACCGGGACGTTCACCGAGAGATTCACCGAGAGGTTCACCGATCCGGGCTCACCTACTCGCCGGCGCGGGCGACGAGCAGCGGCTGGAAGAAGCCCGTCTCCTGCGGCATCCGCCACCGGAGGCCGATGAACCCGGCCTCGGCCGCGAGGCCGGTCAGGCGGTCCCGTCCGAGTGCCCAGTAGGTGGTCCGGCGGACCTGGACGCGCCATTCTCCGCCTGCCGGAAGGAGTTGGAAGTGCTCCAAGTCGTAGTGCTCGCCGTCGTCGTGCCAGTGCCAGAGCTGGAAGGTGACGGTTCGTTCGCTGTCGCCGGCGGGGTCGGCGATCCGGTGGACCTGCGGCGGTGTCGAAGCCGGGCGGTCACGCACCAGGTCGTCATAGGGGCGGGTACTGACCAGTAGCAGGCCGGAGGGGCGAAGCACGCGGCGCATTTCGGCCAGGGCGGCGTGCGCATCCTGTTCTGTCAACAGGTGGGGCAGCGAGTTGTCGGCGCAGACGACGGTGTCGAACCGGCCATCGGGAAACGGGAGACGTCGCATGTCGGCGACGGCCGTGCCCAGATCGAGGCCCCGGCGGGCGGCCTCACGGGCAGCGCGGGCGGCGGCCCGGGGGCTGAGATCGGTTCCGGTGACATGATGCCCGCGCATCGCCAGGCCGATGGCCTGCGTACCGATGCCGCAGGCACAGTCGAGCACCGCCGCGCGATCCTGCCCGATCAGGGCGTCCAGAGCGTCGCCCTGCCGGCGGATGCTCGCGTTCCAGTCCGAGTAGATCAGGTGGTAGTCGTCGGCCAGTTCGTCATAGAAGTGCGCCACCGATGTCTCGGTCATGGTCCGAGACTACTGTTCTCTCCGCGGAGCGGCTCTGGCCGCTCCGCGATCGGCGCGAAACCCCTCACCGACGGCAGTGCGGTCCCTTCCCGCGAACAACCGCGAGTGCACTGACCGCCAACTGCTGTTGAAGCTCGTCGGCCAACGTTGCGGCTGAACGTGAACGAAACCAGTGACGGGAGTGTGCGCGGGGCTCCTTGGGCGGCGCACACCTCCCCGGAGGGCCGCGCCGGGATCGTGGGGAGGGACTCGGACTGCCGGGCCGCTTCACTGCGCGGGAATCGGCTTCAGACGACTACGACCCGGCGCCCGCGCGTATGACCGGCATGGCTGTCGATGTGCGCGGCCGCGGCCTCTGCGAGCGGGTACGACTTCTCGACCGGGATGTGGAGCCTCGCGCGCGAGATGAGGTCGGCGGCCGCGGCGAGGGCCTGCGGCACGTTCCCGGTCACACCGGAGTACCGCGCACCGAGCCCCGGCGCGGCGAGATCGGCGATGGAGATCACCTTCTGCGGGTCCCCGGTCAGTTCGGCGAGCTCGCGGATGACACCCGAGCCGGCCAGATCGAGGGCCGCGTCGACATGGCCGAACTGCCGCACCCGCTCGACCCAGCCCTCGCCGTACGTCGTGGCGAGGGCGCCCAGGCTGCGCAGATAGTCCTGGTTCGCGGCCCCGGCCGTGCCGATCACCGTGATGCCGCGGTCACGGGCGATCTGCAGCACCGCCGATCCCACTCCGCCGGACGCGCCGCTGACCAGCAGCGTCTGTCCGGACTGCACACCGGCCTCGCGGATGATGCGCAGCGCGGTCTCCACCACGGAGGGGTACCCGGCCGCCTCCGTGTAGGTCAGGTCCTCGGGCATACGGGCCCAGGCCGACAGCACGGCGAACTCGGCATACGTGCTTGAGCCCCGCCCGAATACGCGGTCGCCCGCCTCGACCCCTTCGGCACCTTCGCCGACCTCGTCCACCACCCCGGCGGCGTCCTGCCCGACTCCGGCGGGCAGCTCGATCGGACGGGTCTTCTGGAACTGGCCCTCGCGGATCCTCCAGTCGACGGGGTTCACGCCCGCCGCCCGTACGGCGATGCGTATCTGGCCGGGGCCCGCGTGGGGTTCCTCGACGTCGGTGAGGTGCAGAACGTCCGGGCCGCCGAACTCGGCGAAGCTGATTCTCTTCATGTGAGCGACCGTAGCACTAACCGTTAGTGTTTAAAAACAGTTCTGGTTTTGTATTTGGTAGTGTCAGGGCATGACCGTGCCGTCCGGACGTCGTGAGCGCAAGAAGGCCGCGACCCGTCAAAAGATCGCTGACACCGCCCTGCGGCTCTTCCTGGAACGCGGGTATGAGGCAGTGGGAATCCGTGACGTGGCCGCCGAGGCCGATGTGGCCGTCACCACGCTGTTCTCCCACTTCGCCTCGAAAGAGGCCCTGATATTCGAACGGGACGACGACTTCGAGCAACGACTCACGCGGGCGGCCACCGACCGGGAGCCGCACGAGCCGCTCATCCCCGCGCTGCGCCGCGAGGTCCAGGCCCTCGTGCGGCATTGCACGGCGGACGGCGCCGCGCCGATCCGGCGCATGATCGAGGCATCGCCCGCGCTGCGGGAGTACGAGGAATCGATGAGGCTGCGCCATGCGGAGACGCTGGCGACGGCCATCGCTGCCGGTCTCGGCCCGTCCCGGACCACAACGGCCTGCCGGGCGATCGCGAGGTTCGTGATCGACGCCTATTCGCTCGCCCGTGAGGCGCCCGATCCGCAGTCCGCGGTGGACGAGGTCTTCCGGATGATCGAGGCGGCCTGGGAGGCCACCTGCCCTTCTGCCGCCGGTCGCGGGTGACTGCGCGCGGCCGGGAGCCCCAGGAGCGCGTCGGCCGCAACGGCGGCACACGAAGCCGGTGTCGCCGAACCGCTCCAATTCGCTGTTGGCATGCGGCGCGTGGGTGACCCCTCACCCACGCGCCCGGGTCCGCCGTAACGGCCGGCGTGCACCGGGCACCCCGGCGATCTCCCGCCGGTCCGACCCTCCGCCGGTCCGGCCCCCTCTGCGGGTCGGCCGCGCGGCAACGCTGCCGGAGGGCCTGGGAACGGGAGGAGAGCACGCCTGTGGAGACGCTGGTGCGAGGCGAACCGCTGGACCAGCCGCCACGCCATGCACGGCATCACGCGGATGCATGACCTCGCCCCCGCCGCACGGCTCGGCGGGCGGCACAATGGCCGGCCCCCCGAGGTGACCTGAAGATCATTTATGGGGCAGTCCTCAGCCCAGCGCCTCCACCAGAACGCGGGGCAGGAAGGTGGAGGTCGGGACACCGACCTCCACGCAGAAGTCGGACAGTTTCATTCCCGCGGCGTCGGTATCGAGCTTCCGGTTCCTGTAGATGTGCTGCTTCACCCGGAACCGGCCGGTCGACGCCTCTTCCACAGGGACGGATCCGGTGTACCCGTCCAGCGTGAGGGCCCCATTGTCGATGCGGCCGGAGGCGGGCATATCGAATTCCACGTCCCCGCCGGATTCCTGGGCGTTGGGCAGGAGTGCGGTGAGCGGCACCTTTTCCTTCGAGACGACTGTCTCCTGCGCGGTGTTCAGTTTGATGTAGATGAACGAGCCCTTGATCTCCATGGGGTGGATCGGTTCACCGTAGTAGAAGAACTTCGTCTTCTCCTTGTTCTGGGAGATCCCTTGGTATCTCCCCCTCTCTATCTCGTCCATCCGGATCATGAAGTACGTGTAGTCCCGCATGTGGTCCCTGCCGAGGGCGCCTGCCAGCCGGTCCACTTCCCCCACCGAGGTCACCTCGGCCCAGGCCCCGGCGTCGAACGGATGCGGGGTGGCGTTCACGGTAATGCTGAGGATCTCGCGCAGCAGGCGTGCCTGTCCCTTCCGGTCGTTGGCCGCGTTCGCCTCCTTCAACTCGTCTCCCAGGGAGGTGAGATTCGTGAACCGGTCATCGTTGAGCGGAGAGAAGTGCCGGCCGTCGTAGTCCGTGTCGTCACCGCTCTTGGTCGGTTCCGCGCGGAGGCCGGTGTTGGGGCCGAGGAACTGATTGCCCCCCTGCCACTCGTAGAAGGCGTAGCGAATTTCATTGAGGTTGTTTCCCTGGAATTCGGCTGTGTCACCCCCGCCCGTCTTGACGAGCGCGGCGCGGAGCCGTTTCTTGAAGTCGTCCCGGTTCATGTGCGGCGGAATCTCGACCTTCAGATTCGTCAGCATCTTGTCGGTGATCACCTCGGGAACCGCTTGGCGCAGCAGGGCCGCCTGCTTGCCGCGATCCAGTGAGTCCAGCGCGCCGGTCAGCTGGGAGTGGGCAACGATGTGATGCGCGGTCAGTTCCCACCCGTTGTGCGTGTCGCCGGCGGCGTGGGGGTTGTCGCTGCGCATCCGCTGTACGCAGGGGGTGCCCGAGCCGGACGCGAGGGCCTTCGCCTCCACGGTTTCACGGGCCGGGGCGTGACCGGACAGGACGCGCGTGGCATGCGCTTCCGCCTCCCGCTCGAACCGGTCGGACGGGTCCGACACCCGGAGGCCGCCGCCGTTGTCGGTGCCGCTCACAGGGCCCTGACGCTGCTGGATGACGTGAGTCAGCTCATGGGCCAGGGTGTGCCGGTCACCCCCGCCGTCGCCCAGCACGATGTGGTTTCCCGAGGTGTACGCGCGAGCGCCGATCTCGGCGGCAGAGGCGCGTGCGGCGCCGTCGTCGTGGACGCGTACGTCGGTGAAGTCGGCGCCGAACCTGGCCTCCATGTCCGCACGGGTTCCGCCGTCCAGGGGCTGCCCGGCGGAGCGCAGTACCTCGTGCACGGCGGAACGCTGCACCGACGGCCGCCCGCCCTGTTCATGCCCGCGGCCCGCACCGTGCTGGTGTGTCTCCTCGGCCCACGGGTGGCCCGCCTGCCGCAGCATCTGGACCACGGCCGCGTTTCCCGTCGTGCTCTGAAGCCCGAACAGCCCCTGTGGGGCGCTGCTTTCGGCTTGCTCAGGTGCACGAGAAGGCTTGCGCGCCGTCGAACGGTCCTTCTCTGCGCCGTCGCGGGCGGGACTGTGGGCGTGGGGACGCATACGGCGTGGCCTTCCGGCTGGACGGGGTGAACTTTCCCTGCATACCTGGGATGTACAGTGCTGGGCCAGGTCCCCGAGGGCAGAGAACGTTGGCCGGTGGGGCGCCGGGGTCACCGCACGTGAGGGCCGCTCCGGCGTCCGGGCCCCGAGCCACCGGGCTCCGTTCAGGCCGGGCGCCGAAGCGGCCGCGGTGCCGAAGGGGCGCGCTGCGTGGGTTCGTGGGGAAAGACGGTCGATGGCCGGCCTTGCGTTCTGCGACTGGTTCCGGTCCGGTATTCCGGCCCGGACACGACCCGGCCGGCTACGCGGCACGGGCCTTTCCGTTGACCGTCATGCTGTACATGGTGCCACGATTTCGAACGACACACTCGAACAGCTTTCCAACGACCGCATCGCCGTCCAGCGCGTGCTCCGCCCGGAGCGGGCCGGACCGGTGGGCTCCGGACGGCTGGTCCGGCCGATTCGAACGATGGACCGGCGAGGGGCCCCTGTCGTTCCGGCTGGTCGCCTCCCGGCCGTCCCCTGGGCGACTTCCGGTCGCGCTGTTCCCGGGCCCCGCGGTCCCTGCTTCGCTGGACCCATGACATGACCGGACCGTCGTGACGTGATCGGGCACCGGAGTGGGGGATGTGTGGACGTCGGGAGTGCGACCGCCCTGTCGGCCGCCGTCGTGGGCGTCGTCGGGACGCTGCTGTCCGCGTTGCTGACCCAGCGGGCCGCAGACCGCAGCCGACAGCACGAACAGGAGCGCGCCGAGATGGCGAGGGAACGGCGCGGCGAGGTCAAGGAACTGCGGGCGTGCTACGTGGCCCTCAACACCGCGGCTCGGCAGTATCTGGCCGCGCTCACCGACCAGGTGCACGCCCTGAGCCGCGACGACTCGACGCCCGTACGGCAACGGCTGGCCGAGGCGCGAGACCAGCACCGCGACGTGTACGCGGAGGCCCAACTGCGCGTGCCGGACCGGGTCCTCGACCTCGCGGGCGACCTCAGCCGCGAACTGGGCACGGCCTACGGGATGGTGCGACGCCTCGACGGCGGCGTGCCGCGTGAGGGGGACTCGACGGCCGCCGTCCAGGAGCGCATCGACGTGCTCTGGCGCCGACTGCGGGAGATGCGCCGGGAGATGCGGGCCGAACTGGGCGTGCCCCGGGTGTTCCGTGGTCGAAGCCCGGGAAGCCGCCGTCCCATGTCCGACGGATCGGCATAGTGGTGTTGTCGCCGAGGACGGTCCGGACTCCGAGGGAGAGGAAGTGTCGATGAGCGACCAGGCGAGCGGCGGATTCCAGGGGCTGCGTACCTGGTCGGCGGAGGCGGCGGAGAGGGTCAGAGCACTGATCCCGGCCATGGGGGCACGAGCGGTGCCATCGGCGGCGTACGACAGGTCGATCGGCGAACTCGACCAACTCGTAAGACTGTTGGACCACGATCCGGTGCTGCGTAGCGCGGTGAGTGTCTGGCTCGGTGGCGCGCTCGCCCTGCGGCATTCCGCCGGGGCCGGGACCGATGCGGACCGGGAACGGGCGGAGCGGCTCCTGCGGGACGCGCGGGACCGCCGCACGGCGCTCGGTGCCACGGTCGAGACGCAGGAGCGGCGGTGGGCGGCGCTGTTTCTTCTGACGCTCCTGACGCCGATGCGCTCGCAGCCGGGCGTGCCGGGGAACGTGCCGGATCTCGCCGCGTTCGTCGACTGGGTCACGCGGTCCGGGTGCGCCGGGGTGATGTCCTACGCCACGGAGATCCACGAGCTGACCGACGACATCGCGGAGCTGCCGCTGCCGTCCGGGTTCCTCACGGAGTACCGGCGTATGCGGGAGCTGTTCTCGGCCAGTACGGGGCCGGATTTCACCGAGGTTCTCGCGAACATGATGCCCGTCGGTGACCCCTTCGCGGATGTGCTGCGGCAGACGATGGGGCGGATGTCCGGCGGCGGGGTGCCGGGAGCCGAGGGGCCCGAAGAGCCCGAGGCGGAGAAGAAGGCCGCGGCCGGCGGTGCGGGGGACGAACGGGACACCGGAGCCGCGTCCAGGGAGGAGAAGGCGGCCGCGTCCAGGGAGGAGAAGGCAGCCGCGTCCTCGAAGGAGAAGGCAGCCGCGCTCGCAGGGGACGGAGCGGCCGCGCCTGCCGAGGAGACCGAAGCCGCCCCCGCCCCTGACCCGCCCGGACCCCCGCTCGCCCTCGACGACATCCGGCGGCTCGCCGCCGCCCAGGACGCGGTGAACGCCACCACCCAAGGGTTCGGCGAGGCGCTCAGGAACGGCGACAGCGAGGCGTTCAACGAAATGCTCCGGAAGCTGCGTTCCGTGCAGGACAGACCGCCGCCCGGCCCCGACCCGACGCCCGGCACAGAGGCCCTGATGGCGCTGCTGCTCAACGTCAGCGCCGGAGTCGGAGGCACGATCCAGGATCGGTCCGCGGGCCGCGCCCACGTGGACGCCGTCACCCGCTACTTCGAGAACTACGACGGCCCGCTGCCTCCCGGGGTCCGGGACCCGGCCGTCGTCGGACGGGCGCAGGCGCTCTACACCAAGGTGCTCGACGCGGACGACGGGGAAACGCTCCGCGGCCTCGTCGACGACGCGGAGGAGCTGGCCCGGACCGTCCCCGAGGAGCATCCGCTCCGCTTCGTCGTCGAACTGACCCTGGGAGCGGCACTGACCCAGCTCGGCGCTGTCATCGGCGATCTGGAACCGGTCCGGCGCGGCACCTCCTTCCTGGAAGCGGGGATGACCGGTGTCCGTACGAGCGGCTTCCCGATCGCGGAGATGACGTCCCTGCCCACCGGCCCGGACTTCGCGCTGCTGCGTGCCGCCCTCTCCGGCGGAGCGCCGCCCGACGTCGACCACGTCCCCCCGCCGGCGGACGCCTCCGCGGACGACGTCTATTCCGCCGCCATGTCCGCCGGAATGCAGTACGCACTCACCCGCGACCAGGCCGTCCTGGACACCTACATCGAGGAACTGGAGCGCGTCCGGGACGCCGTACGGGAGGGCAGGGCGCCCCGGATCGCCGCGGAGGCGCTGTGGAAACTGGCCGAGGCCTACCGCGAGCGCGGTGTCCGCGACCAGGACGTCCAGGACATCAGAGCGCTCGGCGCGGCCGAGGAGGCACTGACGGCACTCGCCGCCGACGTGCTCCTCCAGGCCGGTGCGGAACACGGCCTTCTCACCGCCCGCTCCGGGGCGAACCGGGGCGTCCAGGCAGCGCTGTGGGCGGCCTCGCAGGGGCGGCTGCACGAGGCGGTGGCCGTGCTCGAACTGGGGCGGGCCCTGGTGCTGCACGCCGCGTCCACCTCGTCCGCCGTACCCGAACTCCTCGACGCGGACGGCCACCACGAACTCGCCGGGGCCTGGCGGGAGGCCCTCGCACCAGGGGCGGACGGAGGGCCGGGCGACGCCCGGGAGCAAGGGTTGCCCGGCGCACTCCCGAGCACCCTGCGCCGCCGCGCCCTCGAAGCCCTCGGCTACCGCGAACGGGGCGGACTGCTCGGCACACCCACGCCGGCCGACCTCGCGGACGGGGTCGCGGCGAGCGGTGCCGACGCGTTGGTCTACCTCGTCCCGGGGGAGGACGCGGAAGCCGGAGTGGCGATCATCGTGGCGCCCGAGCGCGGCGTCGCCATGAAGGTCCTGCCGCTCCTGTCGGGCGCCGGGGACGGCCCGTTGGAGCGCTACCTCGACGCCACCGCCCTGCGCGACGCCGCGGTCCCCGGTGACGCGGCCGCAGCCCGGAGCTGGGAGGAGTCCCTGGGGGCGCTGTGCGACTGGGCCCACTACGTGCTCGGCCCCGTCGTCAGCGCCCTGGAGGAGGCACTGAGGCCCGGTGACAGCCGGGCGGAGGAGCCGCTCCGCCTCGTCCTGGTGCCCTGCGGCCGCCTCGGCATCGTCCCCTGGCACGCCGCGCGCGGGCCCGGCGGCACCTCGCCCGTCTACCTGTGCCGGACCACGGTGTTCAGCTACGCGGCGTCCGGCAGCCAGTTCCTGCGCACCGTGCGGCGCGCGCCGCGGAACCCGTCGGCCGCTCCCGTGCTCCTCGCCGATCCCACCCTGAGCCTGACGTACGCCGAGGTCGAAGTCCTGGCCCTGCGGAACACCTTCTACCCGGGGGCCCGGCTGTGCGGGACGATGTTCGAGGTCCCCGAGGACGAACTGCTACCCGGCACCCCGGCCGAGGTCCTCGGGTTCCTCACCGACGGGGCCTCTCTGCTGCACGTCGCCTCGCACGGATCGGCGGGTGTCCGGCCCACCGTCTCCGCCCTGCGCCTGGCCGCTGAGCCCGCCGAGGACCCGCCCACCGAAGCCGAGGGCACGGTCCCGGGCGACCTCACGGTGACACGGCTGCTCGACCAGCCGGTACGCCAACAGGAACCCGCAGACGGTCCGCTGGTCGTTCTCAGCGCCTGCCGGACCGATCTGAGCACCCGCGATCACGACGAGGCCCTGACGCTCACCACGGCGTTCGTCTCGGGCGGCGCACGGGACGTCGTCGGATCCCGGTGGGCGGCCGACGACGGCACCGCGGCCCTGCTGATGGCGGTCTTCCACCACTGTCTGAACGCCGAAGGGCTCAGTCCCGTCGACGCGCTCAGGGCCGCCCAGCTGTGGATGCTCGATCCCGGCCGCGAGAACCCCGGCTCGCTCAGCGGCGTGCTGCTGCGCCAGGCGGAGAGAACCGACCTGGACCGGGTCCCGCTGTGGGCCGCGTTCATTCACCAGGGGCACCCCGGCCCGGCAGGGACGAGGAAGACACACGAAGGAGGGGGACCGGATGAACACGAGTGGTGAGGGCCCGGCGGGCCGGCTGCTCGCACTGATCGGAGAACATCACGCAGCCGTCCGCGCGGCGCTCGACGAGGAGCAGTACGCGTTGCTGCTCACCCGGCTGGAGACGCTCGCGGCGGTGGAACCCGACGACGGCATGGCCGTCCGCAGAGCCTGCCAGGGTGTCCGTCTCGCCCTGCTGACGCTGCCGTTCGACCATCCCGTACGTCCCGCCCTGGACGCCGTACGCCTGGTCGCCGCGTCACCCGAACCCGCCGTGGTCGTCGGCGCGCAGGAGCTGATGGCACTGCTGGCGCCCGCACGGCCACCGGCACCGGACATGCCGGACGGCACCTCGGACGAGATCCTCCGTGCCCCCGCCCTCTCCAGGGACGAGGCACACGCCCGGTGCGGGGGAGCGGCGCCGCCGGAACTGATCAGGTTCGCGGACCCCCGGGGCGGCGAACGCTACCCGGAGTTCCAGTTCCCCGACGGCTGCGGAAGCCCGTACGAGGTGGTCATCCAGGTCAACCGGCTGCTCCTCGCCGACATCGACCCCTGGGGGGCCGCGGCCTGGTGGCTCAGCGGGAACACCTGGCTGGGCGGGACACCCGCGGCGCTCCTTGGCCGGCTGCCCGACCGGGAACTGGTGGGCGCGGCCACCGCGTTGGTGGAGGGGGACTGATGACCGGCGTCTTTCCCATGACCTCGCTGGAACTGCGGCCCGTCCCGCATGTGCTCCCGGCCGGGACCGAGCTGTGGCGGGTGCACAACATCCGTTACGCGCCGGACGAGTTCAATCCGAAACTGGCGGATCCCTTCGAGTTCAAGGACGGCAGCCGCTTCGACGGCACGCCGCTCGACCCGTACCACTGTCTGTACCTCGGGGACACCGCGACCACGGCCCTCGCGGAAAGCGTGCTGCGCTCCCGCCCCTTCGAACTGCCCTCCGGGCGGCGGCGCATCCCGTACGCCACCGTCCTGCACCGCACGCTGAGCGTGCTGCGCACCCGGTGCGAGCTGACCCTGGTCTCCCTGATCGAGGCGAAGGACCTCGCCGCCGTCTGCCAGGAGTCCACGCTCCTGGAGGACGAGCGCAACTATGTGTCCGCCCGTCGCTGGGCGAGCGAGATCCGGGCGCAGGCACCCGAGGCCATGGGACTGATCTGGCAGTCCCGGCACAACCGGCCGCAGCGTGCCCTGGTGCTCTTCCACGACCGGTTCGCACACTGCGACGGCAAACCGCTGGACGTGGTTCCCACCTCGGGGATCCCGCAACTCGACTCCGACGCGGGCATCGACCGGGCGAACCGGTACCTCGAACCCCTGCGCGCGGAGATTTCACGGCCGCGACGGGAGTGACGCCCGCGAGAGACCGGACCGGCTTGTCCGCAGAGGGACGCGGTGCCATGGTGATCGCATGGCATCGCCCCAACCTGACCTTGCGTCAACTCTCGAAGAGATCAGGGAAGTCCGGCGCATCGGCCTCGTCCGGCTGCGCGGGCGCCCGCTGCCGCAACTGGAGGCGGCGGCGGCCGTGGCCGCGACGGGAGCCCGTACCCCGGGTGCGGCGGTCGAGTCGCTGCTGCGGCGCGCCGTGTCGCTCCTGGACGAGGGCACGCTCCGCACCACCGCCGAGTACACCCTGGGTCTCGCGCAGGGCACCCGCGACTGGCCGGCGTCCTCGCGCCGGGCCAGGGCGGCCTCGGTGTACGGCGTGAGCGTCGAACGCTTCCGCAAGGACCACGAGGTGATGGTCCTGGGGCAGGTCGCCGAGCACGTCGTACGTCTGGCGACGGCGCCGGCGGAGCCGGAAGCGGGGGAGGGGGCGCCCCCGGGCGGTGAGGGGGAGCGCGGTGCCGTCACGCACCGGGCGGTGCGGGTGCTCGTCGGGAGCCGCCACGTGGTCCTCACCGTGCACATGCACCCCGTGGACCTGCTGCGGGACGTGGACGTGGTGGTCTCGCCGATCAACGTCCACCTCGCGCTGCCCGAGGCGTACAAGTCCTCCGTCGCCGCGTCGCTGCGGCGGGCGGCGACCGTGTGGGGGGTGACCGGTGATGTCATCGAAGACCCGGTCCACGACGGGCTGCGCGAGTGGGCGGCCCGGCACAACACGTCGGGGCGCGCCGTGCTGCCCGGGACCGTCGTCACCACCGGTTCGGGAGCCCTGGCCGGGCAGGGTGTACGACGGATCCACCACGCCGCGATCGCGGTGCCCCGGGCCGGGACCAACGACTACGACGTGCTGCCCGCCCATGTCACGACGGCGGTGTCGCGGACCTTCGCGGTGCTGGCCGAGGAGTCCGGGCGGACCGTCCCGCCGTTGCGGTCGGTGTGCTTCCCCCTGCTCGGCTCGGGCCGCGGCGGGTTGCCGTACCACGTGAGTCTGAGCGCCGTGTGGGCCGCCGTGGAAGCGGAACTGGCACGTGGCGCGGACTGGGACGTCCACTTCGTGGTGCGTACGCCGCAGGCGGCCGCCCTGGTGGCGCGGATCGGGTCCAGGATCCGCCCGTAACGTGCCCGGTCCGCGACCGGCCGACCCGTTGGAATGTAACTGAGCCCCTCCGCCCGGCAGATGGCGAGGCGAGAGCGGCGTGGCGCATTCATGTCGCCGGAATCGCCCTAGGGACGCGCACGGTCGTGGCTCCGCCCAACGGCACCGGTCGATGAGCGACGGGGTGGTGAGCGGGTCGATGAGCGGGTTGATGGTGTGGCGTCCGGTCGGTCGCGCCGGTATCGAGGGGTGCCGTGCCGGCGGCGCGGGGCCGCACGGGCGGCGTGGCCGGCGGACGGGTGTGCACGGGGTGCCGCCGACGAGGAACGGAGGGGATTGGTCCGGTCGTGGCCGGCTGATGGAGTATCCGGCGAGTTCTGTCCGCGGTTCTTGGTACTCACCCGTACGCAAATCTGACGTGGAATCATCATTTCTCCCCCGTAAGGGGGTTGGGTGATCACGGCGGCCACCGGCGCGTGGCCTCGGCAGCGCCCGGACCGTCACGGCGAGCCGGGGCACGGACGGACTACGGGGGGCTGTGGTGTGCTTGATGCCTGTCCGGTGTGCGCGACTCCGGAGGACCGACGGGACATCTGCGAGGTCTGCGGCTGGCGCCTCCACGACGACCCGGTGCTCGGCGAACTGACGGCAGCGGACCTGGCAGCCGCCGAGACCGCCCTCCGGGCGGCGGAACACACCTGGGACCTGCGCGCTGCGGCACTCGCCGCACCGGGCACGGGCGATCAATCGTGCCTCGCCGCAGTCATCAGGGGCGGCCCGCCGCAGGAGGACGAGGCGGTGCGGTCCGGGGCGGTACTCCCCAGCGGCCGGAGCGCCCCCGACGGCCTTCCCACGGCCGGACCCGGCGCACCGCTCGACGAGCTCCGGCACAGCCGCGCCGAACTCGCGTTCGTGGAGTGCGCGCCCGACGGGCTCCACCTGACCCGGGTGACCTTCACCGAAGCCGGAATCCCGGTCCTGCGCGACGCGGACAGTACAGCCTGGCGCACGGTCGTGCCCGCCCTCGACGCCGACGCCGTCCTGCGCCGCTTCCAGCTGGCGGGCGGCAACGGGACCCTCCCGCCCGTGGACCGCCGGGCGTTCGACGACGCCGTACGGGGATGGCTCACCCCGAGCCTGCCGGCCGGCCCGGGGACCGCGGCCGTGCTGCTGCGGCCGGCGCCCGGCTGGGAACTGCTGCGGCGCGCGGCCGCCGTCGTGGCCCGGGACCACGCCGTGCGCCTCGAACTGTCGTCGGACCGCACCGCGCCGGTGGAACCGGGACACCCGGAGGAAGCGCCCGCCCGCCGCGGCGCCGCCGACCGGGTGCGGCGACACCTGCGTACGCTGCCGCTCCTCGCCGATCACACCCTGCTGCTGGCCCGTGCCGACCGGGACACCGGCGCCGTGCGCCCGCACAGCCATGTGCTCTTTCCCGCGGGCTCCCGGCTGGCACCGGGCGAGACCGCGACCGCCGAGGTCACCGTGTACGGCGGAGCCACCGGCAGCACCCCTCTCCACCTGCCGGTCCTCGCCGGGACCCCGGCCGCCGACGGCAACGGCGCACCGACGGTGACCGTGCACCGGCTCAAGGTCGGGGCGCTGGAACCGGCACGGCTCACCTTCGTGCTGCGCGGCCCCGGCGAGGTGGACCTCGTCGCCCCCGCGAGTGAGCGGCCGCCCGAGCAGACCTCCGTCGACGTGCCCCGACTGCTGTCCGGGCTGCCCCGCCGGATGGTGCGCCCGCCCCGCCTCGATCTGCTGTTCACCGTCGAACTCAGCGGTGCCGACCTGGCCGAGACCGAGGAACGCCTCGCCTTCGTACGGGACGTCGCCGCCCTTCTGGCCCGCCGGGACCACACCGGCGGAGCCGTCCGGGTCGGAGCCGTGGGCCACTACGACCACGCGGACTACGAGAGCACCTGGGCCAAGGAAGGCACGCTGCTGCGGGCCCCGGTCGTCGCCCGCCCGCCCGCCGAGCTGCCCCGGGCACTGGCCGACTGGGCGCCGGCGCTGCGGAGGCAGGACACCGTGTCGTCCCTGGAGGACGCGCTGCACGCGGTGGCCTCGCTGCCCGCCGTGCACTCCGGTACCGCCAGGGCGTGCCGCGTCCTCCTGATCGTCGGCCGCCGGCCACCCGCCCCGTCCCGTCAGCACGGGGTCGTACGGGCCTGCCCGCACGGCACGGACTGGCGGGCGGCGCTCGACCGGCTGAGGGCGGACGGCTTTCGCGTACTGGCCCGGGCTGACCCCGCGACCGGACCGCCGCCGCCCGACGCGGCGGGCAGACAGGCCAGGCGCTACGCGGCCGAGGCCTGGCGGGCCCTCGGCGCCGACGGGGTGCTCCGTCCGGGGACCGACTCGGCCCAGGACGCGGTCCGGGCCCTCGACCCGCCCTGGCGGCACGAAGGCCCGGAATGCCCGTTCGCCTTCGCCGCCCCGCTCATGTGACACCACCCCACGACGTGGCCCCAGCACGAGGAGAGCCCATGGACGATCTCTACGACCCGAACAGGAACGACCCGAACAGGAACGAGCCGACCGGAAACGGCCTGAACGGGCACGACCCGAACAGGAGCGGGCCGGACGGCGCGTCACGGGACGGCGCCCGGGGGGACGCACCCACCGGCGAGGACCCCGGGGCCGTACCTACGCCGGCCGTACCGGACACCGTGCCGAACTCGACGCCCGAGCGCATCCCGTCCGGCGGCCCGGACGCGGATCGCATCCGCATAGGGCTGTGGGGCGCGCCGCGTTCGGGCAAGACGACCTACCTGACCGCACTGCCCCTCGCCGCCATGCAGCACCAGCGGTACCACGACGGCGGCTGGAACATCAGCGGCATGACGGCGGAGGCCGGCGCGTTCCTCAGCCGGGGCATGGACCTGCTGACCCGGCAACGGGCCTTCCCCGAGGCCACCATGGGCGTCCGCGAGATGGCCTGGTCCATCCAGGGGCCCAAGCGGAAGGGGAAGCTGGGGATCAGCGGCCGGCGGCCCAGCTTCGTCCTCGACATCCAGGACGCGGCCGGGGAGGTCTTCGGTGACGGCCATCCCCAGCAGGCCCAGCTCGTCGGCCAGCTCGCCCGTTCCCACGGGCTCATCTACCTCTTCGACCCGCTCGGTGACGCCGAGACGGCGACCGAGAGCTTCAACTTCCTCCAGTCGACCCTGACCCAGCTCACCGCGCAGGTCCGCAACCGCCAGGGGCTCGTCGACGGACGGCTGCCGCACTACGTGGCCGTCTGCGTCGCGAAGTTCGACCACCCGGACATCTTCCGGCCCGCCGTGGAGGCGGGCTGGGTCACCCAGGACACCGTGGGCGCGCAACTGCCCCGGGTGCCGGCGGAGCAGGGCGAGAAGTTCTTCCAGTGGATGTGCGACGACTTCCGCGGAGCCAACGCACGTCTGGTGCGGGACGCCCTGCACGCCTACTTCGACCGGCGCCGCATCTCGTACTACGCGACCTCCGCCGTGGGCTTCCGGCTCACCCCGCAGCACGTCTTCGACTACCGGGACTACGTCCAGCCGGTCGAGGTGGACGGGATGTCGCGTCTGCGTACCTCCCCGGAGCCGATCAACGTACTCGAACCACTGATCGACCTGGAGGAACGCATCTACCGGGACCGGGGCCGCGAGCGCGGTCTGGGCGGCCGGCTCGGGGGAAAGCGGCGGTGAACCAGAGCCTCGGGGAGGAACGACTGACCGCGCACCGGGCGGTGCTCGGCAAGTATCCGGGGCGGACCATGGGGTACAGGGTGCTGCGCAGCAGCCTCCCCGGCAATCGGGCCGACACCTACCTCTGGCGGGCGGCCGCCACCGGCGCGCCCGAGGGCAACGACCCCGACGGCGCCCTGCCCTGGCGGGTGTTCCTCGGCGCGTCGGACACCCATCCCGCCCCCGTCTGCGCCTGCGTGGACACCATGTGGGACGGGACGGCCGACGGCACCGGCGCCCCCAGCTACACCTGGCGGCTGACCCTGTTCGACTGGCCGGACGTCTCCCGCTCCGCCCTGACCTGGTCCGGCATCGACCGCGCACTGTCGGCGGAGCCACCGGCCCCACCGGACGACGACGCCCCGACCGAGGTCGGCGTGCCGAACACGTCGGCAGATGAACTCGCCGCCGTCGTCGACGACCTGGGCTTCGCATGGGCGTCCGGTGTCGCCGCGCTGCTGCTGGACGACCGGCAGGTCGCCATCACCCCGGGCCCGGGCCGGCCGCTGCCGGACGTCACCGACCGTGTCCGGGCACTCGACGCGATCTGCTCGCTCCTGCCGTACGCGTGCCGGTCCTGGCTCAGCGCCGCGACCTGGATCGGCGAGGCACAGCACGACCTGCGGCTGTTCTTCGCGCCGACGGCACGCGCGGGGCAGTGCGCGGCGGTGTTCGGCGGGGCCCCGCCGCAGGAGCCGCGCGGCTCGGCGGCCCGCGGCTATCTGAAGGGCCTGCGCGTGCTGCGGGCGAAGACCGACGACACCCGGCCACTCGTTCGGCACCTGCTGGCCGCGACGGAACCGGCCACGCCCGCACCCGGCCCGGGCGGTGTCCTCAAGGCCCTGCGCGAGGCCGACCTGCTGGACACGGTGGTGGAGGAGGTCCGCTCCGGTGAGGGGGACCTGACCGAGGTGGCCCGGGTCCTCGACCGGCACCCGGCCGCCTCTCTCGACGACCGGCAGCTCACGGTCCTGACGGGCTATCTGGTCCACGGCGCGCACGGCCGGGAGACGCGCGCCGGGGCGCTGCTCGCCGAGCAGTGGTCCGACCGCCTGCGATCCCTTCTCGTCGGGGAGGTCCTGGCCGCCGGGGAACCGGCCCGGTCCTTCGAACGGGCCGAGCGATATCTGGGCCTCGTCCACAACGTGGTCGAGCTGCGCCGACCCGGAACCTTCGACGAGCTGTTCCACGCGCTGGTGGAGGCCCAGGAGCCGACCGGCGGCTGGGCGGGGTCACTCATCTACATGGCGGAGGACCAGTGGGGCCGGAGCACCGAACGGGCCGACCGGATCCTGTTCCGTGAACCGGCCGTCGGCAAGACCTGGCTCAGGTACCTGCTGAAGAACAAACGGCGCGACCTGAAGCCGCTCGAACGGCTGGTGCGCCGGGCACGGACCGAGCTGGCCTCCGACATCACCCCCGGCTGGCTGCGCTTCGCGGCCGTGCTGCTCGGCGACTCACCGGACGGGACCACCGCCACGGACGCCGCCGACTTCGCCGAGGCCTTCGAGGAAGGCTGGCGGACCACGCTGGAGATCGCCCGGCTCCGGCGGCGGCCGGAGGTCCTCGGCCCGATGTGGCCCGGGCTGTGGCGGATCGCCCGGACCGAACGCGGCCTCGGCGAGGCCGTGGGACGCCTCGTGCCGGTCGAGGAGCGGGCCCGGGGCGCCGTGGCGGCCGACGCGGACCTCTTCTGCGCGGCCACGCGCACCGGAACGCCGGGCATGCCCCGCCTGGAACGGCTCGCCGACGATTCGGAACTGCGGGTGTACATGGCCGTACTGATCAACCGGCTCGGCTCGGACGGCGAACTGCGCCGCCTCGCCGTCGACGCCCTCCTGGCGGGGACGCCGGGGCAGCGCGGCTGGCGGGTGATCGAGCAGCTGGGCATCGTACTGCCGGGGAACTTTCTGCAGCCGGTGTGCGAGGTGCTGCACCGGCGGCTCACCGGACATGGACGCCCGCTCAACGACCTCGACGTACCCGAGTACCTCATGGAGCAGGTGTCGCAGCGGTACGACATGGCCTGGCTGCGGCCCGTCCACGAGTTCCGCAGGGCGGTGAACGACCACGCGTCGTACGAGCGGCTGGCCAGTCTGCTGCTGGCCGCGGGCGCGCCGCTGCGGCTGCCGGTGCAGCTCCTCGACACCGTCGCCGGATGGACCGTGGCGCGAGGGCCGTACGGTCTGGAGCAGGTCACCCGTTTCATGGACGAACTCGCGGCGGACCTGCCTGGCCTCCGGTTGTACCGGGCCCTGGTGCGGGACGACCGGTACGCGGGGCTGCGGTCGCTGCTGACCGAACACAGCCGGCAACAGAGGGCCCGGCACGACAGGATCGTGGCGGAGCTGGGGCACGGCCCCGACGCGCCGACGGCCGCGGAGCCCGCCGCCGAGGGCGAACGCCGGGGCGTCCTGGGGAAGATGGGGCGGATCGTGCCCGGGAAACGCCGATGACGGCGCCCGCCGAACCCGCCGTCGCCATCGACGCGGGCTCGCGCTTCCTCCGGGTGGCGCGGGTCGACGCGGACGGGACGCCACGTCTGGTCGACCTGCCCGGCGCGGTGCCGGGCGAGGGTCTGCCCACCCCGGCCGGGGTACGCGGCGACCGGGACGCCGCCCTCGGCGTGGCGTACGCCGCGTACCGCGATCACTGCGGCACGCCGGGACGGCTGGTTCTGGTCGTCCCGCACGGCGAACAGGCGCGCTCCTCCCCGGAACTCGGTGGCCCGCCGTCCCGGCTCGTCGGCGCCCCGCACGCGGTGCTGGCCCTGCTGCGGCACACGGGCGGTCCGCCCGTGTGGCCGGTGCTGGTGTGCGACCTGGGCGCGGCCGGCATCGACATCGCGCGGTGCGCGCTCGTCGGCGGGACCGTCACCGTCTCCCGGGTGACCCGGCACGGGCCGGAGCCCGACGGCTACGGTGCCGCGTTCGACGGGGCGGTGCTCGACGGTGCGGGCCTTGCCGTCGACGACCCGGACGTACTGCGCGGTCTCGACCTGGCCAGGGCGGAGAACACCCGGCGCACCGAGGTCGCCCTCGACCGGATGGCGGCACGCCCGGACCGCGCCGAGCGGTCCGCGGACACCGTGGTCCATGAGGTGGCGGGCCGGGAGATCACCGCCGGTGTCGTGCACCGGGCCCTCGCCCGGCTCACGGAGGGCCTCGACCGGGCCCTCGCGGTCGCCCGCACCGGCCCGGACCGTACGCCCGTGGTCGCGGTGGGCGGCGCGGCCCGGTCGGGAACGGTGGCACGGCACCTCGCGGACCGTCTCGGCCCCCCGGTGCCGCTGCCGGAGGGCACCGATCCCGCGCTGGCCGCGGTGCTGGGGGCGGCGCTGGTGGCCGCGGGAAGCGCCGACGCGGCCGACCGGTACCCGCACGCGGTCGCCGTGCGCGTCCACCGCACCGTGCACGGACGGCCCCGGGACGGCGAACTGCTGATCAGTCCACCGCACACGCTGGTTCCGGGCGGGGCCACCGTGTTCGCCGAGACCGACGGGGAGCGGGTGCGGTTCGGGACCGCGACGGCCGGGGGGAGCGGCGTACGCACGGTCCGGCTCCTGGTCCGCGGGCCCGGGGCGCAGAGCGGCGTACCCGCGGCTGTCGTGACGGTCCCCGCGGTGGCCGAGGAGCGCTTCCACGTCGGGATGCGGGTCACTGCCGAAGGGGCCGCGCACCTCGTGCTCCAGCCGATCGGCCGGGGCCGGACCGGTGCGCACCCGCCAGGGGACGGACTCCCGCCCGAGGAGTTCCCGCTGGGTGTCCTGCCGGCCGGCGTGCCCGGGGCCGGCCCGGGGCGGCCCGTCTCCCAGCCTCCGCCCGGGGGGTGACCCCTGCCCGCTACGCCCGGCAGCCCGCCCGTCCGCCCGACACCCAGGGAGCCCGTCCGTGAAGCGAACCACCCGGTCACCACGTGCCACCACCACGCTGCGGCGTGCGGCGGCCGTGGGAGCCGTCCTGCTGGCCGCCCTGGCTGCGGCCACCGTTCCGGCGACCGCAGCCGAGGGACCGAGCAGGGAAGAGATCTACCGGGAACTCGGCGTCGCCGACCAGCCCGTGGACTACGTCATCCTGGTCGACACCTCCGGCTCGATGAAGGCCAAGGGCCGCTACGACACGGTCCGTTCGACCCTGCGCACCTTCCTCGGCGGCCTGACCCGCGCCGACCACGTCGCCCTCATCGCCTTCGACGACCGTCCCGAGGCGCGCTACATCGGCTCGGCCGGTGACCCCGCGAAGATCGTCGCCCGGCTGCCCCGGGCTCCCGACCCGGACGGCGGCACCGACATCGGCGCCGCCCTGGACCAGGCCCTGCGCGAGCTGGAGCGGACCGACGCCGCGAGCGTCGCCTCCGTGGTCATGCTCACCGACGGCCGCCACCAACCGCCGCGCGGGTCCGGCTACCCCAAGTCCTCCGGTACTGCCTGGAAGGCGCTGCGAAAGCGCGCCGAAGCCATCGGCGCACGCACCGAACTCGCCGGGTACGCACTGCCGCTGGCAACCGGCGCGAGCGGTGCCGAACGGCTCGGGGACGTCGTCGGCAACACGCTCGTCCTGCGCCCGGGAAGCATCCAGGACCTGGGTTCCTACCTCCAGCGCGCCGGGGACAGCACCCGGGCCAGGTCGGCGGCGCGACTGCTCGCCGAGGACCGGGGCAAGGGCGTCACCGCGTCCTGGAAGCGGACCGGCCCCCGCGATCTCACCACCGGCTCCGCGGCCGCCTCCGTCACCTTCCGGTCGGCCGCGCGGCACCTGCCGCTGACCGTGAGCGACGCGCGGCTCTCCGCGACCGGGGCCCCGCTCGGCATCAGCGGTCTGCCGACGCGGCTGACCCTGGGCCCCGGCGAGTCCAGGACGTACGCCGTGCGCCTCACGGGCGGACCGGACGGAAGCGGCCTGCCCTACCGGCACACCGTGGAAGCCTCGGCCGTGCTGCGGGTGTCCGGAAAGGTGACGTCCCCATGGCAACGGGCCCTCGCGCCCGACGTGGATCCGAAGGTGCCTGAGGCGGTCGCGGTCGGGGGAGCCCCGCTGACCGTACGCGCGGACACCGGCTCCGCCCTCCTGCTGCCGGGGATCCTGCTGGGCCTCCTCGCGGTCCCGGTGCTCGGCTGGCTGCGCTGGCGGAGCGTCAACCGTCCGGTCCTGTCCGGGGCGTTGATCGTCGTCCCGGTGTTCGAGGGAGGTGTTCCCGGCCGGATCGCGCTCTCCGGGAGGCGGGTGGCGTTCCAGCCGCGTGAGGGCGGACGCGGAACGGTGCACGGACGCCGCCGCCGTACCGCCGACGGGCCCGGGACGGACCTGATGATCCGGTATGTCCCGGACGGCTCGACCGGCCGACCGGACCGGGTGGTCTGCGCACCTGGCACCCGTGCCGTGGTCGGCGGGCTGGCTTTCACACACCGTCAGGACAGCGGCCCGGCACCCGCACCGGGCACCGCCCGGCCAGGCGCCGAGGGGCCCCGATGACGGCGCGGCAGCCGCTGAATGTGGCGGCCACCCGCGTCGGCACCTGCGCCCTCGGCCCCGGCGTGCGCTCCGTGGTGTGGGTGCAGGGCTGCCCGTTCCACTGCGCCGGCTGCCTCGCGCCGGAGTGGATCCCCGAACGCCCCGCACGCCCGGCGCACCCCGACGACCTCGCGGCCGAACTGCTCACGGACCCCCGGGTCACCGGGCTGACCCTCTCGGGCGGCGAACCGATGGGCCAGGCCGCGGGGCTGGCCCGGCTCGTCCGGCGGGCCCGGCAGATCAGGGACGTGTCCGTGGTCTGCTTCACCGGACACCGACTGGAGCGGCTGCGCACCCGGCCCCCGTCCCCGGACGTGCCCGAACTGCTCGCCGCCGTCGACGTACTGATCGACGGCACGTACGTGGCGGCCCTGAACGACGGGCGCGGCCTGCGCGGCAGCAGCAACCAGCGGGTCCACCACCTCACCCCGCGCCTCGTGGACAGCGGCTACGACTTCGAGGGCCGGGCGCGGGACGTCGAGATCGCCGTCGACGGCCGGGAGGCCCTGCTCATCGGGGTGCCTCCGCGAGACTTCCCCGCCGCCTTCGAGCGAGCGGTCGACACGGTCCGCGCCCGGACCCCGGGAGCACACCCCCACGGCTCCGGCGCGGGTCCGGACGCCATTCCACAGCAGAAAGGACAGTCATGAGCGGCAGGAAGAGGATCCAGATCGACGAGGCGGAGTGGCACCGCCTGCAGCGCAAGGCGCGACAGCTCCAGTCCGTCAAACGGGACATCCCGCGCCTGGTCGCCGATGTGCGGAAGCAGACCAGGGCCGACGTCGACCGGGCGTTCGCCACGGTGCAGGCCCGGCAGCGCCGCCAGGACGCGGCGATCGACCGGCTCAGCGACCGGACCCGGCAGGTCGAGGCCGACACCAACCGCAAGCTGCGCGAACAGGCCCAGCGCCTGCACCAGGACCTGCGCGAGACGGCGGGCCGCATCGAGGAGAACACCCGGCAGCGCCTCGACGAGCAGCGCCGGGAGGCCGAGCGCGCCCTCGCGGCGGAGCGCGCCGAGCGCCGGGCCGAGACCGCCCGCCTGGCCCAGGAGATCGACGCGTTCAAGGCCGACCGGGCCCGCGCCGAGGACACCGTACGCGCCTGGCTCGCCGACGCCCGCACCATGGCCGACCTCATCGACGGGGAACTGCCCCACGACCGGTACGCCCCCGGCCGCCTCGACCGGCTGCGCCGGCGGATCGCCACGGCCGACGCGACCGCGGGCGAGGGCCGCTTCGACGCCGCGCTCGCCGTCGCACAGGAGACCTTCCACGAGCTGAGCGACCTGCGGGTGGATATCGAGCAGCGGGAGTTCGAGCGCTGCCTGGCCCAGAAGGAGGCCGTGGAGGCCCTGGTGCAGGTGGAGACCCTGGCGGAGGACAACCGGCACCGCCCCGTCATCGGCCCGGACGCCCGGCCGGTCCCGGACTGCACGCTGGACGTCGTGCACTGGTCCGAGGGAGAGTTCGACCAGGTGCTGCACGAGACCGCCGAGGCGCTCTCCCGCGCCCGCGACCCGCACACCGGCGTACAGGACCTGCGTGTGCTGCGCGACGAGGAGGCGCCCCGGCTCGAACGGGGCCTGGGCCAGGTGGTGGAGCGGGCCGGGATGCGCCAGCTCACCTCGCAGATGCGGGTCAACCTCGCGGATGTCGTGGCCCACACCCTCGCCGAGGTCGCCTACTACGACCTGGTGGAGGAGGAGTCCGGCTACGCCGCCGACGACGAACGGGGAGCCTTCCACGCCCGGCTGCGCAACGCGGCCAACGGCAACGAGATCAGGGTCGAGATCGTCCAGGAGGACAGGGACTCGGACCAGTGCGTGATCCGCGTGGAGTCGAGCGACCACGACGTCACGGCGGAGGCCGAACTCCGCAGCCGGGCCGACGCGGTGCACCGGGCGCTGCGGGACCAGGGCGTGCCGATGGGCCTGGAACCCTCGGAGCCGACGGTCATTGCCGGGGACACCCGGATCCCGGGCCCCGCAGAGCCGGGCGGCCGGGCCGGCCGGCCCGGGGCGGGCACATGAGCGGGAGCCTGACGAAAGGGACCCCCGCGCCCGGGTGCCCACCGGGCGCGGAGCGGCTCGCCCCGGAGGCCGTCCGTACCGGGGAGCCCTTCACGGTGTTCTACGGGCCGGGCGTGGGCGACGTCTTCGTCGACGGCACCGGACAGGTCCGCTCCATGGAACAGGCACTCTGGCGCATGCTGCGCTCCGAAGGGTTCGAGCGGATCGTGTTCAGCACCCTGCACGACCCGGTCTACTTCCGCGACAAGGAGTCCTGGGAACGGTCCCGCCGCCCCGCCCGCCGCACATCCGGGCCGGCCGGCCGGACCCGCACGGGCGGCATGCGCCACGCCGGTCTGCGCGGCCCGCTCGGCGGTGCCCAGCTCCTGGCCACCGCGCCCGCCGCGGGGCCGGAGCCGAGCTCCACGTCAGGAGTGGGCGCCGCCCGCGCGTCGGGGATCGCCGACCCGTTCGGAGTGATGACGCTCATCGGGTATCTCCGCAGCACCGAACACCGAACCGCGGTGGTGTTCCCGCACGCGGACGAGTTCCTGCTGCACAACCAGGCCCCGCGCCAGCTCGCCGGAGCCCTGGCCGAATGGGCGGCCGACGGCGTCGAGGGCAACCAGTGGATCCTCGTGTTCAACAGATCCTCCCTGAGCCAGGTGGCCGCGTTCCTGGAAGGACTGGGACGCTGCCCGCAGCTGGAGACCTTCGTCGCCGAACGACGCGCCGAGCCCGCCCGTGGCGGCACGCACCGGATCGGGCTTCCCCGGGGGCCGGAACTGGAGCGGCTGGTGCACTCGGTACGGCTGCGCAAGGGGCTGCCGGTCGAGTGGGGGGACCTGGACCGGGTGGTCCGGGCGATGGCCGGCCAGCCCGAGACCGCCCGCGTCTGGCGGGAACGCCTCGAACAACTCCTGTCTGCCGGGCGCGTGTTGGACCGGGAATCGGTCCGGCCCTGGCTGGGCGGCAGCGTCGCCGACGACCGCTCTCCCTGGGAGCGGCTGGCCGTGATGCCCGGTACACAGGAGCTCATGCGCCGCTTCGAGAACCTGCGCGCGGAGCTGGCGGCGAGCGAGGAACTCCGGGCCCGAGGCCGGTCACGGGACGGCGAACCACCGTCCCGGCACCTGGTGTTCACGGGCAACCCCGGCACGGGCAAGACCACCGTGGCCCGACTGGTGGGGGAGATGTACCGGGACGTCGGCGTGCTGGACCGGGGCCACTGCGTGGAGGCCAAGGTCAGCGACCTGGTCGCCGGCTACATCGGACAGACCGCGCAGCGCACCGACGCGGTCATCGACCGGGCCCTGGGCGGAGTGCTGTTCATCGACGAGGCCTACGGGCTCAGCGACCAACGGGACGGCTTCGGCGACGAGGCGGTCCAGGCACTCCTGAAACGCATGGAGGACGACCGCGGGCAACTGGTCGTCGTCGTGGCCGGCTACCCGGACAAGATGAACCAGTTCCTCGACGCCAACCCGGGTCTGAGGAGCCGTTTCCCCGAGACCAACATCGTCACCTTCCCCGACTACGACCCCGGCACCCTGCACACGACCCTCATGAACCGGCTGGATCAGGGCGGCCTGACGGTCGAGAACGAAGCGGCGGCGGCGCTGCGGCAGATCGTGGAGAGCATGCACCGAGGCCGTGACGCCGCATTCGGGAACGTCCGGGAGATGCGGACCCTCGCCGACGCGGTCCGCTCCCGGTGGTCCGTACGCGTAGGACGGGACGTGGAACAGCCCGTCGTCGGCGACGACATCCCGGAGACCTACCGCGAGCACCTGCCCCGGCCCGCACCGGACCCGGCGGAACTCCTCGCCTCCTTCGACCGGTACGTCGGCCTCGGGCCGGTCTGCGCGGAGCTGACCGGCCTGGCCCAGCGGCTGAGGATGCGCCAGGAGCGGGGCGCCGCGTCCTTCGACCCGCCGCACCTGCTGTTCGCGGGGCCACCGGGCACCGGGAAGACCACGGTGGCCCGACTGGTCGGGGAGCTGTTCCGCGCACTCGGACTGCTGCGCAAGGGCCATGTCGTGGAAGTGACCCGTGTCGACCTTGTGGGCCAGTACGTAGGGCAGACCGCACCAAGGGTCCGTGAGGCCGTCGAGCGGGCGCTGGGCGGGGTGCTGTTCATCGACGAGGCGTACAGCCTGGTCCGGGACGCTCGCGGGAACGCGGGCTTCGGCGCGGAGGCGGTGGACACCCTGCTCCGGGAGATGGAGCACCGGCGGGGCCAATTCGTCGTCATTGCCGCCGGGTACCCGGGGGAGATGGAGGAACTGCTCGGCTTCAACGCGGGAATGCGGTCGAGGTTCACCACGACGGTGCCGTTCCCCGAGTTCTCCATGGACGACCTCGTGGAGATCCTGCGACGCTCGGCCGTGGCGGGCGACTACGCCCTCGGCCCCGGGACCGGGGAACGCGCCCGCCGATGGCTGGAGGAGACCCGAAGGGCCGACCCGCGCTCGTTCGGCAACGCCCGTGAGGTGCGGCGGCTGATGGAGATCATGGAGTCTCTGAAGGCGGCGCGCTGGGGCACCGGGGACAAGAGCCCGGAGTTCCTTCCCGAGGACGTACCGGATCCGGCGGAGGGCCGGAACGCCGGGGAACCACCGGTGCGTTCCGGGTGATACGGGCCCGCGGCCCGGCCGTACACCGGGCGGCCCCGTCTCAGGCCGGACTGCTGGTGATCTTCCTCTGGCCGTCGGCGTCGGGGCCGCCCCGGTCCACGAGGGCACGGCGAAGAGCGCGGTCCGCCTCGGCGAGCCGCCGCTCGACGGTCTCGGTGAGCACCGCCACCTCGGCCGGGGTCAACCCCGGTGCCCGCCCTTCGCCATCGCCGTCCGCGGCCTCGTGCAGGGCGTTCGCCAGCTCCCGGTCGGCCCGGGCGTGGCGGGTCAGCGACGCGAGTACTGTGCTGTACTCGGTCCGGACGCTCTCCAACGTCTCCCGCAAGGAGGAGAGCTCCTGTGTGCTCTCACTCATCCTGCGCCGGGTGTCCTCCAGCTCTCGCTGTGCCGCGGCCACCTGCTCCAGGGACTGCCGGGTCCGTGGGGCGAGTGCCGAGAGCTGCTGCTCGGTGAGACGCAGCAGCGAGTCGGCAGCGGTGCGCAACTCCTCGTCGGCCGCGTCGGGTTCCTGGCCGCGCAGCTCCTGCAGCCGTCCGTCGATCGCCGCGCGCTGCTCCCGTACGTCGTCCAGCTCCGCCACGAGCGCTTCGAGCCGCCGCAGTTCGTCGACCTCGTGGCGCAGCTTCTCGTGCTCCGCGAGACGTTGCCGCAGCTCGGCCTCGCGCGCCAGGAACTCGTCGAGGGCGGCGCGTTCCACCCCGATCCGCCCGGCCAGCGAGGTGAGTTCGGCCATCAGGTCCTGGATGTCGCGCCCCAGCCGCTCGCCCGCCCGGGCCGCCCGGAGCAGTGCGGGCAGCGCGTCGGCGAGGTCCTGGGCGCCGGCCAGCGCGTCGTCCAACGCGTACAGGGCGGTCAGGGCATCGGCTCCGTCGATGTCCTCGTCGGCGCACGGTGTGCCGTTCCCGCCGAGTGTGCGGGCGGCCCAGCGCACGGCGTGCCCCAGCACCAGGAGCGCCGTCTCCCGCTCGCAACGCCCGGAATCCGTCAGTGCGTCCGCGATCCTCGTCCTGGCGTCGTGCACGGTGCCCCTTCCCGGAGTGCTCGGCGGGTCCGCCGCTCGACGGCCCCGGGCTGTACCGACCATCAGCGTATCGCCGGGCGCGGGGGCTGAGGGGAGAAGCCGATGACTGAGGAACTGCGCGGCCGGGCGGCCGAGGCGGTCCGTGCCGCGGGGCGGCTGATGGAGGGAGAGGGCTGGAAGGACGAGGCGCGGTTGGGCTCCGCGATCGATGAACTTCGCGCCATGGAAAGGGAGTTGATTCAGCAGGAGGAGAATTTCTCCGAGGTCTTCGTGTATGTGGCCCTCCTGATCGGTGCGCGCTGTCAGCTGCGGCGCGACGACACGACGCTCGACACCGGCGAGCGGGCCGAGGCGCTGCGGCGCCTGCGCTGGGTGGACCGTCATGGACCCGTCGACGCCCCCTTCGCGGTGCTGTCCCGCATGATGCTGATCTTCCTGCTCACACCCTGGGCTCTGCCCCGGGTCGACGGCAGCCGCACCGCCCTGCAGAACGCGCTGCTCGACGTGGCCGACGGGCGGGTCCTCACGGAGGCAGTACGCCGCGACCTCACCGAGGCCAGGGAGGTGGTCGACCGGATCGCCGAGGCACCGGTCGACGAGGAGTTCCGCCGGCAGACGGAGAGCAACCGGGAGATCATCGAGCAGATGCTCGCGCCCGGGTCCACCCGCTCCGCCCGGTCCGTGTCCGACCGGTCCGCCGACGGGGCGGATCACGCCACGGCGGCCCGCGACAGCACCGCCCCGACACTCTCGGCGCAGAACCAACTTCTCGAAGCCGTACGGGGACTGGTGGATCTGGCCGGCTCGTGCGGCACGGCGCGATTCGCCCGCGTACTCACATGGCTGGTCGTCGAGTTCTCCGCCGAGCGGGGCGGCGACCCCACGCCCGACAACCCGACCCTCGACCCGGAGGCGGTGCGGCTGGTGCACCGGGCGGGCGCCGGGCGCGCGGCCGGCGCCGACGGCGTACGCCGGGCCGCCGACCTCGTGCTGACGAGTCTGCGCGCATTGCCGCCGGACACTCCGCGGCGAGCCCGGGTGGCCAGGCTCCACGCCTATCTGCTGCTCCAATGGGAGTTCCTGACCAGCGAACCGGCCGATTTCTCCGAGGCGGAACGGCCCACGCCCGAGCCGGACGGCGACAGCGCGGACCGGCTGGCCGAGTGGCCGATCGGAACGGCCGTGGACCCGGGCGTCCTCCCGTATCTCGACAGCCACCTACGGGACTTCGTCGCGCACACCGGCATCCGCGAACGGCAGTTGGCCGCCCGTCTGGACCGGCTCCTCGCCTACCGCACCGGCGACCCCGGCTATCTGGACGACGCCGCCGCGCTGCTCAGGGAAGCCATCGACGCGAGCCCCGACGGCTCCTGGTGGGGCGTTTCCCTGCACGCGGAGCTGGTCGCCATCCTGGAGCAGGTCGCCGTGCACGGAGGCAGTTTCCACGACGCCGACGTCGCCCTGACCACCCTGCGCGAACTGCGCGCCGCCCTGGAGCGTGACGGCTCGGTGCCGCCCGACTCACCGTTCGTCCTCGACCTCGCGCTCTCCGCCGCCGGCGCCGAGCTGAGCCACGCCCGGCGCACCGGGGACCACGGGGAACTGCCCCGCCTGGCCGAGGAACTGCGCGACCGGTACGCGGCCCTGCCGCCGGACAGCGACCGTCGCGGGGCACTGGAAGAACGGATCACCGAGTTGGACGCCCTCCTGTCACCCGCCCGACCGGCGGGGCGGACACCCGAGGGCGCCCTTGAACCCGCGCGGCCCGAGGCGGCCGAACCGGAGATCCTCCATCGCGCGATCTCCGATTTCCGCCGCGATCTCGACGGTCCCCGGCTCCACCACGACCATGAGTACGACCGACGAGGCGTGCTCGGTCTGCGGATGCTGTTCGACGTGGTGCGCGGCGAGGGGCCCGGGGAACTGCTGGACGAAGCCATCACCGAGCTGACCCGTGTCCGCGTGCTGATCACCGAGGGGCATGGCCAGACACACCGCGTGGACGTCCTGACGAAGCTGGCCGAGGCCCACCTCATGCGCGCCGCGCGCGGCGGCCCGCACCGCGCCGCCGACCAGCGGGCCTGCGTCGAGGTCTTCCGCGAGGCGCTGGGTGAACTGGCCGCCGACGTCCTGCTCCAGTCCGGCGCCGACCACGGCCTGTCCGCGGCGCTCAACGGGGCCATGCTGTCGCGGCGCCTCGCGTTCATCGCCTTCCGCGTCGGCCGGCCGGCGGACGCGGTGGCCGACCTGGAGCGGGGCCGTGCCCTGGTGCTGCAGTCGGCCGCCGCCACCCGGGGCATCCCGGCACTGCTCGATGCCGCGGGCCACCCCGGACTCGCCCGGCAGTGGCGGGCCCAGGTCTTCGCACACCCGATCCGCCCCACCGCGGCGACGGCCCCCGGGGCGCGGGTGCCGCAGGTCCCCGACGGCACCCCGCCGATTCCCAGCGGTCTGCGGCGCAAGGCGCTCAAGGCGCTCGGAGCAGGCCGGGGAGCCACGGAGGGGCCGGGAGCCCGGCCACTCCTCGGCGCCACCGGCCCGGCCGAACTGTCAGCGGGCCTCGCCGCCACGGGCACCGACGCGTTGGTGTACCTGGTGGCCGGGGTGCCGATGGCCAACGGAGAGTTCCCCGGCCGTGCGCTGATCCTCCGTCCGGGCGCGGCCCCGGCCGCGGTCGCGCTGCCGGAGCTGCTCCAGTCGGGCAGCCCACCGCTGGACCGCTATCTGGAGGTGGCGGCGGAACGCTCCCGGGTGCTCACCGACCCGGAGCAGGGACCGGCGGAGCTCGCCGCGTGCGAAGGGCGCTGGCAGGAGGCACTGGGCACGCTGTGCGACTGGGCCTGGCGGGCCGTGATGGGACCGGTGCTCGGCACCGTCCGGCCGCTGCTCGCGGCCCAGGGGCCCCTGGCCCGGCCGCCACGGATCGTCCTCGTACCCTGCGGCCCGCTCGGTGTCGTCCCGTGGCACGCCGCACGCATCCGGGGCCTCGGCGAGCACAGCCACCGGTACGCCTGCCAGGAGGCGGTCCTCAGCTACGCCCCTTCCGGCGTCCAGTTCCTGGCGGCTGCCGGCCGGCACCGGATGTCCCCCGCCACAGGACCGCAGGTCCTCGTCGCCGACCCGGAACTCACCCTGCCCTGGGCCGAACTGGAGACGGCGGCACTGCGCTCCGCCTGCTATGCCGGAGCGCTGCGCTACGGCGAGTTCTTCACGGCGGACGGGGAGCGGGATGCCGCGGGCACACCGGAGGACCTGCTCGCCGTGCTGCCCGGCGGCACGACCCCGGCCTCCCTGGTCCACCTGTCCTGCCACGCCGTCGCCGCGCCCCGGCCCACCGACTCGGAACTGCGGCTCGCCGTGCCGCCCGGTGCCGCAGCCGACGAGGGCAGGCTCACCGTCGCCCACATCCTGGACGCCTCTGCCGACCGGGGGCCCGGCACGGCAGGCCCCCTGATCGTTCTCAGCGCCTGCGAGACCGACCTGAGCGCGGGTCACCACGACGAGGCACTGACCCTGGCCACCGCACTGGTCACGGGCGGGGCCGCCGATGTCGTGGGCTCACGGTGGGCGGTGCGCGACGGCCCGACCTCGGTGATGATGGCGGTCTTCCACCACCACCTCACCGCCCGGGGTCTGGCCCCGCCGGACGCCCTGCGTGCCGCCCAGCTCTGGATGCTCGACCGGCACCGCACACCCCCGCCCGCCCTCGACGGCCCCCTCCGCTCCGAGGCCGCCAGACCGGACCTGCACCGGTTGCACCACTGGGCGGCGTTCACGCACCAGGGCAATCCCACGGCGAGCGGCGGGTAGCACCCGGGCCGGGGCAGGCGCTCGGCGAGGACACCGTGCCGGGCCGCCCCGGCGGAGTCCACGGCCTCCCCGAAGCCGGGGGCGGTCGTGCTCGCGTTCGGGCCCGGGACTACGATCGCCGGGCGAGCGGGCCTGGGAGGCCACATGGGAAATTTCGAGGGCTTCGACGTCGCCGGATTCTGGGACGACTCGGCATACGCGCTGGGGGAGTACGTGGAGGAGGCCCCACCCACACCGGAGCTGATCGAGTCGGTGGAGGAGGAGATCGGCGGATACCGGCTGCCCGACTCGTACATCGCTCTGATGACCGCGTACAACGGCGGCATTCCGAACCGGGATCACTTCCCCATGGCCGAGCCGACCTCCTGGGCCGACGACCACATCGCGATCACCGGGATCAGGGGCGTGGGGCGGACACGGCCGCAGTCGCTCGGCGGCGAGTACGGCAGCCGGTTCTGGATCGACATGTGGGAGTACCCCGACATCGGTGTCTACTTCGCCGACACACCCTCGGCCGGCCACGACATGCTCGCCCTCGACTACCGCGCCTGCGGCAGGCACGGTGAACCGACCGTGGTCCACATCGACCAGGAGGACGACTTCGCGATCACCCCGGTGGCGGAGAACTTCGAGGCCTTCATCACGGGTCTGGTCGACGCGTCCGTCTACGACACCTCGGAGCAGGACCGGATCGACGCCCTGGCCACCGTCCGCGACGGCGGCTTCTCCCCGGTGCTGTCCCGTGCCTTCCGCGAGGTCGCCGATGTCCTGCCCGACGCGGACCGGCGCCTGCGGAGGCTCGCGGAGGCCATCGTGCACGACAAGGGTTTCTTCGCCCTGCACGCCGATGAGCGCTCCACGCTGATGTACGACTGCCTGTTCTGGCTATTCACCAGCTTCAACCGGGTCGACTCCCTCGACCGGTACATGAAGGCGGCTGCGGGGCAGGAGCGTTCCTATGCGCTGCCGGACTACGAGCTCATGATCGTCTTCGGTCTCGTCGCTGATCCCTACGACTTCAGCACCGGCGGATACGCCCCCGGCTTCGTCGAGGACTGGTGGAACTCCAGTGTCGCCTCGGGACGGATCGCCGGGACCGCCGACGGGTACCGCATGACGGGCGCCGCCGTGACCGACCTGCTCGACAAACTGGCCGCGGCGACTGACGACCGGTAGCCGGGCGCCGCGCCCCTGTCCACCGGCTCCACCTGCTCGACCGGGACCGTACCGTACCTGCGTCCGTGGCTCAGGCCTTGTCCCAGTCCGTCCCGTCCGCTGTCCCGGGCCCGTCGTCACCCGGGGAGACGGGCCACCGGCGCGCACCCTCGTCGTGCCAGAGCGGCCGGTCGTCGACGCGCAGGCCGAGGATCTCCGGTCGTGCGTAGTGGCCGCGCGAGTCGACCCAGACCTTGACGGCGTCGAGGTCGGCGAGGTCGATCACGGCGGTGACGAGCCGCTCCTCGGGGCCGGTGTGCGGTCCTGCCAGATATTGGGTGAAGGGATGGATCACCGCTGACCAGCCGCCGCCCGCGGTGATGTGCTCCTGTGGGCCGAGGGTGGACGCCATCCAGCGCAGACACGTCCCGTCGACCGGGTTGCCCGCAGAGACGACGAACGCCTGGGCGGTGAGCGCGTGGGTCTTCATCATCGCGTCGATCTGTACGTCGGCGACGGCCTCGAATCCGGCCATGGTGGACAGCCCGGGCCAGGCCGCCGCGTGAATCTCCTGCCCCTGGGCGATCAGGGCCTGCCGGGCCAGGTTCATGGTGTGCTCCCAGCAGGCCAGTCCGCCGATCCGGCCGAGCGAGCTGTCGAACACGCGGAGCGTGGCGCCGCCGCCCTGGGCCCACACGATCCGTTCCGCGTAGGTGGGCTGGAGCTTGCGGTGTACACCGAGCAGAGCCCCGTCGGGGTCGATGAAGACCTGGCTGTTGAAGCAGGTGCGGGTGCCTTCGAGGCGTTCGCTGACGCCGAGGACCGCCCCGGCGCCGGCCCGTCGGCAGGCCGACTGGATCCGGGCGATCTGAGGTCCCGGCACCTCGACGGACGCCCCGGCGTAGGCGGCGTTGGCGCCCTGCTGGTCCAGCGGGGCGTACGCCTCGATCCAGTACGGGTAGCCGGGCACGAAGGTCTCCGGGAACACCAGCAGGTCGACACCTTCCCGGCCGGCCTGTTCGATGAGGGCGACGGCCTTGTCGACCGTCGCCTCGGTGTCCATGAACACCGGTGCGGCGTGGACCGCCGCGACTGTTCGCCTTCCGACGGCGGGAGAGGACATGGGAGTCTCCTTGAGAGCGGCGGACCAACGGCCCGATGGTGCGGTGTCGCCGGCGACCGGCGGATGAACAGCGGCGCCCGAGCCCGGTCCGGACGCCCCGGCCCCACCGTGCTGTTCGGAGGCGCGCCGGCCGCGCGGACGTGGCCGGAACGGGGCCGGTCGCGCGCAGTGTGCCACGGTTCGCTGACGCCAGTACGGGACTTCGCCGCAATCCCCGTACTGGCGCGGTACTCGTCCGGTCGTCCGGCTCTCTTCGCCGACTCGCCCGTACTGCTCGTGGCGGCCCGGTGGGCGCAGCCGGCGAGGACCGCTCGGGGCTGGGCAGGTCCTCGTGCCGGCGAAGCCGCCGGTGGCCCGGATGGCGTCCCGGCGCTCATCGGTGCTCGCGAGGGAGAGGGCGAAGCCCCGGGCGACGGCGGATCCGCCGCAGCGCAGACACATCTGTCCGCCGTCATGCGATCGAGGCGTTCGACAGCGAACCCGGTCGTTCGGGCCTTCTTGTCAGTGAACCCGGTCGCTCTTCGGCCCGATGCCTTTGATCCTGGCCGGAGTTCCGTCCGGGGCGAACGAGTGGTGGAAGGTGAAGGCGTGCGGCGCGGCGCCGTGGTCGTGGAGGTGTTCCAGCCTGGAAACCCCGTCCTGCCAGGTGGGTATCACGCCGTCGGAGACCCACCAGAACACATGGCCCGGGTGTCCTGTCCGCTCGAACCAGTCGTAACGCCTGTTCAGCGCCTCACGGTGCAGACCGGTGTAGATGGCGTCGAAGGCGGGGCGCAGGTCGGTCCAGAGCGAGAGGGTCGTGGCCAGGGCGGTGGTCTCCGCCGTGTGGCCCTTGCCGTACCAGGTCGGTACGGTGAACTCTCCCCATGCGCCCCAGTCCAATTCGAAGTGTGTGCCCCGGTCGCCGTCTGCCGCTTCAGCACGAGCGAGGTACCCGGGGTGCCGGCTGATCTTCTGGTAGATGGGTTCGGCGCGGTCGTGGAACTCGCGCGTGAGAGGTGCGGGATCGGCGAGCGGCGACTTCAGGACGCCGAATGTGTACAGCGCAAGATGGGGCATGCGTCTCTCCCTGGTTGGGGGCCTGGCGTGGACCCGGTTCGGTGGCCCAGGCATGGAGGCGGGCATTCGTGGAGCGTGACCGACTCACCCTGTCGCGGGTGGCTCAGCCTGAGGGAACTCCTGTGCGACCGTGGGCGATCGCCGAAGACGAGATGAAGGTAGCTCCCTCTGCGGGCGATGTCGAAGTTGCGTTTTCCCTGTCCAAGTGGCTTCCCGCACTGGTCATCCCGGGGGCTGGGCGGTGACGGGCGGAGCCGGCCGCGAGGTACCGGTGAACCGCTTCGGCAGATCGGTTCGCCCGGCGTGGCCGGTTCGCCCGGACGGGCCTGCCCGGGCTCGAAGACCCTCAACGCTGCGGCTGTCCCGCCTCGTTCACGCCGCGGCGGGCAGCCGAGGCCAAGACGCCGGCCTGCCGGCTGCCTGCCGGGAGTGAAGTGCCGCTCACCCGCCGACCGTGCCCGGAACCGGCCCGCGGGGATCATCACAGGCACCGGGGTGTCGACGGGCATCGTGGCATCGCCGACCGATCCGGGGCCTGGTGCGTACGGTTCGGCGGAATTCCTCCGGGTGTGGGGCCACCAACCAGGATTCCGGCTTCCCACATGATGTTGGGTCAGGCCGGCGCAATCCGCTTGCGCGGCAGCTCGAAGCCGGCGCGGCCGGTCGCATCCACGGCCGAAGACCGTGCTCGGTCACAGCCGGGTGGCCGTCCAGGTGGTCACGGCCGCGGTGGCGGTGAGCCCGATGCCGAGTGCGATCCGACGGTTCCCGCCGGTGAGATGCGTGGCGATCGCGCCGGTCTGCAGGAGGACGCCCGGGCCGTACCGTCCCGTCGGCTTCAGGCGAGGCCGGTGGCGGGCTCGGTCGCGTAGCGGCTCATCGCATCGACGTTGGCCTGTCGGGTCGGCTGCCGGCCGTCGGCGAACACCTCCTGGAGATCACGGAAGTACTGCACGTACAGGTCGGGGGTGAATGTGCTGAGCATGACGGCGGGCTGGTCGGTCGGGTTGGCGAAGGTGTGCGGGGTGCCTGGCGGAACCATCACGAGTGTGCCCGCGGTGGCGTCGTAGTCCTCGTTCCCCACGGTGAACCGCACGGTGCCGGAGAGGACGTAGAAGCCCTCGTCGTGTTGTGCGTGGCGGTGCTGCGGCGGTCCCTGGGTGTGCGGGGCGAGGACGGACTCGGCGATCGCCAGGCGGTGCCCGGTGTGGCTGCCGTCCTCCAGGACGCGCATGCGGGTGGTTCCCAGAACGATCGTCTCGCCGTCGCCCGGACCCACCACCGACACGGCGGGGCAGGCATGCGGCTCGCTGGTCTTCGCTTCTTCGGTCATGTTCACCAGTGCACCGCCGGAACCCCTCAGGTGTCCAAGACCCATCGCGCAGCACCGATACCTCGTGGGTATCGTTGCAGCGTGGAGCTACGGACCTTGCGCTACTTCGTGGCGGTCGCCGAGGAACTCCACTTCGGCCGGGCCGCCACCCGACTGCACATGAGTCAGCCGCCGCTGAGCCGGGCGATCAAGCAGTTGGAGACCGACATCGGGGCACTGCTCCTCGCCCGCTCGCCCGGCGGAGTCACGCTCACGCCGGTGGGCACGGTGCTGCTCGACGAGGCGCGAGCTCTGCTCGACCACGCCGACCGCGTCCGGGTACGCGTCAGTGGGGCGGCCGGCGCCGCGACCATCACCGTCGGCATCCTGGGCGACGGCACCGACCCGGGAATGTCCGGGCTGGCCGCCGCCTACCGCCGGAGCCACCCCGGCATCGACATCCGCATCCGCGACACCGATCTGACCGACCCGACGTGCGGGCTGCGCGCCGGACTGGTCGACGTCGCCCTCACCCGGGCGCCGTTCGACGAGACCGCCCTGACGGTGCGTGCGCTGCGAACCGATCCGGTAGGAGTGGTCCTGCGCAGCGACGATCCGCTGGCCCGCCATGACCGGCTGCGACTGGCCGAGCTGAGCGACCGCCGCTGGTTCCAGTTCCCGCAGGGCACCGACCCCGTCTGGCAGTCGTACTGGAACGGCGGCAGGCCGCGCGAGGGGCCGATGGTGCGCACCGTTCAAGAATGCCGGCAAGCCGTGTTGTGGAACGGCACGGTCGGACTGGCCCCGCTCGGACACGATCTGCCCCCTGAGTTGGCTGTGGTGTCACTGATCGACTTGGCGCCGAGCCGAGTGGTGGCGGCGTGGAACGAAGGCGACACCAACCCATTGGTGCGATCCTTCGTCGAGATCGCGACAGCCACCTACCGCCGCTGAGCTCCGGCAGCCGGTGCCGCCGCATCCCGTGGGGCGGGCGCGGGCTGCGACGAGCGCCCGCAAGGCGTCGGGACCCTCACGCGCCGCGCGGCGTCGACCACTGCCCCGAGGCGCTCGTCCGCGGACAGGCTTGCGAAGAGGGGGAGACGGTGTCCGCAGACGCGCAGACGCGCAGACGCGCAGGGGCGCCGACTTGCCGCGTACGAGGCCATCGACCGAGTGACCGGTCGAAGCCCGACGCCGAAGGCGGCGTAGGCGCCGGTACAGGACCAAGGGCCACCCCGGAATCCGTGCGGACCGGTGCGGCCCAGGTGCGCGCCCACACTTGAATCCCACTCGCGCGACTCACTCGATCGGCGGAGTGCGCAGCTCGGCGCCCATTGGACAGGCGACGCCGACCGGGGGCTGCCATCCCGCCTGCCGGCCTGTCGCGCACGATGCCGCGCGGGTGCCGGGCCCTGCCCCTGGCGGGGATGCTGGAGGCGTACGGCGCGAGCCGGTGTCCAGGGGCAGCGGAAAGAGGGAGCGTGGTTGATGTGGCCCGGAATCTCCGGTTGATCCTGAGCTCGCCGTCCACAGTCTGGGGCCTGTTGTCCGACGGCCCTCGCTACTGGGAGTGGGTTTCAGGAACGCAGCAGGTCACCGCGGCCGACCCGCACTGGCCCGAAGTGGGCGCCCGACTCCAAGTCCGGGTCGGCGTCGGTCCGTTGGCTCTCGACGACACGTGTGTCGTACGCATCTGTGAGCCGGAACGCCGTCTGGAACTGGAAGCGAAGGCGGATCCCTTCGGTGCGGCCCGCATCGCCATGAACCTGATCCCCTGGGGCGAGAACACTCTCTGTGTTCTCGACTGGCATCCGCTGCGGGGCCCGGGCGTCCGGATGCACGGGCTGCCTGTGGACTACATCGTCTCGATTCGTAACGGCATGATGCTGACGAAGCTGGCCCGGATCGCGGTGCGCGAGCAGCACATGAGCTCCGGTGGCGCTCCACAGGACCTCCGGAGGGGATGAGAGGCAGCACATCGCATCGGACGTGGGGACCGGCTGCCCGACGAAGGGCCAGGGCCCGAGGACCGCGGAAGCACCTCGTCATGACCCACGTCATCGGCCTTGTGGAGCGGGCGCCTGCGGCCGGCGGCCCCATCTGGACCTCTCGGGCTGCGCGTACGGTGCGGTCGGCGTGAGGCTGGAGACCGAGCCCCGTGGTGGCGGACCACGGGCCCGTGCGGTCTTCCTCCGCCATCGAGCAGAGGAGGAACCATGGCTGACCAGCGCGAGGAGACAGTCCGCATCGTGGTGGGGGTGGACGGGTCGGACTCGTCGAAGCAGGCCCTTCGCTGGGCCGTGCGTCAGGCGGAGTTCACCGGTGGTGTGGTGGAGGCGGTGACCGCCTGGGACTTTCCGCAGTTCCACGGCGCGCTCGGCTGGTTGCCCCCGACCAGCGGCGACGAAGCAGCTCTGGAGGACCGGGCACGCAGTGATCTCGCGAACGCTGTCGAGGAGACCGTCGGATCGCAGCCGCCGGTCGAGGTGCGTACGGACGCGCGCTACGGCACCCCTGCCAGTGTGCTGCTCGACGCGTCCCGCGGCGCGTCCCTGCTGGTGGTCGGGAGCCGAGGTCTCGGGGGCTTCGCGGGTCTGCTGCTGGGATCGGTGGCCCAGCACTGTACGCAGCACGCTGCCTGTCCGGTTGTCGTGATCCGTGACGGTGGCAGCTGAGCCCGCGGCGAACGACACGGCCGGGCGGGGCTCCGGTCCGCTTCGGGCCGCCCTCCGCCTCCGGCGGAGCAACTTCCGCCTCTCACCGGAAAGCACCACTGCCCCAGTGGTCGGATCGCGATCCGGCACGATCCCTGGGAATGTGAGAGCGAGAGCGTCACGGCCGGGCGCCGCATGCCCGGCGGGGAATCGATCCTTGTGCCCATTGCCGCCGTTCGGCGTGTCCGTGCCGCATTCCAGGAGTGACGGAGCAGATGAAGACCTTTGTGATGAAGGAGATCGGGCGCGTGGGCTTCATGGAGAAGCCCGTACCGCAGCCGGGGCCGGGCGACGCCGTCGTGCGGACGACGCGGGCCCTCATCTGCACTTCCGACTCCCACACCGTCCGGGGCGGCATCGGCCCACGGGAGAATCTGACCCTGGGGCACGAAGCAGTGGGCGTCGTGGACGCCGTGGGGAGCGAGGTGAAGGACTTCCGGCCCGGTGACCGTGTGCTGGTCGGCGCCATCACTCCGGACTGGGGCGATCCGGCTTCCCAGAACGGCTTTCCCTCGCAGTCCGGCGGACCGCTGGGAGGGTTCAAGTTCGCGAATTCCAAGGACGGGGTGTTTGCCGAGTACTTTCATGTGAACGATGCCGACGCCAACCTCGCGAGAATCCCCGACGGAATCTCCGATGCGGTGGCGGTCTACTGCGCCGACATGCTCTCCACAGGATTCATGGGCGCGGAGCACGGAAACATTCCGCTGGGCGGGACCGTGGCCGTACTCGCGCAGGGACCGGTCGGCCTGATGGCGACGGCGGGGGCCGGACTCCGCGGCGCCGGCCTTGTCATCGGGGTCGAATCGGTCCCCAGCCGGCAGAAGCTCGCACGTATGTACGGCGCGGACGAGATCGTCGACTTCTCGAAGGAAGACGTGGTCGAGCGCGTCCTTGAGCTGACCCGGGGGGAGGGGGTCGACACCGCGATCGAGGCGCTCGGCGCGGACGTGACATTCCAGACCGCGGTCAAGATCACCAAGCCCGGAGGCACGATCTCCAACACCGGCTACTACGGCGAGGGCGAGTTC
This sequence comes from Streptomyces sp. NPDC047917, assembly GCF_043204345.1. Taxonomy (NCBI): domain Bacteria; kingdom Bacillati; phylum Actinomycetota; class Actinomycetes; order Kitasatosporales; family Streptomycetaceae; genus Streptomyces; species Streptomyces sp. NPDC047917. Next base: position 216,369 of record NZ_JBIDCA010000010.1, read on the forward strand.
GTCCGCATCCCGCGCGTCGAATGGGGCGTCGGCATGGCCGACAAGACGATCGCGACGGGACTCTGCCCCGGAGGGCGACTGCGCATGGAGCGCCTTCTGCGCCTGCTGGAGACACGGCGCGTCGACCCCTCGCACATGACGACCCACGAGTTTGCCTTCGACGAGATGCAACGAGCCTTCGAGATCGCGGACAAGAAGCTCGAAGACGTCGTCAAGGTGATGGTCACCTTCTGACCGACCGCCTTCCAGCCCAGCACCTTCCAGCCGAGCACCGTCCGACCGACCCTTTCCGGACGACGTCCCCGGACGGCCTCCGTCCAGGTGTGTGGCCATACGGCCGCACCGTCGTCCTCGACGCCGCGGAAGCAAGGCGACATGCACGATTCCGATCAACCGTTCCGGCCGATCCGCAAGCGGGAGGGCTACCTGCCGCTGGAGGATCTGGGCCTCATCGGGGACGGCACGACCGCCGCGCTGGTCGGCCTGGACGGCTCCATCACATGGATGTGCCTGCCCCGGTTCGATTCCGAACCACTGTTCTGCGGACTGCTCGATCACGCAGGCGGCGGGCACTTCACCGTGGCGCCGGAGGATCTGGTGGAAGCCCGGCAGCGCTATGAACCGGACACCGGCGTATTGACGACCGAGATGCGCAGCTCCGGCGGCCTGGTACGCGTGACCGACGCCCTGGCCCTGCGCTCCGGCGCCGATCTGACCGATGACGTACCGGCAGGCCGGTCCGAACTCGTGCGCTCGGCGGTGGTGCTGGCCGGGAACGTGCGCCTGCGAGCGGATCTCGAACCCCGCGGCGGTGCACGGGCGCAGACGCTGTTCAGCGGACTGGAAGTGCGACCGTCCCGGCAACCGGACCTGCGGCTCCACCTGCGGTCCAACCGCCCCCTGACCGGCCTGCACAACACCTATGACCTGCGGCAGGGCGACCGAATCGATCTTGTGCTGTCCTGGGGCCGCTTCCACCGGCACCACAGGTTCGACACCGACGCCACCCTGCGGGGAACCGCCGACGCGTGGCGCAGCTGGATGAAGCACTTCCACTACAGCGGTCCCGAGAACGCCTTGGTCAGACGCGCCGCGATCACATTGAAACTGTGCGACGACTGGGCCAACGGCTCGCTGGTCGCGGCACCCACCTCCTCCCTGCCCGCGCCGATCGGCGGCATCCGCAACTGGGACTACCGCTACACCTGGATCCGCGACGCGGCCTTCGCCGTGTTCGCTCTGCGCCGCATCGGCTTCCGAGGCGAGGCCGACGCCTTCCTCGGCTGGGTCCTCGACGCCTTCGAGTACAGCCGGCGACCCCTGATCATGTACGACCTCCACGGCGGTCCGGTGCCGGACGAGACCGAGGACGGCGAGCTGGAAGGCTACCGGCGCTCCGCCCCGGTGCGCTGGGGCAACGGCGCCGCCGACCAGCGCCAGCACGATGTCTACGGCGAGATCCTGGACTGCGCCGACCAGTGGCTGCTCTCCGGCGGCGAGATCTAGCCCGCGCTGTGGTCCGGCCTCGCCGGCCTGGCAGACGCCGCGGAAGAGGCCTGGCGGCAGCCGGACCAGGGAATCTGGGAAGTACGCAGCGAGGCCCGGGTATTCACCTACTCGGCCGGGCTGTGCCAAGTGGCCCTGGACCGGGCCGCCCGGATCGGCGAGCGGCTCGGCCTGTCCACGGGAGTCGCCCGCTGGCGGGCCTCCGCCGACCGACTGCGCCGGCTCGTCCTGGAACAGTCCTGGGACGAGGAAGCACAGACCCTCAGCGCACACCTGGACGGCGGCGGCACTCTGGACGCGAGCCTGCTCGCGCTCCCGCTGCGTCAGGTGGTGCCCGCCGATCACCCGCGCATGGTGGCCACCACCAAGGCCATCACCGAGCGCCTGTCAGCAGGTGACGGGCTGCTCCACCGCTACTCGCACGAGGAGACCTCCGACGGCCTGCCCGGTGACGAGGGCGCCTTCGTCCTGTGCAGTTTCTGGCTGGTCGACAACCTGATCGGCCAAGGCAGGATCGAGGAAGCCGAAGAGCTGTACGCCTCGTTGTGCGCACGGGCGAGCCCGCTGGGGCTGCTGTCGGAGCAGATCAACCCGTCCACCGGGGAGTTCATGGGCAACTTCCCTCAGGCGTTCAGCCACATCGGGATCATCGCCAGCGGCGTGAATCTCGCCCGAGCGAAGGCAGGCGTACAAGGATGATCAACCGGCTCGCCGTCTTCGGCGCGACAGGAGACCTCACCGCACGCTATCTGCTGCCGGCGCTGGCCGCTCTGCGGGCCGAGGGGCACCTCGGCGACGGGACGCAGGTGATCGGAGCAAGCAGGCAGGACTGGGACACCGAGCAGTACCGGGAGTGGATCGCCACCCAGCTCGACCGCCACGGCGGGGCCTGCCCGTCCGATGCCAAGGAGTCGATCGCGGCCTCGGCCCGCTATCTGCGAGCCGATGCCACCGACCCGGCCGACGTCGCCGCAGCCATCGCGGGTGACGGGCCCGTCGCCGTCTACCTCGCCCTCCCTCCGGTGATTTTCCCGCGCGTGGTCACCGCACTGCACGAGGCGGGTCTGCCGGCAGGGAGCCGGATCGTGCTGGAGAAGCCGTTCGGCGAGGACCTGGCCGGCGCGCAGGAACTGAACCGGCTGCTCGCCGGCCTCGTGCCGGAGCGGTCGGTGTTCCGGGTCGATCACTTCCTGGCCATGACGACCGTCCAGAACGTACTCGGCAGCCGCCTGGCCAACCGTGTTCTGGAGCCCATCTGGAACAGCACCCACATCGCCGAGGTGGACATCGTCTGGGACGAGACTCTCGCACTGGAGGGCCGGGCCGGCTACTACGACCATGTCGGGGCGCTCAAGGACATGCTCCAGAACCACCTGCTGCAGCTGCTCTGCCTGGTGGCCATGGAGCCGCCGATCACTCTGGGCGAGCGGGACCTGCGCGACCGGAAGGTCGACGTACTGCGGTCCGTGCGGTTCCTGACCGAGCACGATGTCGTGCACCGTACGCGCCGGGCGCGCTACCTGCCCGGCCGGATCGGCGACCGCGATGTTCCCGCGTACGTCGACGAGGAAGGCGTGGACCCGCGGCGCCGTACCGAGACCTTCGCCGAGGTGGAACTGGAGGTCGACAGCTGGCGCTGGGCCGGAACGACATTCCGCCTCCGCAGCGGAAAGGCGCTCAAGGCGGACCGCAAGGAGGTCGCGGTGCGCTTCCGCTCCGTACCCCACCTGCCGTTCGGCCACAGCGGAGTGGCCCTGCCCAACGTCCTGCGCTTCGCACTCGAACCGGAGGGGCTGAGTCTGGACCTGACGGGCATCGGTGCCCACGCCCACGAGCTCGTCCCGCTCTCGCTGACCGCTCGGACGGAACCCCAGGGCCTGCCCGCCTACGGCCGGCTCCTGCTGGACGTCCTGACAGGGGATCCCGCCCTGTCCATCCGTGGCGACGAGGCCGAGGAGGCGTGGCGGGTCGTCGAACCCGTACTCTCCGCCTGGGAGAGGGATCTCGTGCCGCTGGAGGAGTATCCGGCCGGATCGGAGGGCCCGCCCTCGCGCCGACGGTACGGAGACGGCCGACGGCGGCAGAAAGACGTGCTCGGCGATCGACCGGCGACACCGGACGACACCTGACAGCCGCCCCCGGTCCGCCCGTGGGCGCGCGTTGGCCACTTCATGCCGATACCACCGCCCGGCTCACGGACAGCCCTGCCCGTACCCCTCGCGTCGGACAGGCGGGGGAGTCCTGCCGGGCGCGGAGCGGCTTTCGGACCCCGCCCCGCCGTACGACCGTTGCCGTGGTCGATCTCCGAGGGAGAGCACGTGATGTCCTCCAGCACCGAACGCCGGTCTCCCTGCGTCGTCGTCACAGGGGTCTCCGGCACCGGCAAGTCCACGGTGGCCCAACTGCTCGCGGAGCGGCTGGACATCCCCTTCACGGAGGCCGACGACTTTCACCCGCCGGCCAACATCGCCAAGATGCTGGCCGGTGTCCCGCTCGATGACACCGACCGTCAGCCCTGGTTGGAGTCCATCGGCCGCAGGCTCCACGAATGCGACGCTGCGGGCACCGGCTGCCTGGCCGCGTGCTCCGCATTGAAGAGGCGCTACCGGGACACACTGCGGGCCGCGTGCCCGGACATCTTCTTCCTGCACCTGACAGCCGACCGCGAACTGCTGGCGGAGCGGATCGGCCACCGTACCGGCCATTTCATGCCGGAGGTGCTGCTCGACTCTCAACTGGCCACGCTCGAACCGCTCGAACCGGACGAATGGGGAGCCACGCTGGACGCAGCGCCGACCCCGGACCTGACCGCCGAGGCAGCCATGGAGCTGCTGCCACGCCCTCGATGACCTGGCGCAGTCCATCGCCCCGCTCCGTGGCACCCTCGGACGAGAACGGTCCGGATCCCCTCCTCGCCGACCTCCACCACACCTGGCCCGGAGCGAATGCGGCCCTCTCGTCGAGCGTCTCCATGGGGCTGTGGCCCGGCACAGGCACCACAACAGCCCTCGCCGTCCGGCCACGAGCCCGATCGGCCGGACAGCCCGCAGAGCGGGCACGAGGGAAACGCAGGGTGTCTCACCGGCTCAACGCGAGCAGTTCATCGATCACCGGCTCCTCACCACCGTTACCGAGGTGGGCGATGGCCGCGAACGGGGCGATCACCCGACTCCAGGCATGAAGCCGGTCGCCGTCGAGCCCGCACGCCGCCGCCACGCGCGCACAGCGGGTCTCGACACCCTCCAGCCCGGCGCCGGCCACAACGTAGTCCACAGCGTCGAAGCACGGATCACCCACACATGCCTTCGGATCGATGGCCATCAGGCCCCGCTCCGCGCCACCGTCGAGCACGTTGCCCAGGTGCAGGTCACCGTGGAGCAACACGGCTGTCGCTTCCGTGTCCAGCAACCGCTCACACCGCTGTCCGGCCCTGTCCCACGCAGTGACATCGATACGTGCGCTGATCGCAGGCTCCGACAGCCGCCTGCCGACACGAGCGAAGGCCTCCTCGCACCGTTCACGCAGCACACGAGGCGGCCGGGGCGGAGGAGCGACCCCGTGCAACGCGGCGAGCAGATCCGACCACTGTCCGGGAAGCGCATCCGCAGGCATGTCCTCCGCCGGTGTGCCGGGCACGACCTCTTCCAACACCATCGCCCCCGCGTCCCCGTCGACGGCCAGCACTGCGGGCACCCGGCCCGAGGCAGCGAACCACCCCAGCATTCCGACCTGCTCGACCAGCAGGGCCCGATCCGGACTGAGCTTCAGTACGGCGGGCGTGCCGTCGGCCCATGTGCACCGCAACGCGACCGACGAAGCACCATCCGGGAGGGATTCACCGAGGGAAAGGCCCCAACGGGACGCCGACCGCGCGATCAGGTCGGGCGTGTCAGCGCACCATTCGGCAACCTGCGGACCGAATCTACGAACCAGCCGCGTGGTTACGCTGTCCACATCCACCGATAGTCGCTTCATACGGGCCAGTCTGCCCCTTCCCGGTCCCGGCCACTGAGGATTTCGGTTCGGGGGCGACGGGCCCGCCCCGGTCGTCCGGGCCCGCGCGTCCACCCACGCCCGCCGGCACTTCTGCCGGACCGGTCACCACACTCCGAGGCCTGGCCTGGCCTGGCCTGGGCAGGCCTGGCCTGGCCTGGGCAGGCCAGCGCAGGCCAGGGCAGTGTCATGGCGGAGGAACAGTGGGGCAGAGCCGCGGCGGCGCACACGCCGATGACGCGTCGACGCGGAACCAGCCCGGCGGAACACACCAGTTGGCGGGTGACCGGCACGGCACGCGACGGTGTGCGAGTGCCCCCACGGGGTGCCGGCCGCGCACCCCGCGCCACCACGTCGTCCCGCAGCTGGTGGACGCCTCGACAGGCGAGGCCCGCGCCATCGGATCGGACCGAAACGCGCGTCAACCGGACGCTCGGCCGGAGTCGGTCGTGCCGCCGTACCAGGCCGTGCGCCGTCCCCCGGGGGACGGCGCGGGCCCGGATCCGGTCCTTCGCGAGCCGGTGGAACTCAGGGACATCCTCCAGATCGACGCGATATGCTGATGCAGATTGTGCAAGCCATTTGCAAAATGAGGAGGGTCATGGCTACGCGGGCGACCGATGCCGGGACGAATCAGAGCGTCGAACGAGCGGTCTCGGTACTGCGCGCACTCGACGCCGGCCGCGCCGAACTACGCGTCTCCGACGTCGCCGAACTCACCGGACTGGGGTCTTCCACCACCTCTCGGCTCCTGTCCACCCTCGAACGGCTCGACATGGTCGAACGCGACCCGGTCAGCAACCTCTACCGCCTCAGCCTCGGGATTCTCCCGCTCGCCGCCACCGCGACCAACCGCCACCCCGTCCACCGTGCGGCCCGCATGGTCCTCCAGGACCTCGCGACCCGCACCGGGCTGGGGGCCAATGTCGCCGTCCGCCGGGACTCCGAGCTGATGTTCCTGTGCAACTTCGAGGGACACCGCGCCCCGAAGTCCTATACGCAGGCCGGGCACACGGCTCCGCTGCACGCCACCAGCATCGGCAAGTGCCTTCTCACCGGCCTCACGCCCAAAGAGCGCCGCAAGCTGCTTCCCGAGCCGCTCGCGGCGCACACCGACTACACGACCACCAGCCACGACCTCCTCGACGCCGAGATCGACACGGTCCGTCGCACCGGCTACGCGATCGAGGCCGAGGAACGTGCCCTGGGCCGTGCCTCCCTAGCCGCGCCCGTCCGGGATGCCTCGGGTGAGGTGGTCGCCGCCATCTCCCTGTGGGGCCCGGCCTCCCTCCTCGGAAACCACACCGAGACCAACGGGCAGCGGCTCGCCCTCACCCGTGAGGTCATCGAAGCCGCCGACGCCATCAGCCAGGCACTCGGCGTCCTCTGAAACACACCGCGAAGGGGCCCGGTGAAGGTCGAACAACCTTCACCGGGCCCCTTCGCCGTGCCGCTTACGCGCCGTACGCCTTGAACGCGATCACGTGTGTGCGCCGCGCGCCGTGCGTCGCGTCCACCACGAGCCGCAGCGCATCGGTGCGCAGGGGCCCGCCGTCCGCACCGTTCAGCGGGTGCACGCGGTGGCGGCGGCGGTTGCCCTCCACCGTCAGCAGCGTGCTCCAGGTGCCGTCGGTCTCGCGGCTCTGGACGCGGTAGTCGCGGACCAGTTCCGGCATGACCTCGAACGGGGTGCGGTGGCGGTGCAGGTTGTTGAGGTACTCGTCGACATCGTCGTCGAACACCACGCGGACCTCGTTGAGCTGCTGCTCCTCGTCCCAGTCCAGGCTCAGCCACTGCTCGGCCCGGTCCGGGTCGGGCAGCAGCTCGGACGACCACATCTGCGGGCCTCCGTAAGCGCGCTGGAAGCCGCCGACGGCCCGCTCGGGCAGGAACGCACCGGTGTCCGGGGCGGCGCGGAAGCCGAAGGTCTGCCGGCGCAGGCCGCGGGCCTGCCATTCCAGGACCAGCTGGCCGTCCTCCTCCGGAATGTCGTGGTCGACGGCCGCGTCCCCCTCGGCCCTGCTGCGCAGTGCGAGGACGCCGTCGGTGCGCTCGGGGACGAGGACCAGCGCGGCACCCGGGCAGGCGCGCACGATCAGGACGACGTTCTCCGGGGCGTCCGGGCGGTGGTCCAGGCGGGCCGTGACCCAGTGGGGGCCGTCGGCCGGCACGGTGACCGTGGTGGTGAGCAGATGGTCGACCGGGACCGCGTTCTCCGGGCGGCCGGTGCTCCACAGCTCCACGGTGAGTTCACTCGCCCGCTCGCCCGGGGCGCCGTGGACGAGCAGGTCGACCGTTTCCAGCGCGGGGTCCACGGGCAGCAGCAACGCGAGGTCGCGGGTGAGCGGGTACGGCTCACCGGGCGCGCTCCGCGTGGGCTCGGCGGCCAGGCGGCTCAGGTGCGAGGAGGCGCTGACGCGGGCCGTGCGCGCCAGGTTCTCGGGGTCGTCGTCGCACAGGCCGATGACCGAGGCGTCCTGCCGCAGCAGGGTGCGGCGTACCAGTTCTGGGTGCTTCGCGGCGAGTTCGCGCGGGGTGAGGCCCTCGGCGACACAGAGCGCGGCGGCCGTGCCCGCGGCCTCGCCGAGCGTGGCACAGGTGGCCATGACGCGGGTGGCGCCGAAGGCGATGTGGGTGGCGGAGATGTTGCGCCCGGCGAACAGGAGGTTCGTGACGTTCACCGAGTACAGGGAGCGCAGCGGGATGTGGAAGATGCCGTCCGCGTAGCGCTGGCGGGCACCGGGCTCGTCGGCGTACATGCCCTGCACCGGGTGGAGGTCCACGGACCAGCCACCGAAGGCGACGCGGTCGGCGAACTGTCGCTGTTCGAGGATGTCCTGCTGGGTCAGCATGTGGTCGCCGAGGAAGCGGCGGTACTCGCGCTTGCCGGGGAGGCTGCCGACCCATTCCAGGGTCAGGTTCTCGGCGTCCGGGAACTGGCCGGAGTTCTTGATGTGGTCCCAGATGCCCATGATCACGGACTGGAGCTCGTCGCGGATGCGTTCGTTGTCGTGGACGGTGTCGAGCTCGCCGCCCCACTCGATCCACCAGTAGTCGCAGCCGTTGTCACCGGTGCGCAGGACGCGGTTGCGCAGGATGGGCGTGGTGGTGAGGTCGCGGGCGCTGGCGGGCGGCACGAACTTCACCGGCCGGCCCATGTCCTTGGTGTGGAACAGGATCGTCGACCCGAGCAGCGCCTCGTCCTCCGCCTCGGGTGCCCAGGGCTCGCCGAACTCCGCACGGGCCTCGCGGCCGATGCGGTATCGGGCGCCGGCGAGGTGGCCGAGCAGGCCGTCGCCGGTGCAGTCGAGGAACTGACGCGCGTGGAAGGTGATGCGCCGCTCGGAGCCCATCATCCACCCGGTGCAGGAGCGCACCTCGCGTGCGTCGTCCGGGCCGCTCGCCTCGACCTCGCGTACATCGGTATTGAGGTACAGATCGATGTTCGGCTCGGCCCGGACGGCATCGAGGACCACCTGGTCCCAGTAGTACGGGTTGCCTTCGGGATTGCGGAACTGGTTCTCGGTGTACAGCTCGCCCATGATGCCGGTCTCCCGGGCCCAGCGGTGCACGCCGTGGGCGGTGGCGCCGCAGACCCATACCCGGACCTCGCTGCTGGCATTGCCGCCCAGGACGGGGCGGTTGTTGACCAGCGCGACACGCCGGCCGAGCCGTGCCGCGGCGATGGCCGCACAGGTCCCCGCCAGGCCGCCGCCGATGACGGCGATGTCGTAATGGACCTCTTCTTCCCGCACGGGGCGGCCTCCTTGATGTGAAGCTCGGACTCTCTCCGCCACAGCGGAGCGGCCTTGAACGTACATCACATCCATATTGTGCAACCACTGTTCAGCCAGTGGGATGTGTTGTAAGTTTCCAGCGCAGCCGACGACACCGTCGCCGCGGGCCGACGGTCCAGCTCATGACAAGTGCGGCGACTTCGCCGGTCCCGCACAGAACCGGCGATTCACTCACCGACAGGGTTGACGCCGTCGCACGATATGGAGAACGATCCCGCATGCTGCAACTTGCGTTCAATGGAGCATGCAATGGCATTCACACAGGGCCTCGGGCGAAACAGGGGACGGGACGACTCATCACTCGCGCCCGGCCGCCTCGCATCCGGCTGCCGGCGCACGGCCTTCCGTGCCACGCCCTGCAACACCGCTCCCGCCCCGTTTGAGAGGACACACCCATGAGTACGGCCGCACCTCCCCAGAAGGCCGCTCCACGCCGTGAGCGGGCCGGCGGGCGGCTCTCCAACGGCGCGTTCGCACTGCTGCTGACGGCCCCGGGGATCGCGCTGTTCGCGACGATCATCGTCTACCCGCTGGTCTCTGCGCTGTTCACCGGCTTCTTCAAGCAGGATCTGCGGCTGCCGGGCCGGGAATTCGTCGGCCTGGAGAACTTCGCCTACTGGCTGGACGGCGACTTCCTCACCATCCTCAAGCAGACGCTGGTCTTCACCGTCGGCGCGACGGTCGTGCCCTTCGTGATCGGCTTCGCGCTCGCGCTCGCGCTGAACTCGGGTCTGAAGGGCAGTGGCTTCCTGCGCGGTCTGTTCCTGTTCCCGTGGGTGATCCCCGGCGTGGTGATCTCCTTCCTGTGGATGTGGATCTTCAACGCGAACTACGGCGTACTGAACGGCATCCTCATGAAGGCCGGGATCATCGAGGAGTCCATCTCCTGGCTCGGCCAGCCCGGCACCGCCATGCTCGCCGTCATCATCACCAAGACCTGGGCGAGCTTTCCCTGGATGATGGTGATGCTGCTGGCCGGTCTGCAGACCGTTCCCAAGGAACTGCACGAGGCGGCCTCCATGGACGGGGCGGGTTCGATCCGGCGCTTCTTCGCGGTCACCTGGCCGCAGGTCCGCGGGGTCGCCTCGATCGTGCTGCTCCTGGAGTTCATCTGGAACTTCCAGCACTTCGACACCATCTACGTGCTCACCGGCGGCGGCCCGGCCGGCTCCACCGAGACCTTCGCGACCGCCGTGTACCAGACCGCCTTCAAGGGCTTCGACATCGGCCGGGCGACCGCGCTGGGCGGACTGTGGATGCTGCTCCTGCTCATCCTCGTCGCCGTGTACCTCAGGATCACCGAGCGGAAGGGCGACGCCCGATGACCTCCACGACCTCCACCCCGCTGTCGGGCACCGAGCGGCTGAGGCCGCAGGCCAAGTCTGCCGGGCGCACCTCGCGGCGCCGGATCCGCAAGGACCTGCTGCGCTCGCGGATCGCCGCCTGGACCGCCGTCCTGGTGATCGGCGCCTTCGGCATGCTGCCGATCTACTGGCTGCTGGCCACCGCCCTGAGCAGCCCCGAACAGACCTTCCAGTTCCCTCCGAAGCTCATACCCACCGAGATCACCTTCAGCAACTTCACGGCCCTCGCCGAGAACGACCAGCTGATCAAGTACCTGGTCAACTCCCTCATCGTGGCCTCGATCACCGCCGTGCTGAGCGTGGTCGTCGCCACGTACATGGGCTACTCGTTCTCCAAGTTCCGCTACCGCGGGCGTCGGTCGCTGATGCACCTGGTGCTGGCCTCCCAGATGTTCCCCCAGGCGGTCCTGCTGGTGACGCTGTACGCCGTCTTCTCCAGCTTCGGCCTGCTGAACACGTACACCGCTCTGGTGCTTTCCTTCACCACGTTCACGATGCCGCTGTGCGTCTGGATGCTGAAGGGCATCTTCGACACCATTCCGGACGCCCTGCTGGAGGCCGCTTCCATCGACGGCGCGTCCCGGTGGCGGACGCTGCACTCGATCGTCGCGCCGCTGGCCGCGCCCGGGATGATCGCCGCCGGACTGTTCGCCTTCGTCCGGGGCTGGAACGACTTCATCTTCGCGGTGACGCTGGCCGACAAGGAGAAGCAGACCCTGCCGCCCGGCCTCGTCTCCACCTACATCGGTGAGTTCCAGACCGCCTGGCCGGAGCTGATGGCCGCCTCGCTCGTCGTCTCCATCCCCGTGGTCATCGCCTTCATGTTCCTGCAGCGCTACCTCGTCGGCGGCATGACCGCCGGTTCGGTCAAGAGCTGAGTCCGCGGGATCCTCCCGCACCCTCCCCCCACACCCTTCCCTTCCGTTCACTCCCCATGGAGAGACCATGACCACCTCTGGCATCAGCCGGCGCGGCGCGCTGCGCATGTTCGGCATCGGCGCGCTCAGTGTGGCCGGAGCGGGTGCGCTGGGCGCCTGCGCACCGTCCGGCGCCAGCACCTCCTCGAACGGAGGCGACACGAAGTCCAAGGACTTCGACTTCACCTCCTGGTCGCTCAACGAGGAGGCCGCCAAGCCCTCCATCGAGAAGATCATCAAGGCCTGGGAGAAGGCAGAGGGCGCCAAGATCCGCGCGGTCTCGTACCCGTACAACGAGTACCTGAGCCAGCTCACCCTGAAGCTCGGCGGTGGGGAGACGACCGGCGCGGTGCACCTCGACATCGCGTGGCTCGCCGCGATCGCGCAGATGGGCAAGCTCGCCGAACTCGACTCCGCGGCCATGAAGGGGGGATACACGAATGTGGCGCTGGAGAGCGGCATGTACGACGGCAAGCAGTACGGTCTGCCGTGGAACACCGGCTCGATCGGCGTGATCGCCAACTCCAAGCTCCTGGAGAAGGCGGGCATCAAGAAGCACCCCACCACCATCGAGGAGTTCGAGGGCGCGCTGCGGGAGCTGAAGGGGCTCGGCAACGGCATCGTGCCGTATGCCGCGGCCACGAAGGTCGCGCAGCTCAAGGACATCTTCCCGTGGATGCAGACCTTCGGCTGCACGCTCATGGACGGTGACGAGGTGACCATCGGCGACGACGCCTCCATCGACGCGGTCACCTGGTACAAGAAGCTGCACGACGAGAAGCTGATCGCCTCGGACGTGGACCGGTTCGACGCGCGCGCCCTGTTCGGGCAGGGCAAGGCCGCCTTCTACGACGACGCCATCATCGGCAAGGGCGTGACCTCGGCGCAGTCCAAGGACAAGACGCTGGCCGACGCGATGCAGCCGATGAAGCGTCCGGTGCTGAAGGCCGGCGACACACCGCAGGCGCTGCTGTGGGGCGGCGTGATCGCGATCGTCAAGGGCAAGGGGCAGGACGCGGCGACACAGTTCGCGCTGCACACCACTTCCGACCGCGCCACCACCACCGAGTACTTCGCCTCCCGCGCCCTGCCGCCGTCCACCACGGTGGGCCTGTCCGACCCGAAGGTCGCCCAGGACACCTTCACCACCGAGTGGACCGAGAAGATCACCGACACGGCGACCGGCAGCCCGTTCTGGCAGTTCGCACAGAACGCCCAGATCGAGGAGGCCGTGGCCAAGCAGGTCCAGGCGGTCCTGGTCGGCAAGTCGAAGCCGAAGGACGCGATGAAGAAGGCCAAGGAGGACGTCTCCGCCCTCATCCGGCGCTGATCGGACGCGGCGCTCAGGGCCCGGTGAAGGTCGAAACGGCCATCACCGGGCCCTTCGTCATGCCGCACACACCTTCCCTATGGCGTATTCAATTTCCGCATTGTGCAACCTCTATTCATGATCTGGGAACTGCTGTAAATTCCGGGCGCAGTGGAGGGTGTTCCGACCTGCCGGAACACCCCGTTCGCCTCACCGCCACATGCCACACCCCCACGAAGGAGTTCACCTTGCGACGTCCCACGGCACGCGCGTACGCGGCCTCAGCCGCGTCCCTGGCCGCCCTGCTCGCGCTCGTCCCGGCCGCCGCCCGGGCCGACGACACGGACCGCACCGCCACCGCGGCCACTGCGGCAGTCGCGGCGACGGCGATCGAGAAGGTCCCGTACGCCATGGACTCGTCGAACCAGGCCGCCTGGTGGACGCCGGTCGCCACGTACAAGGGGCGCGGTCAGTACACGTACTTCGCCTTCAACGAGCCGGGCTCGACGGCCGCCACGCACCGTCCCGCCATCGCGCGGCGTGACCCGGACGGGGTGTGGAGCCGTCTGCCGCTCCTCGACAAGAGCGGACAGCAGGCCGAGTTCCCCGACGACAACGGTCACAACCAGTCGTCCGTCGCGCGCGACGGCAGCGGCCGTCTGCATGTGTTCGCCTCCATGCACACCGACTCCTGGCGCTACTTCCGCACCGATGCCCCCGGCGGGGACGTCACGGATCACGCGTCCGAACTGCCCGACCAGGGCGTGGGCATCACCTACCCGGTCGTGACCACCGCGCCCAACGGCGACCTGTACCTGACCGTCCGCACCGGTTCCGGCGCCGACCAGCGCCCCGGCAAGCTGTACCGCTGGGACAACGCCGCCGCGCGCTGGAGCGTGGTCGCCACCTTCGCCGGCGCGCTGAACCGCGCCGTGTACCCCGACGACCTGATGGTGGACGCCGCCGGGCGCGTGCACATCCTGTACGAGTGGTCCAAGGCCCCGTCGAGCGCGTTCCGGCATCAGCTCTCCTACCTGCGCTACGACCCGTCGACCGGTGCCTTCGCGGACAGCACGGGCGCGGCCGTCACCACCCCGGTGACGCCCGCCACCTCCGACGTGATCCAGGACCTCACCGCGGACGAGGTGTGGAGCAGCGACAACACCTACACGGGTCCGGCGGTGCAGAGTGCCAAGCTCACCCTCGACGGCTCCACCCCCAAGGTCGCCTACCGGTACCGTTCGGCCGACAGCGGCGGCAACTTCCGTGTGTACTACGCGTACCCGAGCGGCAGCGACTGGGTCCGCAAGACCGTCTACTCCGGTGGCCAGACCGCCGCGGCGATCGGCATCACCTGGGACGAGACGGACACCAAGCGGATCTACTACGTCACGAGCTCCGGCACCGACCGCGTCTTCGCCGCGACGCAGACGGCCGACGGGACCTGGACCGCGGAGTCCGCGGCACCGGGCGTGAGCGCGGACCGGCTCGCGGTCCGGCGGGACTCGGACGGCAATGACGTGCTGTACCTGCCGGACACGGCGCACAACTCCCTCTACTACGGACTTCGTTGAGGCCCTGAACCGGGGGCGGGGCCAACGGTGGGGCAGGGCGGCGGGGCGCCGCCCGGCAGCAGGCCGTCCCGTCCCGCCGCCCCGTGACCACGATCCGGCGGCAGCGACGGTGGCTGCTGCCGCAGCCCCCGGTCGCCGTGGTCACGACTGCCGCGGTGATGACCGTTCCGAAACGCCGACCGCCGCCCCTCCCGGCCGAGGCCCCGCTCGCCACCGGCGAGCGGGGCCTTCCGCCCGTCGTCGTTGTCACCCCAGGTCACTTCAGTGTCCCCACCGCCCGGCTCCCGTACCGGACGACCGGGATGCCGCGGATCGATCCGGCTCCTCCCCTTACGGCCGTGCAGCTGAACGGCGTCAGGGGCACGGCCGTCGGGCCGGTGCGGGGCCCCCATCCGGGGCGCCCCGTTGCTTCATGTGCACTGGATCCGCAGGCCGGTCTGTGAGGTGTGTATGCGGCACATGAACAGATACAAGGTTCCGACGTCACCCCACATCGCGTCGGTGAGCTCGCTCGGTGAAATCTGCAGCAGCAGCTCCATGGGCAGGGCGCATTGTGTGCAGACCGGCGTCGCGTCCGCGCCGTTCGCCCAGTGCGGGTATCCGCCCAGCGCCACCGCCACATTGCGCAGGTGCGGCGCGCGGGCACGCCCCTGAGTCAGACCGAGCGCGGCGCGATCGACGATGTGCCAGTTCGCCCATGCCTCGGGCGAGCCGCTGTCGCCCGGTACAAGGTCCCAGAGCTCAGGGCAGTGCAGACACAGTCCCACCGCGTCGGGCAGCGACTTCTCCAGGCGTGGCACTGCGTAGCACTCCTCGAAGTCGGGCTCGGTGCCATGAACGAGAACTCTGGGGCGCCGCAGTGCGGTGTAGGAGCGTACGAGCCATCCGCCCTGTTCACGTTTCCGCCCCCAGGGGTGGCACTTCCAGCAGTAGAAGAACGTGAAGAACGAGATGGGGAGCCTGTCGTGCAGGCCGTCGCGCGAGTGGTCGACCTGCGCGACGAACGTGAGGTCGTCGGCACAGCCGTCGCACAGCGGCCAGGTCTCGCCCTCCTCCGCGGTCGGGAACCCGCCGAACCGCGTGGTGACCAACTCCCGAGTCACAGGGGGCCGCGCAGGCACGGGCGGGGGAGCGTCGTGCCGTCGGCGGCGTTCACGCGCGCCTGTCCCGGGCGGGCTCGGGACCGGCTCAAGTACGGTGCGTGTCCGCATCAGCGGCCGCAACAACTGCACGATGTGTTCCTCTTGAAGTGCGGGCACGCACGCATCGTATGTGGCGGACCAGCAGCCGCACGACTGGCTCCGCCGGTGAGTGCGGAGGCCGGTGGTCTGTCAGTTCCGACTCCAACGGTCCTCACCGGGAAGCCGTGGCAGTGCTCGCGAGGGCTCCACGGGTGCTGCGTAGGATCATGGCGAAGTCGGAGAAGAGGGAGGCCGGATGGCTCGGCGGAGCAAGAACGGCAGGGACGGCAGCCGGCAGGACGACCGCGGCGACGCGTGTGCCGACAGCTGCTTCTGGAGCCGTACGTGCTGCCCCGACATGTGGTTCGTGGCCCTCCTCCCGGTCGTCCTGCCGCCCAGGGCAGCCGGGCCCTTGAGACCCGCCGGCGATGATCCGGCGGCGCCCTGCCCGGGCGGCCGGGCGGCGGGAGCGCTGTACGAGGTCGTCCGGCACTACCGGACGAAGGCCGGTCCGCTGCTGCCCGCGTGCTGTCCGTACACGCCGAGCTGTTCCACGTACGCGGTCAAGGCGCTGCACCGGCACGGTGCCCTGCGTGGTGGCCGGCTGGTTCTGGGACGTCTTCTGCGGTGCCGGCCGGGAGCTGCCCGGCGGCGGGGGTTCCACGACCCGGTGCCCGGCTGACGGGCCACGGCGTGCTTCTCCGCGACCTGACCGGCGCGGAGGCCGACTTCCTCCGCCGCGGCCCGCCCTTCCATGCCACCCCACGCCAGAACTGCGGAGGCTTCCACACCGGCGTCACTTTCGCTCACCCCGGCATTCGGGTTCCGCGTGGAGGGCCAGGACCGTGGCCATCACAATCCGCAGCGCGTCCCCCGGCCGGGAGCCGGACCGGACCCCTCAACTGTGCGTACGCTGCGAGCATTTGGCTGTCTTTCGAGGAAGAGCTGATGATGACCGAGAATGCGTCTGTCCCCGAGTCGCGCCGGGACCTGGCGATCCACAACGACTGGTGGGCGTCGGGCTGGGCCCACGTCCTGCCGCGTCAGTGCTTCGCGCTGACGATGCTCATCGGCACCGCGAGCCAACCCGGCTGCACCGGCTCCTTGGACGACCTCCTGCAGGAGGTCTTCGCAGGCCAGTGGGACATGATCGGCGGCGATCTCGACAGCGCACTCACGTTCTCGTGGCCCGACGCGGAATGGGACTACGAGGAGGCCCCGGAGGGCCGTGAAGCATTCGAGGCGAACCGCTGGAAGGAGTTCGGCGCCATGCTCTCGGCCGCCGGCTTCCCGGTTCCCACGACCGTGCGGGACCTGTCCGAGCTCTACCTGGCATGGGGCCTGGCCGGCCGGGAGGAGACGCCGGACGGCACCCGGTGGTCGATGCCCGCCGTACTGCCGCTTCCCGGCGATCTGCTGCCCCTGGACGCCGAACTCACCAGACAGCTCGACCGGATCCGCAGGGGGACGGACATCGGCTCGCTCGTCAACACCCTCACCACGTACCTGGTCGACCATCTGGGTGAACCGCAGGAGGTCCTCACCTCCCTGGACCGCCTCGCGGCCGCGACCGGCCACGATGCCGATGACGTCCGCCTCGCCGTCGCGGAGCTTGTGGAGTCCGGCGACGCCCAGGTGCGGCGGGGCCAGGAGCCGGCCGACGTGGAACGCCTGGAGGCACACCAGCGCTTCCGACTGGTCATGGACTGGGACCACTTCAACGCGGCCCCGGTGCAGTTGATCATCCGCGACTGAGCATGTGCCGGGCGTGGCGGGAACGCAGGACACGCGCCTGATCGTGGTCCGCTGCAACAGCGCCTCGGGGAAGTCGTCCGCCGCGGCAGGTCCCGCGCGGGAGCGGCCTGGACCGAGTGCTCCCGATCGGCCGCTGACGAGCCGGCACGACCCCTGCCGCTGGCGATCCGCCCGGCGGAGGGGGTACGGGGCCGGTGGCGCAGGCCACGCTCCGCCGGTTCTGCTCTTCTTCACGCCCCAGTGGTTGCCGCGTTCTTGGACGCGCGGATACGCGGGGTCGTCGACCGACCTGGATCACGACGTCGGTCAGGTTCTCCGGAATGCGACCGTCGGGGGATTCCAGCCCGAGCCGTGCGGCACGTCAGCCGGCGCCGGCCGGCGCCCGGCAGAACTCCGGTTCCAGTGATTGATCACTTGTGGCGACGGTGATCCCGACGGCCTCGATCATGTTTTTTGCCGCGCGGGATCACGGGCCTGGCGCAGAGCCTGGTACACCGACCAGGCGACGGACACCAGAGGCACCGCCACCACCGCGCCCAGCACTCCTGCCGTGATGGCGCCCCCGATCACCGCGAGTGCGACCACGACCGGATGCAGGCGGACGGCCCAGCTCAGCACGAGCGGGTGCAGCAGGTGGCCCTCGATCTGGCCGATGATCACGATCAGTGCCACGACGACGCCGGCCACGAGCACACCCCTGGACGCCAGAGCCACCACGGCGGCGACTGCCAGCGCGATGGGTGAGCCGACCAGCGGGACGAAAGCGGCGAAGAATTCCAGCAGGGCCAGGGGCAGGGCCAGCGGCACGCCGAGGGCGAACAGCGCCAGTCCCACAAGAATCGCGTTGGTCGCAGCCACCAGGACGATTCCGCGGGTGTATCCGGTGAATGTCCGCCACGCCGCACTGCCCGCGATCGTCACCGGGGCCCGGGCCGGCCGCGGAAGCTGGTCGCTGAACCAGCTCCACAGGCGGTCGCCCGAGTGAATGAAGAAGACCGAGCAGAAGAGGGCGAGCGCGAACACCGTCACCACCTCCACCGCCCGTCCCACGCCGCTGAGGGCCGTGCTGATCAGCGCGGAACGGTGGCTCGACAGGAACTGCCCGGTGCGGGACTGGAGATCGTCGAGGGTCTTGGGGTCCAGCCGGAAGGGCGGGCCCTCCAGCCATTGCTCGATCCGGCGCAGACCTTCGCCGAATTCCTTCTCCAGTCCGGCGCTTTCCCCGGCGACCGCCTCGCCGACCAGGGTCAGGACGCCGAGAACGAGGACGATGCTGCCGAGCAGCGCCACGGTCACGGCGAGCGGGCGTGGCATCGCACGAGCCAGGAGATCCGCCACCGGGCGCAGTATCGCGGTGCCGACCAGACCGAGGAAGACGGCCACCGCCACCTCGTGGAATCGCCCCAGCACCGAGAAGGTGGCATACACCGCGGCACCCACGACGAGGATGCGCCAGGCGTAGGCGGCGGTCGTCCGCAGCGCGGGGTTCACCTGCGGCTCGTACGGCGTTCTGGACCGGTGCCCGTTGACGGGATTCCGCATCGCGGGGCGGGGGAGCCCGCGCAGCGACCGGCGCGACGGCGTGCGGATCCGAAGCCTCCGTCCGTCGAATGACCGTTCGGAGTGCGTGATCTCGGGCTGCAGATGCGATCTCCTGGGCATTCCTTGCTGGTATCAGCACGGAATGCGATGACCGGGGCTCCTGAGACGACATGCGCAGGAATACACCCTACGGGCGGAGTCGTCGGCCGAGGCAAGCCTTTGCTGCACGGTCGCGGTCAGCCGCATTGAGCCGGGGATGAGGAGAACACGTACGTCACACGCTCTGCACCGTCTGAGAGTCCTGTGCGCGGTCCGGCATGCGGTGGGCGTACGGCAGCACGAAGGATTTCAGGTCTTCAACAAGCGGTTGAAGAACGAACGGTAGCGTTGGAGCGCGATGCGCAGTTCCTCGGTCGGGACCTCCTCGCCTCGCTGCCACTGGCCTTCGAGCCCCTGCTTGCGCTCGGAGAACGTCGTGGCGAGGGCCTGCATCACCTCGGCGACGAGAGTGTCCGCGGCACCGACCGCCTCCCGCGGATCATCCACGAACGTGCCCTGGATCCTCTGCCACCGGTCGCGGAATCCCGCCTGCTCGGATCCGAGCAGCGGCTCTTCCCGTTCTTCCGGTGCGCTCCGGTCCGTACCTGACGGGGGAGGGCGGTCATCTTCTCCGGAGGGCCGGCCCGGCTGTGCTTGCGTGGCTTCGCCGGGAAAGGTCGGCGGAACAGAGAGGGGCTCGTGTCCTTCCGTCTCCGTCTCCGTCTTCTTCGCTTCGGGCCTCGTGCCGGTCAGATCCTCGGTGGACAGACCGGCGGCGTCGGATTCGGGCAGATCCCTGCGTCCCATTTCCGCCTCTCCGCCTTTCCCTCATTGTTGGCGTCGCCATCGTCTGAGGCCGGATTCCCCCGATCCTGGCGCATTCGCGTTCTCGCAGCCGTTATTCGCGTGGCCGCTGGCCGTTGTGAAGAAGCTCGTCGAACAAGGCGCGGTAGTGAACCATCGCGCCCCGCAGTTCCTCTGTTGTTGCTTGATGCCGGTCGCTGCGGGCAGTGACCTCGTGGGCGGCGCGGTAGTGCTCCAGTGTGCGGCCGTGCTCCACTGAGAGGTCGCTGACCTGCTGCTCAAAGCCTTTGGTCGGGTAACCGCGCTCTCCCATCAGTGCGGTGACCAATTGGTCGGCATCATGAACCGCTTCGTCGGGCTGGTCGACGAAGCGCTCTTGCGCGCGGCTCCAGGACTGGGAGTATTTCTCCCGCTCCGCTGCCGGGATCTGCTTGATCTCCAGCGCGTCGTGTCGCTGTTCCCGCTCGCGCAGTTCACGCTCGGCCGCCGGACGGCTCTGCTTCTCCTCCACGGCCCGCTCGTACTCCGGGCCGAATTGTTCCTTGAGGTGGCGCCGACGTGAGACGGTCCAGGTCACTACTGCACAAATCAACAGCACGACCACGATGGGCACGATAATGGCTATGAGGGTCCCGGTCGACATGACTCCTCCGCTTGTAGTTGCCGAGAAATAAAGAATGACCGGATAATCTCCTTCTCCTTCCCCGGCCGGGTCGTTCTTCTGGCGGCTCCCCATGGAAAAGGAAACAGTGACGACGCCGAGCGGCAGGCCGAAGCAACCGGATTCGTCGATGAAATACCGTCGAGCCCTGATCGGATGATCAGGGATCTCCGGCGAAGGAAAGGCGATCGCGAATCCCGGGGCGGCCCGGAATTTTCCCGAACGGTCACGGGCTGCTCGGGGCTCTGGTTTCTGTGCTCTTCTCACTCTGGTCCCCGCACGCTGCGAGGGCAACTGCGGCACGGACCGGGGCGGCGGACCACTTCCGGCCGGTCGGGTGCGGGTCTTCTGCCAGGGCCGGGGAACGTGCGGTTCGCGCCTCCCCGGTGTCCCGCCGACTCCGTTCTCCGACCGGTGGCGTATGCAGGCGATACCCGCCGTCGGCCTCTGGCCTACGACGAGGTCCCGGCGCTGATCGATGCCGCCGATGCACGGCCTCGACGAATTCACGGGCAGGGCCACAAGGGCACACTTGCCGCGCCACGCGATGCGGACGTACACAAGACGATCTACGCCCACGGCACCCGGCGGACCGAGGCGTCGAAGGCCGACCTGGTGGATCCACGACGGCGGAGGAAGGCGCCGCAGTCCGGGCAAGCGGCCGGCATGGCCGTCCGGCACGGCACGCCCTCCAAAGGGATACCGCCGAAGCGGCAGACCGTGCTTCTGGTCCCCGAGACGGACTGGGCGGCCGACATGTTCGACGAGTGGGTGCACCAGCTTCGCCCGCGGCTCTCGCCGGACCGGCACCCGGCCCTGTGGGTGACCGAGCGGGTCGGCCGGATGCCTCCCCGCTTCCCGTTCCCACCATCTGCTGGGTGAGCCGGCACGTCGGGCGGCGCACAGGGATGCATGCCCCGGAAGCGTACCGACATCACCTGGCCCGGCAACGGACCGGCGACCGTCGCTGGCTAAAGGATCTGCGTACCCAGCTGCAGCTGATCTGGGCGGCCTCGAAGTCGCGAACCAGGCAGCAATGAGCTCAGCACCAGGCAGCAATGGGCTCAGCAGAGGGAGACGTCGTCCAGCACAACAACCGTGACGTCGAGCCCGATCGCTCCCCAGGTCGTTATGGCTCAGGTGAGGGCGGAGGCTTGAGGAAAGCCCAACCGGTCGAGCAACGTGCTGAGCAGGTCTTCTGCGAAGGTCTCGTGTGAGCGGAGCAGTTCTTCAATCCTGGCTGTCTCCGGCGTGAGGCGGATGCCGGCGGATGCGGCCCAGGCGATGGCTCCCTCGGCGGCGGTAGGTACCTCGGCATCGAGCTCGGCGCGCTTGTTCCTGACGGCTTCGTGGAACTCCGGGGTTTCCAGCCATAGGAGTTGGTCTTCGAGGTCTTCGGGCTCCTCGGCCAGAAGGCCGGCGGCGATGTCCAGGTTGAGCCATGCCTGCCAGCGCCGTCCGGCGGTGTCCAACCCGGTCACGAGAGCGAGGGAACCGCCGGAGACGTCGGCGACGCAGGCCGGTGCCCTGCTCCACTCGACCAGGGCGGGCAGGTCCGCGTCGTCCCATGTCCCGGAACCGATCTGGAGCGTCTGCCAGCCGCCCGACCGTGACTCCCACGTGCGCATGGTCGCCTTGAGTTCTTCGTCGAGGCTGTCGAACACGGGAGCTTCCGACAAAGGGCGATTGCTGCGGGCAAAGACCAGGTGACCCGAGAATCCCACGGCAGTTCCTCCTCCGAGATGGTGAGCGCACCTTATGGGCTGCCGCTGACAACGCGGGCGCGGTCCGCACCTGCGGCCGTAGCCACACCGTGTCGTGTGGGGCGGGACCGTCATACAGGTAGCGGACGAAGCGCGAATCCCACCTGGACTCGTCCGCCCGCCTCGGCCTGGATCCGCCGGAGGAGCATCATCGAAGTCGACGGGACGCTCGACGCGGTGGCTGTGGCGGCAGAGGGCGCCGAGCATTTCGCTTCCTACTCTGGCGCGGCGACGTCTGTGTGATCGCTCGGCCCAAGAGGTTTCCGCTGTTGATCGCCAGAACACTGACAGGTGGGTTCGCGGGATCGGTGTCGGCGCCCCCGCCCGTGCATGGTCGGCCGGTCGAGGCCGACCCGGTGCCGACGGGTGAGGTCGGCGGCGCGTTCCCGCGGCCGTCGGTGCCGGCTAGCCGGCCCCGGGACGGCGGCATCGCTGCTGTCCGGTGTCTCCCACGAAGGTCACCACCCCGGATCGACCTCATTCAGTCCATTCCGCCACGCCTCGGCCACCGTCCCGGCCGCCCGCGGCACAGGACGCCCGGCTGCGTGGAACTCCGTATGCCGCCATCTCCTTCCGCACCCCGGCGCGGGCGCTCTCCATCCACATGCCAACCGGGTGCCCCTCCCACACCGCACCGGTCGGGGGAGGGGGCCCGATGGGTGTGCGGGCGACGGAGACTTGGTCTGCCCAGGCCGCCTCCTGTCCACCCCGCACCGGTCCCCGGGCGTGACGTGCACGTACGGCACCCGTAGCCCGCTGTGCCTCGTTCCGCGCTGGACCACAACACGGCCGCCACCCCGCGAACCCGCATCACCGTCTCCCGGGACCGACCGACCTCCACGGCCCCCTGGGCCTCGGCTCGCTCCCTCAGGCTCGCCGTTTGGGATCCAGCAACTGCTCACGCAACGCGGTGAGCTGGTGCGAGGATTCCACCGCCCGGGTCTCGTCGAGCGTGGTCAGTGCGAGCAGCAGCGCGTCCGCGACGAGCAGCCCCGTCAGTGATTCCGCCGTGATCCCGGTCGGGGTGTGCGGTGCGGTCAGGACCGCCTCGACGCGGTCCGCGTACGCCTCGCCCAGTTCGTCCGTCACGAGCACGACCTTGGCGCCGACCGCACGGGCCCGCTCCATCATGACGGTCAGCTCCACCAGCCTGCGGCCCGGCTGGAAGATCACCACGCTGTCGCCCTGCTCCAGAGCCAGCAACTGGTCCGCGAGGGCGAAGCCCGTCTCGGATACGAAGCGGGCCCGCCGGCCGATCCGGCCGAGCGCCAACGCCAGGTGGCGGGCGCCCGGTTCGGAGGCGGCGATTCCGTAACAGAACACCTCGCGGGCCTCGGCGAGGGCGGTCACCGAGCGCTTCAGGGCTTCAGGTTCGGTCAGGCGCCTGGTGTGGTCGATGCGGTCCTGGGCCTCGTCGAAGACATCCGTCCAAATGGACTCCAGGTCCTGGCCCACGTGCGCGATGCGCTGTTTGAGACGCTCCTCGGGGGCGACGGCCGCGGTGAAGTCGTTGGCCAGTTCGCGCTTCAGGGCGGGGAGTCCCGCGTACCCGAGGCGCTGCAGCGCTCGTACGACGGTGGCGTTGCTGGTGGAGCTGGCGGTCCCCAGCTCCTGGGCGCTGACGAAGAGCAGCTGCCCCACGGGAGCGCTGACCAGGTGCTGCGCGACGGCTCGCTCAGATGTGGACAGACCGTCCCATTGGTCGCGAATCGCGGCACGCAGCCGAGTCGCTCCGGCCCCATTCTCTGGAATCTCCATTACAACCATTGACTTCCGTGTGACCGACGTTACTGTTCCTGGGCAGTACGTTCCAATCGGAACGCAACTCGTAATCGACGTTACAGGATTGTCGTTGTCCTGTGGCGTTGTTCGGAGCGCGTTCCCAAGCGAGGAGAAGCATGGCACCCCGCCCCACGGCCCCCGGGCCCGCCCGGGTCCTCCCGGTCATCGAGATCTCCGGCAGCCCGCTCCAGCGCGGCCGCCAGTACGGCGAGGCCGTGCGGCCCCAGGTACAGGCCGCGCTCGGCTACTACGAGGAGGCCTTCGGCCGGTCCGCGGGACTGGCCTGGGACCGGGTCACCGCCCGGGCCGCCCACTGGCTGGAGCCGGTACGGGACTACGCACCCCACCTCGTCGACGAGATGCAGGGCATCGCGGACGGCGCCGGCGTCGGTCTGCTGGACGTTCTCGCCCTGAACGCCCGCGGCGAGGTCATCTACGACAAGTCCTTCGCGCAGATGGAGGCCGACGGGCGGGCGAGCGAGGAAGAACCCGCCGAGGGCTGCACCTCCTTCGCCGTCCACGGCGAGGCCAGCGGCGACGGGCACGTCTACGCAGGGCAGAACTGGGACTGGCGGGCCGGCGTCGCCGACACCGTCGTCATGATCAGGATTGTCCAACCCCCCAAGCCCACCCTGATCATGCAGGTCGAGGCCGGTCAGATCGGCCGCCAGGGCGCCAATTCCGCCGGGCTCGCCTTCAACGCCAACGGCCTCGGCGGCCGGTTCAGCGACGCGATCGGGCTGCCCCAGACCGTCGTACGCCGAAGTGTCCTGGACCAGAGCAACATCACCGATGCCCTCGATGTGCTCTGCCGAACCCGGGCCCATATCGCCAGCAACGCCCTGCTCACCTGCCGTGAGGGCTTCGCCATCGACCTGGAGACCACCCCGGCCGGGCACGGCTGGATGTATCCGACCGATGGCCTGCTGGTGCACGGCAACCACTACCAGGCAGGCATTCCCGCACAGCTGGCCGCCGCCGGCTACCGGCCCATGTCGTCCGATTCCCTGGTCCGCGTCCCCCGGGCCGCCGAAGGGCTGAAGGCGCTGCGCGGCTCCGCCGGCCCCGACGAGTCGCGCAGGATCATCCGCCGGGCGATGTCGGACCACCTCGGCCACCCCGAATCCCTGTGCACCCACCCCGATCCGCGCCGGCCGGAGCTGGAGCAGTGGACCACCCTCGTCTCCTCCCTGGCCGACCTCACCTCCGGTGACTATCACGTGACCGCGGGCACCCCCTGCGACCGCGAGTACCAGCACCTCCCCTGGAACCTCTACGACGGCCCGTACGGCCAGAACTGACAGGAACTCAGTGATGACGCACACCTCTTCAAGAAGGCCGGTCCTGGCCGCGGCCCTCGTCGCGGCGACCGTCGTCGCCGCCGCAGGCTGCAGTGGAGCGACCCAGAACACCACAGGCGCATCCCGGACCGCCGACGCGGCCACGCTCGACCTCACCCCGACCACCACGCCGGCCAAGGGCGAACTCACCAACGCCGACTGGCTCCTGGAGGACGAGCCGGACTCGCTCGACCTGGACACCCAGGGATCGAGCGCGGGCCGCGTCGTCCTCACCAACGTCTGCGAGCGGCTGTACCAGCTCCAGCCGGACATGTCGACGAAGCCGTTCCTCGCCGAGAAGGCCGAAACCCCGGACGACAAGACCCTCGTACTGACCCTGCGTTCCGGCGTCACCTTCCACGACGGCACCCCGATGACCGCCGACGACGTGCTCTGGAGCCTGAAGCGGCACGCCGACCCGGACATGGAACAGGGCGACGAGTTCGGCAACATCGCCTCGATGAAGAAGACCGGCGACCGCCGGATCACGATCACCTTCAAGGCGCCGGACGCCATGTTCTTCAAGGCACTCGCCGGTGACGCGGGCATCGTCTGGAACAAGGAGCAGGTCGAGAAGGCGGGCAAGGACTTCGGTACGCCGGGACAGTCCGACGCCTGCACCGGCCCGTACAGCCTGGGCAGTTGGAAGTCCGGCGACTCCATCACCATCGAGCGCTACGACGCGTACTGGGGCAGGAAGCCCCTGACGAAGCGGGTCACCTTCCGCTGGGCCGCCGACAGCGCCCTCGTCAACGCCCTGACGACCGGCGCCGCCGACGGTGCCTACGCCGAATCGCCCAACACCGCGGCGGCTCTCCAGGGCAAGGAGGGCATCGAGCAGCACTACGGCCCCTCCACCGCCTCCCTCGTCCTCATCCCGACCGAGCGCGGCGGACTGAAGGACCCGAAGATCCGCCGGGCGCTCTCCCTCGCACTGGACCGCAAGGGCATCGCCGCATCCGGCTACGGCGGCATGGTCCAGCCCTGGGGCACCCCGGTCGGCTCCGGCGCCTGGGGCTACGAGAAGCCCGTCTTCGAAGCCGCCCAGAAGGCCGTCGCCCACGCCCCCGCCGCCCCGACCGCCGAGGATCTCGCCGAGGCCAAGAACCTGGTGAAGGAGGCGGCCGCCGACCCCACCGCGCCGGTGGTGATCGGCACGGACGCCAGCCAGGGCCGTTCCGTCGTCGCCAACGCGGTGCGCGCCGCGCTCCAGCGGATCGGCCTCAAGGGGCAGATCAAAACCGTGCCGACCTCGCAGTTCGAGCAGTTCTACAGCGATCCGCAGGCCCGCGCCGACATCGATGTGCTGGTCGGTGACTGGTACATCTCCAAGGCCGACCCCATGGGCTTCTACGACAACGCGCTCTCCGACTCCTCCAACAACTGGGTGGGCTTCAAGGACGCCGCGTACGACGCCAAGGTGAAGAAGGCGCTCTCCACGCTCGACGACGCCGAGCGCGCGAAGCTCACGGTCGACGTCCAGAAGACGTTCACGGACGCCGCCGTCTGGATCTCGGTCGCCCAAGTGCCCTCCGTCCTCGTCCTCAACGAGAAACTGACCGGACCGCCCGCCTCCATGGCCTACCTCTACTACCCGTGGGCCGCCGAACTCGGCTCGAAGAAGGGCTGATCGCGCATGCTCGCCCGGATCTCCCGGCGGCTGGCCGGACTGCTGGCCACACTCCTCGCCGCTTCCTTCGTCATCTTCGCCGCTGTGTACGCGGCGCCCGGCGACCCCGCGGTCTTCCTCGCCGGGGGCCGCGACAAGCTCTCCCCGGAGAAGCTGGAGCTGGTCAGGGCCCAGTACCACCTCGACGAGCCCCTCGTCGTGCAGTACGGGCGCTGGCTCGGCGACTGCGTCCAGCTCGACCTCGGCCGCTCCTTCAAGTACAGCGACCAGGTCGCCGATCTGCTGGCCGCCCGCTTCCCGACGACGCTCACCCTCGTGGCGTACGCGACCGTGCTCTTCGTCGTCCTCGGGGTCGGCGCCGGCGTGCTCGCCGCCGTCCGCCGCGGAACCTGGATCGACTCGACGGTCGTCGGCGGCACGACCCTGGCCGCCTCCGTGCCCTCCTTCGTCTCCGCCATCGCCCTGGTCGCGGTCTTCGGTGTCCGGCTCGGCTGGTTCCCGGTGACCGGCAGCGGCGAGGGGTTCGCGGGCACCGTGCACCACCTGACGCTGCCCGCCCTGTCCCTGGCGCTCGGCGCGCTCGCCCTGATCAGCCGTGTGACCAGGCAGTCGATGGTCGACGCGGGCGCGGCCGACCACGTCGAGGTCGCCCGCGCCTCCGGAATCCGCGAAAGGGAGATCGTGGTCCGGCACGTGCTGCGCAACGCGCTCGGCCCGATCGTCACCATGTGCGGCCTGGTCATGGCGGGCATGCTGGCCGGCACCGTCGTCGTGGAGACCGCCTTCGGGATCAGCGGCATCGGCTCGCTGCTCGTCGGCGCGATCAACACGCACGACTTCCCCGTCGCACAGGCCGTACTCCTGCTCATGGTCACCGGCTACATCGTCGTGACCACTCTCGTCGACCTGGTGCACCCCCTGCTCGACCCGCGGGTGAAGGAGGCCACCGCATGAGCGCGCCCACCCTTGACCGCATCAGTCCGCAGACCGGGAAGGAGCGCCGCCCGGTGGGTGTGGTGATCGCCGGCGGGGCGCTCGTCGTGGTCGTCCTGGCGGCGCTTCTCGCCCCGCTTCTCGCTCCGTACGCCCCCGACGCCATCGACCTCTCCGCGTCCCTGGTCGGCACCGGCCCGGAACATCTGCTCGGCACCGACTCCTCCGGGCAGGATCTCCTCTCACGGGTGCTGTACGGGGCCCGCACCAGCCTCGTCGCCCCGATCCTCCTGCTGGCCATCGCCGCGGTCCTCGGTGTCACCCTCGGCACGCTCGCCGCATGGCGTGGCGGCTGGGTCGACACCGTGGTCTCCCGCCTCACCGACGTCATGTACGCCTTTCCGGGGCTGCTGTTCACCGTTCTGATCATCGCCGTGTTCGGCGCCGGGATGACGACCTCCGTGCTCGCGCTCGGTCTCGCCTACACGCCGACCGTCGCCAAGTACACCCGCTCGGTGGCACTCTCCGAACGCCGTAAGCCCTACATCGACGCCTATGGCGTCCAGGGCATGGGCGGAGCCAGGATCTGCGCCCGCTACCTCGTCCCCAACCTCGGCCGTTCGATCATCGGCTATCTGGTCGTGCTGTTCGGCGAGGCCCTGATGTCCCTGGCCACGCTCTCCTATCTGGGCTTCGGCGCCCAGCCGCCCAGCTCCGACTGGGGCCTGATGGTGCAGGAGGGGCAGGCTGCCGTCGTCCAGGGCGCGCTCCTGCCGGCCCTGGTGCCCGGCTTCGCCATCGCCCTGGTCGTGGTGTCCTTCAACGTCGTCGGGGTCTGGGCCGCCGACCGACTCGGCAGCAGGAGGTAGCCGCATGCTCCTCGACATCGAAAACCTCACCCTCGAACTCCCGGGCACCGCCCGGCCCGTCCTCAGCGACGTCTCCCTGCGGGTGGCAGGCGGCGAAGTGGTCGGCCTGGTCGGCGAGTCCGGCTCCGGCAAATCGACGACCGCCAGGGCGGCGCTGCGTACGCTCCCCGACAGAACGGCCGTCTCCGGCTCGGTCCGCGTCGACGGCACGGACGTCCTCGCGCTCACCGGCGACGCACTGCGCCGGCACCGGGCCCGTACCGTCGCGATGGTCCACCAGGATCCGCGTTCCGCTCTCAACCCGGTCCGCCGCATCGGCGACTTCCTGGTCGAGCGGCTGACGGGGACCGGACTCGACAAGAAGGCGGCTCGCACCCGAGCCGTCGAACTCCTCGACACGGTCGGCCTCTCCGACCCGGAACGCCGGTTCCGCCAGCACCCGCACGAGCTCTCGGGAGGCATGCTCCAGCGCGTCGTCATCGCGGGCGCGCTGGCCGCCGAACCCAGGCTGCTCCTCGCCGACGAGGCGACCAGCGCCCTGGACGTCACCACTCAGGCCGAGATCCTCGCCCTCCTGCGCACCCTGCGGGCCGATCGGAACCTGGGCCTTCTGTTCATCACGCACGATCTCCAACTGGCCGCCGCGTACTGCGACCGGGTGTACGTGATGTACGCGGGGCGGATCGTCGAGGAACAGCCCGCCGGCAGCCTTTTCGACCGGCCCCGCCACCCGTATACGAAGGGACTGCTGGCCTGCTCCCCGACGCTGGGGGAGGGGCAGCGGACGATCCTCCCGATCCCGGGTCGCCCGCCGTCGCTCGCGGACGCGTTCGGCGGCTGCGAGTTCGCCGGCCGCTGCCCGGATGCCGAACCGGAGTGTTCGACCTGGCGGCCCGAGCCGGTGACGCTGGACGGCGAGGGCGCCGCGACCTGCCGCCGCCTGCCCGTGCTGTCGGGGCCGGGCACCGAGAGGAGGAACGACCGATGACCACCGCACTACCGGAAACCGTACCGCTGCTGGCCGTGGACGGACTGCGCAAGACATACGGGCTGCCCGGCGGAGGCCGCCTCACCGCAGCCGACGACATCAGCTTCACCGTCCCGGCGGGCGGCTCACTCGGAATCGTCGGCGAGTCCGGGTCCGGCAAGACAACCGTGGCCCGGATGCTGGTAGGTCTCGTACAGCCGGACGCGGGGAGCATCTCCGTCTCCGGACGGCCCCGCGCCACCCGCACCCCGCGAGGCCGGGAGGCCCGGTTGGCACGGGCCCGGGAGATCCAGATGGTGTTCCAGGACCCCTATGTCTCCCTGGACCCCCGGCTCACCGCCCGCCAGTGCCTCACCACGGCCCTGCGTCTGCACGGCCGGGCGACGACCGTGGCCGACGGGCTGCTCGACCGGGTGGGGCTCGGCGCCCGGGAGGCGGAGGCCAGGCCACACGGCCTCTCCGGCGGCCAGCGGCAACGGCTGGCCATCGCACGGGCGCTGGCGGTCGACCCGAAGGTCCTGGTCCTCGACGAGGCAGTGGCCGCGCTGGACGTGTCGATCCAGGCACAGATCCTTCAGCTCCTGAGCGAGATCCGCCGGGACACCGGGGTGGCTCTGGTCTTCGTCAGCCACGACCTGGCGGTCGTCCACCACATCACGGACGAGGTATTGGTGATGCGCCGCGGAACGGTGGTGGAGCAAGGGCCGACGGCCGAGGTGCTGGCCGCTCCGCAGGACCCGTACACCCGGCTGCTGCTGGCCTCGGTGCCACGAGCCGGCTGGGACCCGGCGGACGCGGTCGCAGCCCGGGCCGCCACGGCCTGAGGCGGTGACCAGGCGCGCAACGGCTGACGCGGGCCACCTCACTCGAACGCAGTGCCCCTTGGGATTCGCGTATCCACATCCCCGGAGGGCACTGCGTTCGGTGACCGCGGCCCGGTGCGGAGCACCCCGGGTCCACACACCTCGGCACCCCGACGGGCTGTCCCCGCACCACACCAGGGACGTGGCCCTCAGCGCCGCCCCGCGCGAAAACGACGGGAGCCGCAGCAAGCTCCTCGCGGGTGTCGGCACGGTCTCGGCCACGGTCGTCGCTCCCGGCGGCCGGGGGCCTGACAGTCGCGGATTCCTGCGTGTAGCGTCACCCCATGACCGACGAGATCACGGCCAGGGCAGGTAGGGAGTTCTACACGTTCGACGGCCGGATCCTGGAGGTCTTCGGCAGCCATCCACGGCGGTTCCACATCCTGAACATGGACCTGCGGGTCACGGGCCCCGACCGGAAGGGGAGGTGGACCGTCGTGGTCGTCGCCGGTTCTCCCGAAGCCCCGGCGACTGAGCACACATGGCACCACTCGGCCGAGGAATGGCTGCGGGCGCAGGGCCTGGAAGCCCTGCTGGAAGCGGTACGGGCAGGTATCGCGTCGGCCCGGGAACACGGTGCCTGAGAGAGGGACTCCGCCCGGGTGACAACTGCCGTGCTCCGGCTCACTCGTTCTGAAGCGGCGTCCCGTACGTGGCATCGAGCACCAGGGCGAGCAGCCGGTCGGGCTGTTCCGCGTCGTGGCTGCGAGCTGTGGACAGCGCAATCCCGACGACCAGTTGGACCAGGTCGTCGGCGGTCAGGTCGGCGCGTGCCGTTCCCCGCAGCTGGGCCCGGGCAAGAAGTTCGGCTGCCGTGTTCAGGATCAGCCGATGGCAGTCGAACCCGGGCGCGACCGGCTCCTCAACCATCAATGCGCCTCCCAGCCCCTGGTTGACCCTGGCGTGGGTGAGGAATGCGCGCAGCCATTGCGCCAGCGCGTCGTCGGCGGATTCCGAGGAGGACAGCGTCCCGGCCAGCGCGCACAGCGTCTCGATCCGGTCCCTGAGGACTGCGGTCAGCAGTGCGGAGCGGTTCGGGAAGTGACGGTACAAGGTTCCCGGGCCGACGCCGGCCCGGCGGGCGACCTCGTTGAGGGACGCCTCCGGTCCGGCTTCGGTGAATACCTCCTGCGCCGTGGCGATGAGACGTTCCCGGTTGAGCCGCGCATCGGTACGCCGCGGCCGCCGCTCAGGGACGTGTCCGTGTGTGGTCGTCATCGTCCCGTCTTCCGGTCGAGTTCGGGCTAGCTAAGCG
Source organism: Streptomyces sp. NPDC047917 (assembly GCF_043204345.1). Lineage (NCBI taxonomy): Bacteria > Bacillati > Actinomycetota > Actinomycetes > Kitasatosporales > Streptomycetaceae > Streptomyces > Streptomyces sp. NPDC047917. The sequence continues at coordinate 248,234 of NZ_JBIDCA010000010.1, forward strand.
GAGTGGCTCTCCGTATAGTAGCGCCCGCCAAACGGAGAACCTCTCCGGAATGCGTGGCCTGAGGAGTACGGATGACGAACAGCGGGCAGACCGAGCTGGGACGGGTCGGGATCTGGACCTTCGCCTACGAGGGGCAGCCGGCCGGGCGGGTACGGGAATCGGCCGCGGAGATCGAGGAGTTGGGATACGGGGCCATCTGGTTCGGGGAGGCCTTCGGCCGGGACACGGTGGGCCAGGCATGGCTGTTACTGTCGGCGACACGGCGCGTCGTCGTCGCCTCCGGCATCGCCAACATCGCGTTCCGGGATCCGATCGCCACCGCTACCGCGACACGTGCGCTGGGCGAGGCGTTCCCCGGACGCTACGTACTCGGCCTGGGCGGACATCGCGTCGACGACACCGTCCACGAACTGGACGGCTATCCCGTACCGGCCCGCGGCAGAGCGGTGTCCACCATGCGCGCCTACCTGCAGGCCATGGACGCGGTACCCGCCCACGGACCCCTGGCGGACCCGGCCCCGCGTCGCGTACTGGCCGCCCTCGGTCCGAAGATGCTCCAACTGGCCGCCGAACACACCTGGGGCGCACACCCCTACTTCGTGTCCACCGAGCACACCGCACGGGCGCGCCGGATCATGGGACCGGACGCCTTCCTCGCCGTGGAACAGGCAGTGGTGCTCGACGCCGACCTGAGCCGCGCCCGCCAAGTGGCCACGGAACACGTCGCCGGCTATCTCTCGGCACCGCATCAGGAAGCGAACGTCCGGCGACTCGGCTTCAGCGACGAGGACATCGTCGGCGGACCGAGCCGCAGGATGGTGGACGCGCTCGTGGCCCAAGGGGACGCCGAAGCAGTCCGCCGACGCGTTCAGGAGCACCTTGACGCGGGAGCCGACCACGTCTGCCTGCAAGTGCTCACCGCCGACGCCACCTCCCTGCCCGAGCGCGAGTGGCGCGAACTCGCCGCTGCTCTCCTGCCCCACCACGCAGTATGAGCGGCGCCCCGCCTCCGTAGTGATCGTGCCTTTCGCCCTGCGCTCTGCACCCTTCGTTCCGGGCTTCACCGTTGTGGCGAGTGGAGGCTCAGGCGGTGCGGCACAGGGCGCGGTCGATGAGCGTGCGCAGTGCGTCCTCCTGACGGGCTGCGGTTCGCGGGTCCGCGGAGCGGCTGTGAGCGGAGACGGTGACGGCCCGCCGGCCGTCCACGGTCGTCGCTGCCCGGACGACATATCCGAAGCCGCTTCCTCCGTGTCCGAGGTAGCCGCCGCCGCAGGACAGGGGTGTGAAGAACAGGCCCAGGCCGTCCCGGGTGCCTTCCGGGTGACCGCTGTCCTGCGGCAGCGGCACGGCGGACCGCATGGCGGCGAGCTCGGCGGGCTTCAGCAGCCGCCCACTCGCCAGTGCGGCGAAGAAACGGTTGAGGTCGCGGGCCGTTCCGGTCATCGAGCCGTCGGCGCCGCTGTCGAAGGGGCGGTAGGGGATCGTGGTGTCGACCAGTGGTTCGTCCACGGTGAACTGCTGATGGTGGGCCGCGTGCGGATACGGAAGGAAGGGCCGGGTACCGGGAGTGTCGGTGTGCAGCAGGCCGAGCGGGCGCAATATGCGGCTGTGGACCTGCTGTTCCCAGGTGCGGCCGGTGACCTTCTCGATGATCATTCCGGCGAGCACGTAGTTCGTGTTGGAGTACGCCCAGCGAGTGCCTGCCGGGAAGGCGGGTTCATGGCGCAGGGCCAGGTCCACCAGTTCTTCGGGCTCGTAGGCGCGCCAACGGTCGGCGAAGTAGGTCTGGGCGCTGGGGCTGGGGAAGACATCGTAGACGTAGTCGGACAGGCCGCTGGTGTGCCGCAGCAGGTCGCGGACGGTGATGCTCCGGCCGTCGTTTCCCGTGCCGGACACGACTCCGGGCAGCAGCTCCTCCACCGTCTGGTCGAGGGAGATCCGTTCTTCGCCCACCAGTTGCATCATGACGGTGGCGACGAACGTCTTGGTGGTACTGCCCAGACGCAGGAAGCCGTCCTTCGGTACCGGGCGGCCAGTGACCAGGTCCCCCACCCCGGAGCGGGCCGTGACCGTCTCGCGCGGGGTCTCCAGGCGGACCGCCACCCCGGTGACGCCGGTGTCCCGCAGCGCGTCGGCGTCACGCTGCACCGACCACGCCGTGCCGGATGGGCGTGGCGCGGTTGCGGCCGCAACGGACGGCAGAGACGACACAGCCAGCGCCAGCACCGCGGCTGACAACCACGAACGACGAAAGACCATGATGCGAGGTTAGGAACTGCGAGGGGCACCGGCCATCCGGCATACACCCCGTCTCGAACGGGGGCCGGCCGGATGGACATCGTGCCTGGGGCCCGGCGTACCCGCCGGCTTCCTCCAGCACGGAGGCCGGCTCGATGTCGTGGTTCTCCAGCCTCGTGTTCTTCCGTGGAAGTCCGTCGGTGTCCGCCGGTGCTCCGAGCCCGGACTCCGGCCGCACCTGAACTCCCGGCGCCTGCGACAGCCGCTTCTCCAGCTGCTGAAGACGGGCTGCCGGGCGGGGAGTTGTGGGATGGGCGCCGGCGCGGCACGATCGGGCGCTGTTGGGAAAGGTGCCGCTGCCGACCGGTCACCGGTGTCCCGGGATGGCTCCGCAGGGCGAGGGCGGGCGGTCCTACAGTGTGCTGGTGCGGTTGAGGATGAGGTCGCCGGCGCGGGCGAGAACCTCGGCCCGGGTGCGGCCCTCGTGATCGGCGGCGAGTGAGTGGCGTCCGATCGCCACGCAGAAGGCGATCAGGCTGCGGGCCTCGACCTCGTCGGGATCGGAGCAGAAGGTGCCGATCATCTCGCGCAACAGGTCCATGCGCCGGTTGTCCACCCGCCGCAGGCGCTCGGCCACCGCCTCGTCGCGCCGGGCCCAGTCACGGACCGAGAGGTCGATGGGGAGCAGTCGGTCGCTGGAGAAGGTGAGCATGCCGGCACGCCGGGCCTTGGTGCCCGGGTCGCCGCCCTCACGCTCCACCCGGGCGATCACCTCGTCGGTGCTCTCCTGCTCCCAGGCGTCCAGCATCGCCGTCAGCAGCGCGTCGCGATCGGCGAAGTACCCATAGAAACCGCCTTTGGTGACGCCGAGCCGTTTCGCCAGCGCCTCGATCCTGACGGCGTCCGGTCCATGACCGGCAAGCGCCCGCAGCCCTTCCTCCACCCACGCGTCGCGCGGTGTGCGAGCAGCGCCCACGTTGTGTCCCACCTCACTCATCCACCGGATATACGCAACCGTACAACCGTTCTAGCCTCGCCTTATACGTAAGCGTATAACGGCGGTGCCGGACGGCGCCCGCGACAGGAACGGCGGCAGCGGCCATGAAACTTCCGCACACCTCCCACACCGATCAGCCGTGGCGGATCCACGCGCTCACCCGCGACTTCGAGACCGAGGACGTGTGGTCCTTCCGCACCCCCGGCGCCGGGCCGAGCGACTTCCCCGTGATGCTCTCCGCGATGCGATCGGGCAGCGGCTCCGCCAAGCAGACCCCCGCGGTCCGGTTCCTGTTCGCGGTGCGCTGGAAGCTGGGCGCCCTGCTCGGATGGGACAAGCCCAAGTCCGGCCTCGGCACGCGGGTCCGGTCGCTGCGTGACCGCCTGCCGGACGACCTCCGCGAGACCGTGGACGGGCCCGACTCCGGCGGCAGCCCGTTCACCCCCGTGTACGAGCTCGACGACGAGTCCGTCCACGAACTGGCGAACAAGACCGTCCATACCCTCATGCACCTCGGATGGGTGCTGTCCGGTGACGGCGACCACGAACTACGGATGGCGGTCCTGGTCAAACCCAACGGCTGGTTCGGACGGCTGTACATGGCCCTTGTCGCACCGTTCCGCTACTGGATCGTCTATCCGGCGCTGACCCGTCAGTGGGAGCGCGCCTGGCGGGACCGCCCGCTTCTGCCTCCCGAGGGCACCAGCCCTCAACCATGATCGCTGCGAGCGTCGGCCAGCGACCGGTGAACGGATCGATGCCCGGTCCGAGCCGTCGCGCTTCGGGAACTCGACGACGAAGACGCCGGAGCACGGGATCCGCGAGGCCGGAGCGCAGGATCCGCAGCCACCACGGTTCCGCGCCCGCCCGCCCCCGGGAGCAGGGTGCCGCGGAGCGAGACCCTTCGACGCGGCCCGGCAAAGCACGCCCCGCCCAGCCACTGGCCCGTCCGCCCTTCCCGTGGACGCCCGGCGGGTGACAGTGGGCGCGGTCGGAGGGCGGCCCGTAGATTGAAGAGGGGAGCAGGCGAGGGCGGGAAGGGAGCGTGGCACGCGTGGTCCCAGCGGTTGATCACACAGCTCTGTTCGCCGCCACGCCGAGCCCCTATCTGGTTCTCGGGCCGGACATGGTGATCGTCGATGTGAACGATGCCTACCTGGAGGTCACCGGACGCACACGGGAGGGCCTGCTCGGCCTCCATATCTTTACCGCGTTCCCGGACAATCCCGCCGACCCGGAAGCCGACGGCGTCCGCAATCTCGGCGCGTCCCTGCACCGGGTGCTGGCCACCCGTCTGGCCGACACGATGGCGTTGCAGAAGTACGACATCCCCGTCGTGAGCCGGCCGGGAACGTTCGAGGAACGCTGGTGGTCCCCGGTGAACACCCCCGTGCTGGGCCCGGACGGGCAGGTGGCCTACATCATCCACCGGGTCGAGGACGTCACCGAGTTCGTCAAGGCGCACCATGCCACACACCCCACCCGTGCCTGGGTGGGGGAGCGTCTGGAGGAGGCACAGGCGCTGGAGGCGGAGCTGTACTCACGGGCGCGGGAGCTGCAGCGGCTGAACGAGGAGCTGCGGCAGGCCCACACCCGCGAACGCGAGGTTGCCGTCACGTTGCAGGAAGCCATGCTCCACGCCCCCGACCTGGCCCACCACCGTGACGTATCGGTGCGCTACCTGCCCGCCACCGGCTCCCTGAACGTGTGCGGCGACTGGTACGACGTCGTCGACATTCCGCCCGACCGGCTCGCCCTCGCGGTCGGCGACGTCATCGGCCACGGCCTTGAGGCTGCGGCCGTCATGGGGATGCTCCGCAGCGCACTGTCCGCTGCCATCCGTGCCCTGGAACGCCCGGCCCAGGCCCTGGAGGTTCTCGGCCTGTACGCCCGGTCCGTCGAAGGGGCTCTGGGCACCACCGCCTTCAAGGCGATCGTCGATGCCCGAAGCCGCCTGATCTCCTACAGCAGTGCGGGTCACCCGCCGCCCGTACTCGTGGGCCCGGACGGCGGCTGTGAACTCCTGGACCAGGCCACCGACCCGCCGCTCGGCGCCCGTCCCCAGCACGTTCCCCGGCCCCAGGCGAGCCTTTCCTACAGGTCCGGGGACACCCTCGTGCTCTACACCGACGGACTGATCGAGCGCCGGGGCGAAGACATCGACGTCGGCCTGGCCCGCCTGACGAGTGTGCTCAGCGAGTGCGGCCGACTCGGCACGGAGCAGGTGGCCGATACCGTTCTGGCGCGCCTCGGCCTCTCCAGCGGCGGCCGTGACGACATCGCACTGGTCGTCGTCCGCCTCTGACGGAGGTTCGATGGAACACTCCGGTGACAGGGGCCGGGCACCCCTTCCCGCAACGCCCCTTGCAGATCAGATGTCGTCCGGCGACCCGGCGTCGGCTGCGGCGGGTGCCACCCACGACGAGGTACGCCGGCCCGAGAGCCGAGGCGGGCCGCCCGTTGTGTTTCAGGTGAAGGCGGGAGGGCGGGGTGTCCCGAGCACGGTCTCGATCGTGTGCGCGGTGGTGAGGACGAGTTCGTCGCGGTGGTGGGGAGCGATGAGCTGGACGGCCAGGGGCAGGCCGTCCGGGGCGGTTCCGGCGGGGATGCTGATGGCGGGGTGGCCGGTGTCGTTGAAGACGGCGGTGTAGGAGATGGGCAGGACCCTCTTCCGGACGGCCGCAGCCACGTCGGGGCCTTCGGCCGGCCACGCGGTGGTGGGGGTGGTCGGCATGAGCAGCAGGTCGTACCGGTCGAAGAGGTCGGCGGCCCAGTGGTCGAGGTGGGCGCGGTGGGCCCAGTAGGCGGCCAGGTCGGCCGGAGTCAGGGAGCGACTTGCGTCGAGGAGGTCGGCGAACCACGGCTCGAAGGCGTCGCGGCGCCGGGTGAAGTCGTCGTGCACGTCCAGGAGCCGGGCGTACGCCAGGACCTGCTGGCGGAGCTGGAACGGCGCGGGGAACTCGTGGGCACCTGGCAGGGGCGACTCGTCGTCCCGTACATCGTGCCCCTGGTCGCGCAGCAGGCCGGCCGCGTGGTCGAGGGCCCCGAGGATCTCGGGTCGGGGGGTGGCGATGCCGAGGGTGCGCAGGACGCCGATGCGCAGGGCGGGCAGCGGCGTCCTGAGGGCGTCGCGGTAGGAGAGGACGGGCGCGGGCAGCGAGTTGGGGTCGGTGGGGTGGTGGCCGGCGGCGACGTCGAGGTGCAGCGCGGTGTCCTGCACGGTGCGGGCCATGCCCGTCAGACAGGCGTGCTGTGGCCACACCGGCATCCGGCAGGGGCCGTGAGGGATACGGCCGCGGGATGGTTTGAGGCCGACGATCCCGCACAGGGCGGCGGGGATGCGGGTGGAGCCGCCGCCGTCTCCGGCGGTGGCCAGGGCGACGATTCCGGCGGCGACGGCCGCGGCCGAGCCGCCGCTGGAGCCGCCGGGTGTCCGCTCGGGGTTCCACGGGTTGCGGGTGGTGCCGAAGGCCTCATTGGTCGTGTGGACGGCCGCTCCGAGCGGCGGCGTGTTCGTCTTGCCGATCACCAGGGCACCGGCGGCGCGCAGCCGGGCGACGTGGACGCTGTCCCGTGCGACGGGCGGGCGGTCCCGGTAGGCGCGGGTACCGCGGGCGGTGGGGAGGCCCTCCGCGTCTTCGAGGTCCTTGACGAGGATCGGGAGGCCGGCAAGCGGCCCCGGATCCTCGCCGCCGGCGAGGCGCCGTTCCAGGGTGGCGGCTTCGGCGAGCGCCCGCTCGGGGGCGAGGGCGACGACGGAGTTGACCGTCGTGTCGACGGTGGCGATCCGGTCGAGGGCGTGGCGCACGAGCTCGGTCGGTGACAGGTTCCGGCTGCGGATCAGACCGGTGAGTTCGGTGGCGGAGGCGAAGGACAGGTCGGTCATGGCGTGGTGTGCTCCTTGTGCAGCTGGGCGGCGTCAGGGTGTGGTGGCTTCGAGGCTGACGCCGGTGGTGCGGGGGCCGTAACGGGCGGCGACGAGGCCGCCGGTGGCGCTGAGTGCGGCGAGCAGGACGAAGACGGCGGTGTAGCCGGCGCCGGTGTAGACGGCGGCGACGAGCATGGGCGCGGCGAAGTTGAAGATCCGCGACAGGGCGTTGGCGGTGCCGGAGCCCAGGGCCCGGATCGGGGTGGGGAAGATCTCGGCCGAGTACACCTGGAGGAAGGGCACGGCCATCTGGAACAGCAGACTGACCAGGCAGCCCAACACCAGTACGGCGGCGGGAGCGCGGACGGCCGAGAACAGCACGAGAGCGCCGGCGGACAGGACTCCGAGGACGAGCTGGCTACGACGCCGGTCCCAGCGGTCGATGAGCGGTACGGCGGCCAGCGCGCCCAGCGGGGCGGCTGTGGCCAGGGCGGCGGACAGCAGCAGGGTGTCGTCGAGGTCGAGTCCGGTCTCAGCGAGGAGCGTGGGTGTCCAGGTGTTGTAGGCGGAGTAGGCGAGCAGGCCGGTCACCCACATGGTGGTGACGACGAGGAAGTTCCGGCGATTGGCACCGGCCCAGAGCTCGGCGATCCGGGGGCGCGGCGGGGCGGCGGTGACCGGTGCGGGCGACGTCGCGGGTGTGGCGGGGCCGGCTGCCGAGGGGGCTGCCGGCCCGTCGGCCGGAGACCGGATGCCGCACTGGAGTTCGATCGACCGCACGATGTCCTCGGCCTCGGCGATCCGGCCGCGGGAGGCGAGCCAGCGAGGGCTCTCCGGAACCCAGCGGCGGATCAGCCAGGCGAAGACGACCCCGAACAGTCCGAGGCCGAAGACGACTCGCCATCCCCATGTCCCCATGGGCACCAGGAAGTAGCCGGCCCAGGCGGCGATGGGGATGCCGAGCGAGCCGACCGCCACCTTGTACGTCTGCAGGCGCCCCCGGGCCGCGGCGGGGACGAATTCGGCGAGGACGACGATGGCCGCCACGGCCATCCCCTGGGCGCCGAAGTGGGCCGCGGTGCGGGCGGCGATCAGCTGCCACGGGTTCTGGACCAGGGCGCAGCCGACAGTGGCGACGCAGTAGAGGGTGACGCACGCCAGCATGGTGCGCCGGCGGCCGATCCGGTCGGCGAGGTAGCCGCCGAGTACACCCCCGGCGAAGGCGCCGAGCTGACCGATACCGGCCACGACGGCGACCGTGGACAGTGGCATGCCCCACTGCTCGCGCAGGGCGGGGGCGACGAACGCGAAAGCGTACGTCTCCACCCACTCGAAGAGGATCATCCCGGCCAGGGCGACGACCAGGCGACGGTGGAACGTGCTGAGCGGGAGCCGGTCGAGACGCATCCCGAGCGCGGAGGACTGCAAGGTGACGGCCATGGGCGCGTGACCTCCCGAAGGAAAGGGGGCGGGAAGATGGGAGGTTCAGATCACGCCGCGGGCGCACAGTTCGGCGAGTTCGTCCTCGCCGAGGCCGAGCACATCCCGGTAGACCTCGGCGTTGTGTTCGCCGAGCACCGGGCCGGTGGAGCGGATGCTGCCTGGAGTCTTCGACATCTTCGGCAGGGGGGCGACCATCAGGAGCTGCCCGAACTCGGGGTCCTCGACTGTGACGAGCGTGCCCCGCTCCTGGTAGTGCGCGTCGGCGGCGATGTCCGCGATGCTCATCAGCGGTGATGCCGGGATCCCGGCATCGCTCAGCAGTTTCGTCACCTCGTCCGCCGGATGACCGCAGGCCCAGTCGGCGATCAGCGCGTACAGGGAATCCGCGTGTTCGGCGCGTGCCGCTCGTGTGGCGTACGCGGGATCCGCCGCCAGCTCCGGACGGCCCATGACGACGGCGAGCCGCCCGAAGAGGGTGTCGGTGCCGGCGTGGATCGACACGCGCCGCTCGTCGGAGGCCGTGAAGTCGCTGGCGGGCACGATCTGAGGGTTCCGGTTGCCGAGGCGCTCCCGTACCTTGCCGGTCGTTGCGTACGCGGCGAGAGCGTCCTCGGACGCTCTGAAACCCGCCTCGTACAGCGCCAGGTCGATCACCTGTCCACCGCCACCCGTGGTGTCCCGGTGGTACAGCGCGGTGACCACCGAGAACGCCCCCAGATAGGCGGCCATGTAGTCGATCGTCGAATACCCGCTGCGCACCGGCGGACGGTCCTCGTCCCCGGTGACGTAGGTCAGGCCGGCGAACGCGCTCGCGATCCGGTCGAAGGATCCGCGGTCGCTGTACGGCCCGGTCAGCCCGTATCCCGTCACGTACACGAGCACCGTGTCCGGAGCGAGTCCCCGCAGGGTGTCCGGGTCCAGGCCCCAGGCCTTGAGTGTCGGCGGCCGGTAGTTGGTGATGACCACGTCGAAGTGAGGCACGAGCCGGCGCACGATCTGCTGCCCGGCCTCGGTGCGCAGGTCGAGAGTGACGGACTTCTTGTTGCGGGCCTCCTGGGCCCAGTACGGGGACCGGGCGCCCGGGGTCGTGCCGCGGGTGAAGTCGCCGCGGCCGGGATCCTCGACCTTGACGATCTCGGCGCCGAAGTCTCCGAGGAACGTCGCGGTGACCGGTGCGGCCAGCACGGTGGACAGGTCGAGGACGCGTATGCCCGCCAGAGGGAGTGTCGACATGGGTGCCCCTTCGCACACTATTCACGTTTCGTTATTAACGAAACGTTGTTAGTGGGACCATAGAGTGGTCATCTCGGCGCGGCAAGGGCTGAGGCGCGAAGATTCATCCAGGACGGACGGGGAGCGGCACATGACCGAGAGCCACACGCGCGAGGCCGATCGGGCCGAGACGGGCAAGAAGCGGCGCCGTCGTCGCAGCAGGGAGGAGACCGAGGCGGATCTGCTCGCCGCCGCACGCACCCTGCTCCAGCGCGACGGAGTGCTTGCCGGGGTGAACCTCCGCGAGATCGCCGCCGAGGCGGGCGTCAACCACGGACAGATCTACCAGTACTTCGGCACCCGCCAGTCCCTGCTCCGCGCCGCGGCCGCCGACCTCGTCGAGAACCAGACCGAAGACCGCGACAGCCACTGGGAGCAGCCGTTCACCGAGCGGCGCCTCGCGATGTTCCGCCACCGCCTCGGCGAGCCGGAGCTCGTCAAACTCGAAGCGCTGCTCGCACTCGACCGCGACGACAGCTTCAGCCCGCTGCCCCGTCTCGCCCTGACCATCCAGGCCCTGCAACGCGACCAGGCCGACGGCTCACTGCCCGAAGACGCCGATGTCCTCGCCGCCCATGTCATGACCGCCGCCGCACAGATGGGCTATGTCATCTTCCGGGAGGCCTACGCCCGCGACACCGGCATCCCCGTCGACGAACTCGACGCACGCGTGGCCCGGGCCTTCGGCCTCATGCTCGCCGGCCTCGCCACGCAGTCCCCGCAGCAGACCCCGCAGGCGGGACGCGACTCGGCTCCACCGGCGCCGTAGGGGCATACGCGGGGCTCAGGCAGGCGCGTTCGGCGGCGACGGCCCGCTCGGCCCCGATCGTTCCGACGGCGGCGGTCAGGGCGGTGACCACCTCCGGCGGCATCGGGAGCGCCTTTTCCAACTGTTGTGCCAGCGGGGACAGATCCGTGTAGGTCCGGTGTCCGCAGCGGCGCAGCCGCAGGTCGAGGCGCCGGCCGCGCAGGTGCGACCAGAACTCCGCCCAGGACGGGTCGTTGTCGCGTCCGTGGCCGGCATTGCCCATCAGCAGGAAAGGGCGGTCAGGACCGGTGGTCGCGATGGCTCCGTTGATGCCGCCGTCCAGGTTGACTCCGGCGAGGATGCGGCGATCCTCCGCCATCGTCTCCGCGGCCGTGTCACCGCCGAGCATTCGGACACCTCATCTGCGCTCGACGATGGGAAGCTCATTCATCGAGGCCGGCATCCCGACCACAGCAGCGACAGGCCGCGGGGCGCGATTTCAGGGTAGGCCCCGGGACTTCCCTGAGAGTCTTCGCTGCCTTGTCCGGCGTGGCCCTCGGCCCGGAGTACCGTTCTGGGCGCTGTGGACCGGACGACTCGGCTTGTTCCATGGGGCGTTGAGCGTTGACAGGCGGGCGCAGGTGTTGGACAAGTTGTGAGGATCGGCTGGTCATTGGGTGAGGACCACCCGGTCGGGGGAGTGAGAGTTCCCAGGTCGTTATGAGTACTGGTCTCCACCTTGCGTGAAGGTGGATATGAGCCGACCCGGAATGCGTACCATGCGGACTGGTGGTCACCCTCTGGTGAAGGGGCGAGACATGGCTGAGCAAGGACGATTCCGGTGCGGCCGATGCGGATTCGCCACCGATTGGTTCGAGGAGTGGGAGTCCGGAGCCGGCGCGGAGGAGATCCACCATCATTCGGTCGCCGAGCACCCGGAAGAGGTGGCCAAGATCCAGAGCATGCCTCCTCTTGAGCGTCTGCGGAGCATCCAGGAACTGGAACGACATGAAGTGCGGGGCAGGCCGAGTGGTGGCGGCAGCGGGTGTCTCATGTTGATGCTGACCATGGTGGGTAGCTTCATCGCGGCTCTAGGGGTGTTCCTCGCTGCCTGGTGAGGCCGGCGGTGTCGTGCGCCGACCTCCCCGTGGTGCGGGGGCGGTGGTCGCGTTCGGTTCTGTCGCGCGGGCGTGAGTTGTTCAGCACAGACAATCGCCTGGTTTCTCTTCGCGGAATTGGGCGGGCGGATTGATTCGTGATGGGTGTTGTGGGTCCCCAATTGCTTGGCATGGGGTGTGGGCTGGGGTCTTGGGCGGTGGTGAGGAGGGTCGAAGCATCGATGGGTGTTCTTTCGTGGGGAAATCCGGTGCCGTCTTCCGGTGGTTCCTCGACTGAAACTGATGATCAGCCCGAGGCGTACGGGAAATTCGCCGAGGAGCGGACGAGCCCTGAGCCGGAGAGGTTCCTCTTCCTGGGCGACGTCGACCGGAATCCGATCGCGCCGCGTCGCCCGGAATCCTCCCCGTGATCAACGGTGCGGAACAGCCGCTACAGTGCGAATGCCGGCTGCACAGAGACTCCGGGGTCGGTGCGTCGGAAAATGAGTAGTGGTTTGTTTCGCGTGTTGGAACACTGCGTCGGTGACCGGTTCCGTACTGCCTCAACTGCTTCGGCCTCGCGCTCTCGGGCCCGGAGACCTCGTCGTCGTCGCGTCGCTGTCCGGGCCGCTCCACACCGCATACGAGCCCGATCTTGAGCAGGCGGTGGTCGTGCTTGAGCGGATGGGATTCCGTGTGCGCCGGGCACCGCTCCTCGAAGCAGGACGGCGCCATTGGTGGAGTGCGGCTCGGCCGGCGGAGATCGCCGAGGAGTTCAACGGACTGCTGCGTGATCCGGAGGTGCGCGCGATCATCGCGCATGACGGCGGCCAGACGGCGCTCGGTTACCTCGACCTGATCGACGTCGAGGCGATCGCTGCCGACCCCAAGCCGATCCTCGGCCACAGCGACATCTCGCTGCTGCATCTGGTGCTCCATGCGCGCACGGGTCTGGTCGGCTTCCATGCCGACTTGGCCACCCCGGGACTCGGTGGACACTGGCAGGCCGCGCCCGCAGCACGCCAAGCGGCGCTTGAGAAGCTCTACTTGAGGCTGCTGACCAGCGACGAGGCGATCGGTGCGCTGCCGACCACCCCGTCGTGGGAGTGCTGGCGAGCCGGTCGCACCGAAGGCCGGCTGATCGGCGGGGTGATCAATCGCATCGTGCTGGCACAGGCGACGCCGTACGCGCTGCCGCTCGAAAGGTTCGACGGCGCGGTGCTGTTCTGGGAGGAGGCGGGCGGCCAGGCATCGCATGTGTGGAGCTACCTGCAGGTACTGCGACACTGCGGCATCCTCGATCGGATCGCCGGCATGGTCGTGGGCGTCCCGCACGCGATCGACGGGCTCGACGCGCCCGGCGCGTCCCCGACCCTCTCCGAGATCGTCCTCGACGTCCTCGGAGACCGTGACATCCCGGTCCTGGGCAACGTCGAGTTCGGACACGCCGGCCCGAATCTGCCGATGCCGGTCGGCATCCGCGCGGGCTTGGACGCGCGGGAGCGGACACTGTCGCTGCTCGAACCGGCGGTACGGCCGCACGCGGCGACGGAACCGGCCGGCTGAACAACGCTCCGGAGATCCCCGGCCGGTTGTCGGGGGCCGGTCGCGGCTCTCGTGTGTGATGCGTTGCCCGCCAACACGCCCCATCTCGATATTCACGTCCACCGACCGCATCGCGGTGTCCGTGATCGCCGGGATCAACAGCTCCTTCAACCGGGGCACGGCCTCCTCCACGGCCCGGACTGTCGGACCAGCCGTACTGACCACCGCCTGTTCTCGGGCGACTTCGCAAGCCGCCCGGGCGCTCAGCCGTCATCCACCGTGGCCACTGAATGAAAGCCGGGCCGGACCCCCCGCCGCGTACGGAGCCACTCGTGGAAGAGCTCCCGGAACCGGGATCCGAGTCACCGCATTGGCCCTTCCACTGCGAAGACGTGGCTGTAACGTCAGCCGCGAGCCCCGTAGGAAGGGGCCACCAAGGCAGGGGGAGGACTGTGTCAGACATTTCCCGGCGGGCACTCCTGAGTGCCACCGGCGCAGTTGCCGCATCGACACTTCTCACGACAACCGCCGCAGCACAGGCCGCGGACACCACGGGCGGCAAGGACGAGAACACACCGCACAGCACCTTGAAGGAGACCGAAGCATCCATGGCCGGCGGCAGTCAGACCCTCAAGTACGTGGCATACATCGCGAGTCCCGACATGGAGGTGCTGAACGATGCGACGTTCGGCGTCGGCGCCGACCCCGCCGACATGTGGGCGTATCTCGACGATGCCACGGCACGTCTCCAGGCGAGACATCCCTCGTACTCCTTCACCCCTCGTCTCGTTCGGTATGACCAGGTCACCACAGAGATAGCACGCCCGTAACGCATACTGCCCCGGCCCCGGCCGGGCCGGGGCAGGCGCATATCTCCAGTTGCGCGGCATGCTTGCGGAGCGCCGACAGTTTCGGCTTGCACGCCACAGGGCCGAACACTGGGGCTGCTGACCCCGTCCATACTCGTGACCAGCCGCGACACCCCGCCCTCGGCCCTCTACCCGCGCCGGTTGCGCACGTAGGCGACCGGATTCGGCGCGGGTCCGGGGGCCGAGCGGGTCCGGGAGGCGTAACGACCGTTCTTCGGGTGGCAGCGGGGGAGGAGGCCGCAGCGAGGGCCGGTCCCGGTGCGGTGCAGGGGCGGTCGGTGCTGTGGCCCGGCCCGCAGGCCGGCCAGGGCAGAATGCGGATATGGCTATATGTAGGAAGTGCAGTGCGCAAAAAAAGAGTTGGCCTCGTTCCTGTTCGCGGTCCCGTTCCGGTGAGGATCGTGCGGACGTAGCTGCGGATGCCGTCGAGCTGGCGGTGGAGACGGGACTGCTCCGGTGGATCGGGCGGGGGATCACGGGAGTGGCGAGGCTGGTACTGCGCGCACTCGACTGACCCGGCTCACGGGCGTGGCGCGGCCAGGGTGTGATCGATGCGGGGAGCGGCCGCCCGTACCTGTTCCGTGCCGTGGCCGGCCGTCGGCCTTCGCCGGGCCGCGGCCGCCGGCCGGACCTCGTCCCCGGACGCCCGCCGACCGTGACCTCAGTGTCAGGTCGTCGACGGTGCGGCCTTCGACGGGGGTGGCATCACGACACCGCTCCCGGCCGACTCCAGAGCCTCGCCGGCCTCTTGATCGAAGTCCATTGCGACTGCGACGCCGCCCTTGCTGCCGAACGCTTTCAGGCGCGCACCCGCCACCCCGGCCACCTCGATCCGCAACTCAGCTCCCAGCAGGTCGCCGAGCGCGTCGCCGCCATCCGTGCCACGTACCCGGGCCCACTCGACCTGGGCGGGCCGTTGCTGATCGTCGACACCAGTCGCCCCGCCGACATCGCGGAGATCTCTGCGAAGATCGCACACACTCTTGGAGGCAACGGAAACGAGCACACGGCACTGCTCTAGAGATGGTGCATCGACCTCGGTACTCAGCCGGGCCACCTCGGTCGCCCACGGGCCAACTCGGCTGCTCATTCCCAAAGTACGGCCCCGCCCGTCAAGGTGAGACCGAATCCGCTGGAGGAGGAGCAGGCGTTCGACACCGTGGCGGATGAGTTCCGTGTAGCCGATCACATCGATGCGGGGGCGGTCAGCGCGTGGCATGCCGGCGGCCCCGGCCACACGATCAACGGCGCTCACCCGTCCCGGGGCCGTGGTTGCGTGTGACGGAGCCGTCGCGTTTGAGAGTGCGGATGATCGGGGCGGTCTCGACCGTGTCGATGCCCAGGAGCGCGCCGATGCGGTCGGAGAGGTACACGTAGAGGGACTCGTCGTCGGAGCAGAGGACGTTGGCCAGGAGGTTGGTGCGCCCCGTGGTGGCGGCGGCGTATGCCACTTCGGGGTGGCCCGCCAGCGCGGCTCCGGCGGCGGCGAGCTGCGAGGGCTGCACGGACATCCAGATGGTGGTGCCGGCCGGGTTGCCCAGGAGACGCTCGTCCACGTCCAGCACGAAGAAGAGTGCTCCGGCCGTGCGCAGGTGCGCGATGCGGCGGCGCACCGTCGACTCATGGCATCGGGCCTCCACGGCGAGCGCCGCGTGCGGCGCGCGGCCGTCGCGGTTCAACGCGGCGAGCAGGACGTGGTCGAGGTCGGTGAGTTCCACCGCCGCCGCCTGGGAACGAGGCGGCGGGTACGAGGGCGCGAGTGCGTCCATCTGTTCCCGGCTCAGCGCGGAAGTGGGACCGTCCCAGGTGGTCGGTCCGCCCTTGAACAGCCGCAGCATACGGTGCGCGGTGATCGAGGTGACCCGGCGGCTCGAAGGAAGCCTGTCCATCAGCAGCGCGTCCCGGTCGCTGTCACGGTGGACTGCGAGGTGGCAGATGATCTCGGTGCCGCCGGAGGCGAGCTGCACCCATCGTGTGTCCTCGCGCTCGGCCAGTGCCTGGGCCAGGCCGAGCGAGGCGCTGGGGACGCACTGCAGCCGAAGCGCCCACACGGTCTGCCCTACGGGACGCGGATTGAGCCGGCCCACGACTCGGAGCCCCGCCGTCTCACGCAGCCGGGCGTAGCGGCGGGCGGCCATCTGATCGGAGATGCCCAGCACCGAAGCAATCCGGCGCAGTGGCGCGCGGCCATCAATTTGCAGTGCATGAATGAGCTGGAGATCGATGTATTCCACGTATCCCGACTCTAGCTCGCGCAATATCCGGCATGCATGTCCAGGCTCGTTGCGCCTGGTCCTGGCCGGTCCGGATCCTGGCGATGCAGGCCCGCGCGGTGACTGCCCTCGCGAAGCCGCCCTCTGTGGGCAACCGCTCCATGCGCAGCCGCCGCCGTCACGAAAGAGAAGAGGAGGACGGGAGGCACGGGTGTATTGCCCGGCTCCCCGACGACACATGAACGCATTCCGTGACCTTCGGCATTACATCGACCACATCACGCAGACGCTCGGGAAGGACGAGGTCCTCCGGATCGACGGCGCGGACCGGGACCTGGACATCGGCGGGATCACCGAACTGATGGCGGAGAAGGAAGGCCCCGCGCTGATGTTCGACAACATTCCCGGCTACCCGGCGGGGCACCGCGTGTTCACCAACTTCATGGGAACCGCTGCCCGGACCGCGGTGGCACTCGGGCTGCCCCACGACACTCCGAAGCTCGACATCGTGCGGGCCTGGAAGGACCTGAGCAAGCGGCTCGAACCCATCCCTCCGGTGGAGGTCGCCACGGGACCGGTCCTGGAGAACGTCCTGGTCGGCGACGACGTGGACCTGGGCATCTTCCCCGCGCCGCAGTGGCACGACGGGGACGGCGGCCGCTACATAGGCACTGCCTGCATGGTCATCACCCGCGACCCCGACAGCGGCTGGGTCAATGTCGGCACCTACCGGGCCTGTGTCCAGGGCCCGGACCGGCTCTCGTTGTGGATGCTCGGCAACCGGCACGCCAAGGCGATCGCCGAGAAGTACTGGAAGCGAGGCCGGACCTGCCCGATCGCGGTGGTGGTGGGCCAGGACCCGATCCTGTCGACAGCCGCGGCGATCGCCGCGCCGTCCGGGATGTCGGAGTACGACCTGGCGGGCGGACTCCGCGGGCAGGGCGTCGAGGTCCTGTACGCACCGGGCAGCGACCTGCCGGTCCCGGCGTACGCGGAGATCGTGATCGAGGGCGAACTGCCGCCGGTCGAGGAGGAGTCCGTGCTGGAGGGACCCTTCGGGGAGTGGACCGGCTACTACACGCACTCGGGCCAGGAGACCGTGGTCCGGGTCAACCGGATCATGCACCGGAACGACCCGATCATCCTGGGCGCCCCGCCGATGCTCCCGACCGTCCCGGCCGGTGACCAGGCTGTCCCGCTGTACTCGGCATCGGTGACCTGGGACCACCTGGAGGCCTCCGGCGTCCAGAACATCAAGGGCGTGTGGGCCTATGCCCGCCAGCTCATGATGGTCGTCTCCATCGAGCAGACCGGCGCGGGCGACGCCATGCACGCACTGCTCGCGGCGGCCGGGCGCAAGCGCACCGGCGGCATGGAGCGGTACTTCGTCGTGGTCGACGAGGACATCGACATCACCGACATCAACCACGTCCTGTGGGCGATGTTCACCCGCGTCGACCCGTCCGAGTCCATCCAGGTGCTGCGCGCGCCCACCACTGCCATCGACCCGCGGTTGTCGCCGGACAAACGCGCCGCCGGCGACCTGTCGATGGGCATCGTGCTGATTGACGCATGCAAGCCGTTCGCGTGGAAGGACCAGTACCCGGCGGCCAATCGGGTCGACGACAAGACCCGGGAGGAGCTGCGCGAGCGCTGGGCGGGTGTCCTGTCGATGTAGCCCGGCACAGCAAGGGAGGGGGCAGCGCGCCCCCTCCCCGCCAGCCCGTTCCACTCCACCGCAACAGGAGCCCGCCGTGACAACCGCTTCCCCCACCCGCCTCGTCGTCGGAGTCACCGGCGCCACCGGGGCACCGATCGCTGTCCGCCTGCTGGAAATCCTGCGGGAGGTGCCGCAAGTGGAGACCCATCTGGTGCTGAGCACCTGGGCCCGCTCCACCATCGAGGTGGAAACGTCCCGCACCAGCAGGTACTGCGCCGAACTCGCCGATGTGACACATAAGTTCGGCGATCTGGGTGCCACGATCTCCTCTGGCTCCTTTCCGGTCTCGGGCATGGTCATCGTCCCGTGCAGCATGAAGACGCTCGCGGCGGTACGGCATGGCATGGCCGACAACCTGATCGCCCGCGCGGCCGACGTCACGCTCAAGGAACGCCGTCCGCTGGTTCTCGTCCCCCGGGAAACACCGCTCAGCGAGATCCACCTGGAGAACATGCTCGCTCTCTCCCGTATGGGAGTCCGCATCGTCCCCCCGATGCCGGCCTTCTACGACATCCCGAACGGCATCAGCGACCTCGTGGACCACATCGTGATGCGGATCCTCGACCAGTTCGATCTCCCGGTGGGCACCGCGGACATCGCGGCGCGGTGGCAGGGCCTGGCCCATACGCGCAGTCGCGGGCCCATGTCAGGAGTGGACCGGATACGGCGGAGCAGCCCAGGAGACGGCGAACGCCGGCAGCCCGGTCGGCGGGGTTCGGGGCGCCCCTGAGCTTCGGCACGGAGCGAAGCCCCTCGCTCCGTGGCCGGCCTCCGGGCGCCACCGGCACGGCCCGCAGCCCCGGGGCGGGCCTCCGGTGGGGCGGAAGCGCCGCCGTCACCCTGCGTCCCCGTGGGAAGTCCTTCGTGATGCCGACCCCGGTCCACGTCGTAGGAGACCGGGACCGAGACCGAACGGTCGGCCCGCACCGGGGGTGGCCGGCCGGGTAGCGGCCCGGTGACGGCCGGGGGCGGACGTTCCTCGGACTTCAGGCCCGACTGGATCGGACGAGGCGGCGACCGGCTGCGGCGAGGACGGTCGGTGGGGCGCCCTCCGGTGCCGTGGGACCACGGGGCGGATGAGGACGGCTGAAGCGGACGGACCAAGTGTGTTACTTGCTTGACACACTTCAATCCGCCGGGCAGTGTGTCACATGGTTGATACACATCGTGGGAGGGGACGGGCCCGGCATGTTTGCTGCCGCAGGAACGGAAGGTGCGAGGCGGGCGAGGCTTGAGACTCCCGTGCGATGGGCCGGCGCGGCGACCGGTCTGACCGTCAACGCCCTGGTCTCCTTCAGCCCCGAGTCCGACGTGGATCTGCTGTACGGGTTCCCCGTGTTCGGCCTGTGCGTCATGGGCGGCGTGTTCGCGGCACATGTGATCGCGCGCCCGAGCCCCGGCGGACTACGAGTGGCCGAGGTCGCACCGCGCCGGATCCGGGACAACCTGCCCCGATTCCTGACCGCTGCCCTGGCCGCGCAGGCTGTTGTCCTGCTGGCCCTCCTGATCGTCTCCACCACGACGGGCTCGTCGGACGCCGACGGTCGTCCAGGACGTGCTCTGTCGGTCACGTGCCCGGAGGGCGCCCAGCTGCTCTCGCCCTGGCCGGGCCCCCACTACGCATGGCCGGCCCTCGGCGGTCTCGCCCTCGGCACCGTTGCCTGCGCGCTGCTTCTGCGCCGTGTCACCGCGCGGTGCGCGAGCGACGACCGACGCCGCACGAACGTCCGGGCGGCAGTCGGCGCATGGGGAGTGCTGGTGACCGCCCCTCTCTTCGCCGTCTCCTTGACGATGGGTGTTGTGGTGCTGGGCTTGTCCTGCGCGGGAGGTATGAAGGACGTGGCCTTGTGGGGGCTGGCCGTCACGGCCCTCACCTCCGCACTGACCGCGTGTCACTGTCTGGGTGTCCTGTTGCTGCCGCAGGCCTACATCAAGGGTCGACCATGACGACAAATGGCATCAGCATCAGCGTCAATCACGCTTCCCCTGTCCCACCGTACGAGCAACTCCGCGTACAACTGGCGGATCTGATCTCCATCGGCCGGCTGACCCAGGGAGACAGACTGCCGTCCGTGCGCCAGCTTGCTTCCGACCTCGGGCTGGCCAACAACACCGTTGTGCGGGCATACCGCGAACTGGAGAACGCGGGCCTGGTCAAGAGCCGCCGAGGTTCCGGTACCCAGGTCGTCGCCCCTGCGGCCACCACCGACATCAAAGCGAAGCTCGCGGCACACGCAAGCAGCTACGCGGCCGCCGCCAGGCAGCTCGATGCCACTGACGAGGAAACCCTCGCGGCAATCCGGCATGCTCTCGCGTCTCGCGACACACCCTGACCTCAGGGAGAACCGGTTCGCGCCCTCGCCCTCACCGCCGCCGCCAGTGCATGCCGAGGCGGTCGGGAGCGGCACGGAACTGCGGTGCCGCTGCCGGGTCACCGTCTACACGCCGTCCTGTGTCTGCTTCGTCGGCCGCGCTGCTTTCCCGGGCGGATTCGATGGCGGGTTCGATCCCGAGAACGTCCTGCGGCAGCCACCGCACCGCCCGGGTGCCCGCGGTGGGGCCCATGGAGAGCTCCGCGTGGCGAGGTGGCTCCATCGCCGGACTATCGACGGCCGGCGCGGAAGCTCTTGATCATCTCGCCGTTGACCAGAATGACGAGACAGCCGCAGCCGCCGACGCAGTATTCGACCTCACCTTCAGACGTGCGGTGGTGGGACCTCAGCTTCCACAACTGCGTTTCCGCCCGAGTCGGCTCGTGGCAGACGGGGCAGCTGTCGTCCGGCGGCGTGGCCACGGATGGGGGAGTCATGCAACCAACATGGCGTCATGGTCTAAGACACTTCAACCATTACATCGGTGGATGGCTCACGTGGGACGGGCGGCGGAGCGGTCTGCAGGTCCGACGTGCCGAGCGGAACGGCGCACCGACCAGGCGCCGGCCAGGACTATCAGCGCCATGGCACACAGTTGACGAACGGTGAGCTGCTCGTTCAGCAAAGCGAAACCGACTCCCGCCGCCACGGCGGGACTCAGTGCGAGCAGCACTCCGAAGGCGCGCACATCGATGCGCCGCAGGACCGTCATGTCCAGCGAGTACGGGATCAGGGAGGACAGGAGGGCCACCAGGAGCCCGGTGGCGAGGACGGCAGGGTGGGCCGCCACCGTGCCACCGTCTGTGACGAGGGTGATCGGAGTCATCACGCAGGCGCCGCAGGCCAGTGCCAGCGTCAGGCCCGTCCAGTCGGGGAACAGTCGCCCGACCCGCTGACTCAGGACCACATATCCGGCCCGGCACAGCGCGGCGGCACCCCCCAGCAGCAGTCCGGCGGCGGGGAGCGCGGCCCCTGGGGTGGCCAGCAGGAGTACACCCACGAGCGCCGGCAACGCCACGGCGAAGTGCTCAAGCCGACGGGACAGGACGATCGACAAAGTGAGCGGTCCGAGCAGTTCCAACGTCGCGGCCACCCCGATCGGCAGGCGGTTGAGGGCCTGGAAATACGCCAGGTTCATGGCCGCGAGGACCAGACCGAGCGAGATCGCCGCCCGCCACTGCACAGCCGTGATCTCCCGAAGCCGCGGCCGGACCAACGTCCAGAGGATCGCGGCCGAGAAGAGCAGCCGCATACCGGCCAGCGCGGTGGGACCGACGATCGCATACGCCTCCTTGGCCACGGCCGAACCCGCTTGGAGGCTGATGATCTGGGCCAACATCAAAGCGGGTGCCGTCGCGCTGTCCTGCCCAGGTGGGCGGGGCATCTTCACCGTCGTACTCCTTCGGAGACTCTCCGCGGTCCGTGCCGCCAGGCCCTGCCGTGACGTCCACGCCGGCCACCGGGCCCGCCGCCGCGCGCCACCGCAGCCCGGACCCACACGATGATGTAATTGCCTTATGCATTTCAACCATTACGGCGGAGAGGCCGCCCGGCTGGCCGCCGACCTGAGCAACCTGACCGCGCCACCACGACCCGAGCACCTGGAACCACTGCTCGCCACACACGGCGTGGTGCACCGCACGCTCACCGCAGCACAGGCCGAGACGATCTGGACATGGAGTCGGCGCCTGGCCGCGTGCTTCGGTCGGCAGGAACTCGAAGAGCGGTGCCGGGCGGTCAACACACTCCTTGCCGACGCCTCCAGCAGTCCCCGGATCTCCCTGCACGACGGCCGGCCCCACCTGCACTACAGCGCCACCGGTGCCGACGCAGCCGCGCATATCCGCGCCGTCACCGCAGCCGGACTCGCCTACGTCGTGTGCTCCGCCGGCGCCGAACGGCTGGGGCGGTGCACGCGCCACGACTGCGGTCTGGCATTCGTCGACACCTCCCGCAACGGCCGACGCGTCTACTGCTCCGTGCGCTGCGCCAACAACGACGCCGTGGCGCGTCACCGAGAGCGGCGCCACGATGAGGCCCGGCCCTCGACTGCACGGAAGTCCCGGCGGACGTGACTGCCCGGGACACCGCCATTTCACTTCCCGGTGCGGTGGTGTCGGTTCTCTCACGGCGGCCGCCGGGTCGTACGCCGGCCGCCGGGGTATCAGCCCTCAGATCCGGTCGGTCGGGGCCAGGCCGGATCAGACGCGGGCCGATCCGCAGGGGCAGCGCCGCGATCGCCCCGGCCCGCACGGCGGCGTACGCGATCACGCCGGCCGTTCCGCTCATCCGACGCACCGTCGGCACCGGGAGCGCGAGCAGCGCGAGTGTCTCCAGCACCCACCACCAGCCCGTGGCGTTGACGACGCTCGCGGGCACCGGACGGCGCCGCCGGTGACGACGGCGTCCGACGGGGCGGGCACCGGAGGTGGGCAGGGAGCTTTCGTTGTCCATGCCCCACCCTCGGCGGAGCGCAGGCCGCCGGGCATCCGCCGGATGGCCGGTTCCCGTCCGGCGGACGGGAACCGTCTCATCCTTCCGGTGGGGCTGCCGGGCCACGGCGGATCCGGCCGGGCGTCCCGCACGCCGCCCGTCACGCGGTCGTACACCTCGTCGTCATGGTCCCCCGCACGGGGCGGCTGCGCGGCCGGACTCGTTCGCGGCAGGGCCGATGACCGTCCGACCGACATGGGGAGGCGGGACGGCGGAGCCGGCCGGGGTTCGCGGGCGGACCGACCAGGAAGGGCGGCAGCGGCGGCGCATCGTGCGGCGAGCCGACAGCACGGTGCGGTTCCGCAGGACGATGATGCTGCCGGCCCCGGTGGAAGAGCCGGGCCGCTGATCAGCTGATGTGCGGGGCAATGATCCGTGCGCACTCCATCGACTCGGCACGCGTGGTGTCCACCTCCAGGTCATGGACCATGCCCCGGTGGACCACGTCCGCCTGGGACGCGGCCATGCCGATGACCCGATCACCGCGTGCGACCTCACGGCCTGCGGCAACCGCCCTGTCGCATTGGACACCGACCCACAGCACCCGCAATTCACCCAGGGCCCTCTGTCATCGCTTCTGCGAATCCGCCCCGCCGAGGAACACCTCGTCAACGATGACCCGGGCGCCCGCACGGGCCATCGCGGCGACCCCTTCGATCCATGCCGCTTCCAGCGTCCGGAACTCCGGCCCGACGATCACCTGTCCGTCCGGAGCGAACTCGATCCCGGCATCCGATGCCTGCATGGCCGCGGGCATCGCATCAACCAGCGTGTCTGTCGCCAGGGCCGGCCTCGGATCCGGCAGGACTGCCTGCAGACACCGAACGATCCCGGACTTCCCCGAGCTGGAACCGCCGTTGAGAACGATCACCTCAGTCATCACCGCGCGACGGTAGAGGCACGGCGGCTAGGCCTGAAACGGATTTTCGCGAACGCTGTACTGCTCGCCACCACCCGGCGAACCCTCCCGTTCAGACCACGGGCCGGCGTAGGCCGACCACAGCCCCGACCGTCGTGGGCCAGGGCCAACAACGCTGCGCCCGTGGCCGAAGACCACCACACGGACGAGAGCGGGGAGAAGAGCCCACCTGCCGAGGACGCGAATGCCGATCGGGACGGACGGACGGCAAGTGGCTCACACCAGTGGCAGGTGACGGTGCTGAAACGCGATGCCGGCCCATGGCCACCGCCCTGCGCCCCACCCGACCGGTAAAGCTGCCCCAGACCAAACGCAGAACCGACGGACCTGCGGCAGCCTGTTCCACAGAATGGAGCAGCAGCTCCCCACCTGGACCGGCCACGTCCGCGCAGCCCTTGCCGCAGCCGAGCAGCAGGAGATCGCACGGCGCCGCGCGGGACACCCGGGAGAGTGCGGGGCAGCGACAGTGGCATGAGGGCGTGCCCCGACCCGGGGCACGCCCTCTTCTCACCTGCCGGGCTTCGGCCCCGGCCGTACCCGTCCGGACCGCCTGCGGACCAGAACCGCGACGAACAACAGCCCGGCACCGCCCACCAGCAGCGGCACCAGCCGGCCTCCGAGGACGCCGGACGAATCCCCGGCGGACTGCGTGGAGATCCGGCCCTTGTCGCTGCCCCCGCCGTAGCCGTTGCCCGAGCCCTTGTCGTCCTTGGTTCCGGAACTTCCCTTGCTGGCCGACGAGTTGTCGCCGCCCATCCAGATCTGCCTGCCGTTGGCGGCGGGGCGTGCCGTCCGAGCGGACCGGGCGGTGTCCTGCCGCATGCCGGCCCAGCGGTCGCGGAAGGCTTCGGTGGAGGCGACCTTCCGCAGTCGGAGCCGGGAGAGGTCGACACCGCCGTAGATGTAGGTGTGCGTGTAGATGTAGTTGCCCTTGCGGGAACGTTCGGTGACCTTGAACTCGCCGTGTTTGTACGAGTGCACGTAGGCGTCGAAGGTGTCGCGCGGCTTCCACGTGGTCCGCGTCCTCCAACGGCTCACGTCGCCCCGGTCGATGAGGTCGCCGTACGTGGACGGGCCCTGAGGGGCGCGTTCGCGGTACCACTCCGCGGCGACCCTGGAGAGATAGACGCGGCGCAGGGCGGCGTACTGCGACGCGTGGTTCACAGCCCGCTCGATGCCGGGCAGGATCAGGTCCCGGAAGGTGTTCTCGTTGCGCTTCTCGGACCCGGGGGAGCCGCGGTCCTTGCAGGAGGCGGCACCTCCACTGCCCTGCCCGGAGAGATGCTGCGACTCCATCTTCACCTTCAGCGGCGCGTCGAGGATGTAGAGCTGGTCGTCCTGCTCGTTGACGCGTGCCTGACCGGGAACGATCCAGGTGCGGAACGACATGCACCTGCCGTCGATCCGGTTCCAGAACTTCTTGCCCAGCGCGGTCTTCGGGTGTATCAGGGCGGCCGTCGTCTTCTTCAGCTGAAGGTCGGCCTGGAGCAGGATGCGGCCCGCGTCGGTGCGGCCCAGGTCCGCGTCGACGATACGGTCCGGCTCGGTCGGGTTGAGGTTCACCCAGAACGTGGAGCGAGGCATGGACAGCCAGACGAAGAATGCGTCCGAGCTCTCTTTGACGGCCTTCACACCTGCTGCCGAGTTCTTCTCCTTGCCGGGCCCGCCGGGGCCCGCACTGAAGGCGTACTGCAGTCCCTTGCCGGAGTCGGAGAGGTAGCGCAGCTCCAGGGTGGTGAAGTCGATGCCACCCGGTGCGGAGGCCGGGTCGGCCAGGGCCTGCGCCAGGCCGCTGCTGCGCGGTGCTGAATTCCCCTCGTCCTCATCGCAGGGCTGGGAGCGCAGGGCGCCGAAGCGGGTGAAGACCGCGGGATTCGCCCGAGTGCCACGCGAACTTCCGTGCGTTGACGCGCTGTTGACAGCGGTACCGGGGCACGGGGTGCCCGGGACCTTCATGGTGTCCTTGGTCGCCTCCTGGTACTCCTTCTCGCGCTGCTGCTCCTCTCCGTACTCCTTCCTCGCCCTGGGGACGTCCTTGCCCAGTTGCAGCCGGGTTTCCTCGTTGCGCTTCGAGGCGATCTTCCTGTACTTGGCGTTGATCGCCTTCACCGCCCGTTCCCGGGCCTCGTCCGTGGTGTGCTTCTTCATCGCCACGGCGATCTTCTGGTTGCGCTCGGAGAGCTCGGCATCGGTGAGGTCGTAGTCGTAGGAGTAGAAGCGGCGGGCGTCGCCGTCGACGAGCAGGCGGCACTGCTGGCAGAAGGCCCGCTCCGAGGCCCAGGTGAGCTCATCGAAGGAGGCGCCGCCGTGGCCCGGGTCGGCGTTCAGGCGTTCCAGGGCGCGCAGTACGAGGGTCTCGGAGTGGCTGCCGGGGTCGTTGGTCTCGTCGGAGTTCCGGTGCTTGGGAAAGCTCATCCCGCCGACCATCAGCAGGTGGTCGAGACCCGCGTCGCGCACGCGCTGGTACGCGCCCTCGGGCAGGTAGTCGCGGAACTCGAAGAGGTCGACCTTTCGGTAGACGACCAGCGGGCCGCTGCCCTGGGGCGGGTTGCCGACGATGACGTCCAACTGTTCCTCGCTCAGACCCGTCGGGTCGACGAGGGCGAAGGCCACGTTGGACCACTCGCTGAACGCCCTGCCCGGTTGCCCCTTCTCCATGGCGAGCCGGATCATCAGAAGCTCTTTCATGAGCTTGTCTTCGTAGTACGGCAGCTTCCCGCTGTCCGGTACGCCGGCCTGCAGGGCGGGTGCCGAGACGGGTGTGGCGGTGGTGTCCGGCCGGCCCGCGGCCGGGCGGGCGGCGGCGGAAGGTGACGCGAAGGCCGCACTGCCCGCGAGCGGGAGGGTGAGGGCGAAGGCGGCGGTGATGGAGCCGACGGTTGTCGTCAGGCGGTGCCGAGTGCGGTGAGTCACGGTGACACATCCCCCGTATGCGCGGTGAGTCGCGATGAAGGTGTCCACTCCGGTGAGGGGCCCAACGGCCCTTCCGAGTACCGGTTGTGACGTCTCGAAACGTCTCTGTGGTTCCCGGCTCAAGGTGGCGAGCGATTCCGAACAAGCGTAGGAGCCTTCGTCCCGCCGCATCGTACGGTCGGCCGGGCGTGGTCGTGGCGGATGCCGGTGCGAAGTGCGCGCTCGCTTTCAGGCGGCGCCGGTGGGTGCCGGGTTCTCGGGGAGCTGCCAGTTGCCACCGCGGTCCCGTGTCGAAAGGCGCGCGACGAGGTCGGGGACGTGCAGGAGGCAGGCCAGCGCGGTGGTGGCCTGGAAGACATCGATCGCACGCTGGGTCATCGGCAGGCCCAGGCGCAGCAGGCGTGGGTTGACTTCGCCCTGGATCTCGTTGACGAAGGGCCGCAGCACGCGGTCGTAGTCCGCCAGCGCGGTCGGCAGGTCGCCCGGGTGCCGGTTGATCTCACCGGCCAGGACGTGGGCGCCGACCAGGCCGCCGGAGACGCCCATGCCGCTGTACGGGGAGGCGCAGTGCGCGGCGTCACCGGCCAGGACCACGCGGCCCTTCGACCAGGTGTCGGTGCGGACCTGGACGATCTCCTGGGAGTAGAAGAACGGGCTGGTCTTCATGCCCTCGATGAAGCGCTCGGTCTGCCATCCGGCATCGCGGAACCTGCTCGCCCAGAACTCCTGCCGGCGCTCGACGGGCGCCCGGTGGATTGCCGAGGCTTCCTCGGAGTCTTCCCGTATGACGAAGTACACCTGGGTCTCGGTCGGGTTGTGGCTGCGGCGCATGATCTGACGGCCGCCCGGGACCATGCAGGTGTCCCGGACATTGCTGTCGGACGCGATGCGAGGAACGAACCAGTAGGCCATGTGGATGCCCACCCGCCAGTACGGGTCGAGCCCCTCCGGGAGAATCGCTCGCCGGATGCGCGATCCCTGCCCGTCCGCGCCGACCAGGAGGTCGAATTCGCCGGAGGACCCGTCGGAGAAGTGCCCGACGACCTTGTGGGCGTCCTGCTCGAAGCCGTCCACGCCCACACCGAAGACGTACTCGGTGTCGTCCTTGGTGGCGTCGTGCAGGATGCGCACCAAGTCGCCGCGCATGATCTCGTACTCGGACGTGAGGGTCTGCCGGCCCTTCCCCGAGGTGTTGGCCATGATCGTCGCCCCGGCCTTGCCGCGTGAGTCGATGAAGGTGACGCCCGCCTCGTCCACAAGCTTGGCGCGGACGGCTTCGAGAAGCCCCATTCGCTTGACGGCTTCGATGCCCTGACCTCGCAGATCCACCTGGGCCCCGGTGGCCCGCAGCGCCGGAGCGCGTTCGGCGACGGTCACCCGGTGGCCGCCCCGGGTGAGCCAGAGGGCCAGGGCCTGCCCCGCGATCCCACCACCTGCGACGAGGACCCTCAGGGGTTGCTTGTCCGATCCTCTCGCCATGCCCGTCCCTCCAAAATCTATCAGTGAAAGATTCCTTTTCAGAGTCATCTATCGGCGATAGATTGTCAACATGACCAAGATGAACCGCGAGGTCGTCATCGCCGAGGCGCTCGGCCTGCTCGACGAGGTGGGGCTGGACGCCGTCAGCACGAGAAGGCTGGCGAAGCGGCTGAACGTCGAGCAGCCGTCGCTCTACTGGTACTTCCGCACGAAGAAGGACCTGCTCGCCGCCATGGCGGATACTGCGATGACACCCCATGCGACCGCGTCCCTGCCGACCCCCGACGACGACTGGCGCGACTGGTTCGCGGACAACACGCGCAGCTTCAGGCGCACCCTGCTGATGCGCCGGGACGGCGCACGGCTCCACGCCGGCAGCACCCCCACCGCCGACCTCGACCGGATCCGCCGCAAGATGGACTTCCTCATGGCCTCCGGTGTCCCTGAGCGGGACGCGCAGATGGCGATGCTGGCCGCAAGCCGCTTCACCGTCGGCAGTGTCCTGGAAGAACAGGCAGAAACCGGCCCGGGGAACGGCGCGGATCTGCCGGCCGACGTGCCGTCGATCGATCACGAGTCGGCCTTCGAAGCAGGACTCGCCCTCATCCTGAACGGCCTGGCGCAGCGCATCGGGGCGTAGGGAGCCGACCGGCACCACGGGTCACACACCGGATGGGTGGCGGGAGATCCACCGAGCGGGTGTGGGACAGGCCCGAGTAGAGGGTGGCCGTGTTCGACGATCCCCGTCACCGCGAGGCGGGCCACCCCCGGATGGCCTGCCGGCAGATGTGCCCCTCGCTCGGTGGCCGAACGGACGGAGCGCTGGGCAACGGCGAACTCGAACCGGAGTTCCGGTGTCGCCGCACCTTGCGTAACACCTCGTCGCCGGTAGGGAAAACCCCAGGCGAAACAGGGGGGCGTTCCCCAGGGACCGGGCGGCCGGGACGAGACAGGATTGCCGGACCGACCAACCGCACCGTTCTCCACAGGGAGTCCCCTTGTCCGGTCCTGTGGCCTCCACACGACTCGCAGGCGTCTCGGGCCGCGCGCTCGCCCTGCTCGCCGCCCTCGCCGCGGCCCTTGTACCCGCCGTGTTCGTGGTGCCGCACATGCTGGCGGCGAACGGCTCGGAGGACGGCTTCGCGGACCAGCGCAACCTCATCGACACCGTCAGCGAGGAGTTCGTCCGGTACTGGAACTCCGGTGACCGGGTGCTCTCCCCGGGGATGGAGAGAGTCGTCGACTACTGGTTCCGCTTCCACGTGGCCAAGGCGGCGATCGCCGTCATCTTGTTGATCGTGCTCGCAGTGCTCGGAGTTCTTCTGCGCAGGGCCCACTTGCGGAGCGGCGGGCCGGGGCCGGCGAGGAGGGCTGCCGTCGCGACGGCCGGGGTCGTCATCACGACGCTCGCCCTGTTCTCGTCGGTGATCGCGGTGGCCAACATCCAGGGTGCGGTAGCGCCGTTCACCTCACTGCTGTCGATGCTGCCCGTGGGGGCTCACCACGGAAGGCTCGTCGACACACTGGACCAGGTCCGGCAGCGACTGGCCGACTCCTTGAACACAGGCGCCTCGTCTCCGCCCGCCCTTGAGGCGATGATCAGTGACAACTCTCGATATCACGTGGCGTTGGGGGTGATGGCCATGGTCGTGGCGGTCGCCCTCATCGCCCTGAGCCTGGTGCTGTGGAAGCGGTTCCTGCGGACGGGGCCGTCCGACAGGCGCACCAGGCGTGCGCTGGGGGCATGCGGTGTGCTGTCGGCGTCATCATCGCTGGTCGTGATCGTTCTCGCGGTCGCCAACCTGTCCACCGCATCCGATTCGGCACGGGGACTGTTGGTCTTTTTCAACGGCGGGTGAGGGCCGCGTGCGCGAGTACGCCGACACCGGCACATCACCCGGCGTCTGCCGGCAGGTCCCCGTCGACACCTGCCGCACGAGGCGACGACCATGCGGTGAACTGGCCGCGATGGCGCCGCGGGCACCGGGCCAGAGCCTCAGACGACACTCCACACACGCCGGAGGGTGTGCAGGCGGTGTGCCTCGTGCCGCTCGACAGGCACCTCCTCACCCGCCCCTTCATCGAGCGCACCGCGCGACGGGCCACCTGACGGCCATCCGGACCGGACGCTCGTGATCCAGTCGGCTGTTCGGCGCCGGCAGGTGTTCCGTGTCATCCGGTGCCGGCTACTCGTCGGCCGATCATGAACCGTTCGGCGCCGGCCAGGTGTCTCGGAATGCAAGGGAGCACCGGCGTGCACACTGACCCGCGTACTGATGCTCGTACGGCCGAGGCCGACGCTCGACAGGGGCCGAGCCACAGGGGGCGACATTCGCCGCCGCAGGATGACGCCCGTGGTGACGGTCTTCCTCGCGTCAGGGCACCGTGACAGCGAGCTCCCCGCCGCCTTCCACAGCGGCCGGGGCGAGCCCGGGGACATGGAGGTCGCTGCCGTCGCGGACCTGATCGACCGACGCGGCGGCCGAGCCTGGGCCGTCGCCCGGAACCTCAAGCCCATGCGCCTGGCCGCCGAACGCCTCCAGAAGGCGGACCCGCCGCCCGGGCTCTACGACGACCTCCTCGCCGCCGGCGCCCGCTACCTGGCATGAGGCCTACCGGCGGCCGCTCCCTCACGCTGCCCCGGGGCCGCCCTGGCCTGTGCGATGACCGGAGTGACCGATCGGCGTGCCCTGGGCACAGACCCCTGCGCGCATCGTCCCGCCCGGACGTACCTGGGAGGGACGGGGACTTGCTGTGTGCGGACGTCAGGATCGCGGAGAGGGATTCTCAGCGGCGCGGTGCTGGAAGGTGACCTCGGGGTTGGTCCTGCCGGGGCGGTCGAGGATCGGTTCGTGCCTGCCGTGCAACTGCTGGTCGAAGAAGGCACCGACGTAGTCGCGGGTGACTTCTGCTGCGCGCTTGCCGGGCAGCCCCTCGGGATCGTCTGCGCCCAGCTGTCCGGCCAGAGGGGCCAGGTCGGTGAAGGACATGTGCTCGGCTCCGGTGACCGTGACCCAGCGCTTCCAGCCCCCGAGCCGCTTCCAGGCAGTGTCCCAGGTCGCGTCGTCGCCAGGGCTGTGGTCGGCCTTGGTACCCAGCATCATGAAGGGACGCCCCGACAGGCCGGAGCTCTTCCCGGAGTTGATGAAGGGGCCGTCCATGTTGACTCCGGCGCGCACACGGGAGTCCTTCTCCATCGTGGCGGCGGTACTGGCGCCGCCCAGGGAGTGTCCGGCCATCCCGACCCTGTTCTTGTCCACCATGCCGGCGCGCTTCCAGGGCGAGGTGCCCGACAGGAGTCGGTCCAGGGTGAAGGTGATGTCCTTGGCCCGGCCCTCGGCGGCGGGCTGGAAGGTGGTGGGGCCGACCCTTTCGCATGCCGCGCACGGCAGGATGCCCTTGCCGGGAAAGGACACGCCGGCTGCTTCGTAGGCGTGGTCCACGACGGCGACGACATTGCCGCGGCTGGTGAGGTCCTCGGCGAGCCCGGTGAGCGTGGCGCCCGGGGTCTTGAAGCCGGGCGAGAGAACGACCAGGGGGAACTTCCCTCTCGCGGGACTGGCGCCGGTGTGGGTGTGGGTCTTCGTGTCGGCGAGCATCTTCGCGGGCACGTCCAGTCCCATTTGCTTCAGGAAGGCGTCGGCGCCCTTGGCGTTCATGTATGGGGTCGGGTTGCCTTGTGTGCCGGGTAATACATCGACACCATCAGTTCCCGGTGGCCCGCCTTGGGCACTCAGTGCGGTTACTCCGGCGGCCACGGCTCCGGCCAAAAGTACCGAAACTGCTCCTCGGCTGCTTACGGACATTTCCATTGCCTTCTTCCGGGGCGGCGATTTCTTACTTCCGAGAAAATGTAAGAAATGCGGGCCGGAGAAGAATCACGCCCGAGAGCCAATTTCTCCGGTAGCTCTGGAGAGCCGGATGCCGTGCCGGTGCAACGTCAGCAGCGCCGAGCAGAGGGGCCATGGTCCGAGCCGTGTGCAACGAATGCGGGCCGGGTACGCGCAGCGGCACGCACAGAGGCTGTGCGTGCCGCTCACCGGACTCTCGCGGGCGAGGGCGAGAGGCTGCTCGGATACGACTGACCGGAGAAAAGACCGGCGACCGCCTCGATTCGCCGCGTCGGGACCGCGGATACGGGGTGCTCGGCCCGGGCGTCGGGTGACGTCCGGGCCGAGGGCTCGTGGTGCCCCTGCCGGGCTACTTGGCGCAGGTGCGGTCGCGGGCGGGAAGGCGGCCGGTGGCGAGGTAGGAGTTGACGGTGGAGTCGATGCAGGCATTGCCGTAGACGCCGTAATTGACGTGCTGGTTGGCGCCGTCGAGGGTGAGGAGGCGGGAGCTGGGCAGGCGGTCGTGCAGGGCGACGCTGTTGGTGTAGGGGACGCGGGGGTCACCGGTGGAGGCGACGATCAGGGCCCGGGTGTCGTGGCGGACCCGGACGGGCGCCTCGCGCGGGCGGTCCCAGAAGGCGCACGGGGTGATGCTCTCGGTCAGCGGGGCGAACAACGGGTGGGCGGCGCGGCCCCGTTCGATGTCGCGCCAGTACAGCTCGGGGTCGCGCGGGGCGGGGACGTCGCCGCACAGGATCGCGGTCTGGGCGCTGGCGACGGAGGAACCGGCGGGAGTGAACACGGTGCGCAGCAGGCCGGCGAAGGCGGCCGGCAGGGGAGTGGGGCGGCCTTCGGCGGCCCGGGCGAGCAGGGACATGTGCTCGGCCAGCGAGGCACGCGCCGGGTCGGTCTCGTTGGCGAGTTCGGTGAAGAGCAGGGCGGGAACCTGGCTGCCGTCGAGGTGGAAGACATCGGGAGCGGTGCCGACGGTGAGCGGCTCGCGGGCGGAGGCGGCGATCACGTCGCCGAGGGTGGCGCGTACCTGTTCGCGAGTGCGGCCGAGACCGTAGGTGCCGTGGCGCGCGGCCGTCCAGTCGGCCCAGTCGTCGTACGCCTTCTCGTTCTCGGCGTCGGCCCCCTTCAGGAGGCGGGGGTTGTAGCGGTCGGGGTCCAGGGCACTGTCGAGAACCACCCGGTCGTGGCGGGTGGGAAACATCTGGGTGTAGGCCGTGCCCAGGTAGGTGCCGTAGGAGAAGCCCAGGTAGGAGATCTTCCGCTCGCCGAGGACGCTGCGGACGACGTCGATGTCGCGGGCGGTGTTGCGTGTCGTGACGTGCGGCAGGAGCGACCCGTTGGTGGCCCGGCACCGCTCCGCGATGCTTCTGGCACGGGCCGTCTGGCGGTCGAAGCCAGCCCGGTCGGGGCCGGCCGACAGCAGACCGGGGCCGGAGGACAGGCCGCAGTCCAGGGGGGTGCTGCGGCCGGTGAAGCGGGGGTCCATGCCGATCAGGTCGTAGCGGGCACCGGTCTCCTTCATCAGCGGGCGCACGGTGAGCCCCGTGCCGAGACCCGGGCCGCCCGGACCTCCGGGGTTGATCAGGAGGGAGCCGATCCGGTGACGGGTGTCGGTGGCCTTCAGCCGGGATATGGCGACGGTGATGGTCCGGGAGCGGGGCTTGCCGTAGTCGAGCGGTACGGTCACGTCCGCGCAGCGTGCGCCCGCGGCGTCGAGGGCGCGGCCCGTCTCGTCGTCCGTACCCTGGGCGCAGTGGTGCCAGTGGGGGCGCTGCTGGTAGTACCGGCCGAGCCCGGCCGCGGGGGCCGCGTCGGCAGCCGCGGGCATCGCGGTGGCGGCGGGTGGGGTGGCCAGGCCGGTGGTGAGGCCTGCGGCGAGGACGAGTCCTACGGCCGAGGCGCGCCGTAGGGCTGTGCTGGGGGTGACCATGGTGCTTCTCCTGACGGTGACGAACACGGCTGGTCCGGAGAGCGTCCGGGCCGGGCAGGTCGAGCCTTCCAGCGCACCCCGCCCGCGCGCATCGCCGTGCGGCACGAAATGCCGGTACGTCAGGCGCAGCAGTACGGGCAGCCGACGTGGGCCCTGAGTACTACCTGCGCGCCGTTGCTGATTTCGTGGCTCCGCGACGGGGCTACCGGCCTTCGGGTCCGGGGGCATCGACGGACCGCCGATGAGGGGCTGGAGCACCGGCTTCACCCGAGCCGGAAGGTGAGGATGCGGCGGCGGGGCAACGTGAACCGGTGGCTCGGGCCCGCGCCGGGCTGTCAGCGCACTCCTGCTCCGTGCGGCGTTCCCCCTGACAGACCATCACTTCTCGTATCGATTCCATCGCTCAGAGTGGAATGATCGTGGGGTGCGCGCCCACCCGCACACACGATCAGGAGGAGACATGGCCGAGCGCCAGAACGGCACCGTGAAGTGGTTCAACGACGAGAAGGGCTACGGCTTCATCACCCCGCAGTCCGGTCCTGATCTCTTCGTCCACTTCCGTGCGATCGAAGGGAACGGCTTCAAGTCCCTGAAGGAAGGCCAGGCGGTCACCTTCGAGGCCGTCCAGGGACAGAAGGGCATGCAGGCCGACAAAGTCCAGGCTGCGTAGTAGCAGATCCCTCACGACCCTCACCGGATGATGCCCCGCCCTCTCTCCGGGCCCTTCCCGGGCCCCGTGCCTTCAAGGGCCGCGGGCGCGGGCTGTCGGCCTGGCCGGTGGTCACATCCGGAAGACGGGTCGGCCCTGCGGAACGTGCGAAGCGGCCGCAGGGCCGTCCCGGGAGCTCCGTCCTGTCAGGGCGCTCCTGCCGAGTGACGGGTGAATCCATGAGTGATGTCGAAGAGAGGCCCTCGTCGACGGAATTGTGTGGCGCCGAGACCATCGTGGCGGGTCTACGCAGAGGGCGCGTCGAGGTAGTTGTGCGCGAGTTCCCGAAGGCGGCGCCTGTCGAAGCTGCGGCCGTGGCCCGGATGGGCGATCGATACGTCCAGGTCGGCCAGGAGCGCCGAACTGCGCCGCTAGTCCGACGGATCGGATCCGGGGAGGTCGTCGATGAGATAGGCCCGCGTCCACGACGAGGTCGCGGTCCGTTCCGCGCAGCCACCACAGGTTGGCCCGCACCAACTTGTCGACGTGCGGCTCGGTGATGCGGACGAGGCCGTCGTCCAGTTCTTCCAGCTCGTACCAGCCGCGGGCCTGCGCCAGAGTCATCGGCCCGCCCCGCTCGCGACGAGGTGCCGATCACCGAAGTCCGCAGCCGGCCATGAGCGCGTGGCAGTCACGCCGGTGGCCCCATGACCGCGCACGACGAGTTGGGCCACGAGCCGGCTGCCGATGGCGCCGGCCGTGCCGGCGATGCAGGCCCTCATGACATCTCCGTCCGTCGTGCTGGCTGGGGGACTGGGGCACTCTCGCATCCATGACTGGCTGGGCCCCGGTTCGCGACGGGGTATGGCGGGTGCGGGACCGCATCGTGCGGGGAGTTCAGGACGGTCGCGGCGGTCTCGTGTATCGGCGGGTGCCCCGTGCCGCAGAGCGGGCGCAGGTCAACCCGGGAAGAGACGGACCGTGCCCGTGATCCCCAAGTGAGGACCGGTCGGCTCATCGGATCTGTGGTGCGATCGCCTGGCGGTCACACCCCGATGAAGCTCACTGTTTCCGTCATGTCCGCCCGTCCGGTGCGCAGGCGTGGCACGCCTTCCTTCTCGAATCCCACCGAGACACCGCAGAACAGCACGAGCCCGTCATCGGCTCCGACCGTCCGGCTGACGGTCTCGCGGTACATCGTCCACATCACCTGGGGGCAGCTGTGCAATCCTTCCGCCCTCAGCAACAGCATGACCGTCTGCAGATACATCCCCGCGTCCGCCCACTGCCCGGGGCCCATCGCCCGGTCGAGGTAGCAGAACAGCACGACCGGCGCACCGAACGCCTCCGAGTTCAACGCGGCGATCTTCATGGGTCTGTCGGGGTCGTCGCGCTCGATGCCCAACGCCCCGTACCGCTGGGCGGCCGCGGCAGCGAAGCGGTCCCTGTACGGCGAGGCCAGTTCGGCCGGGTACATCGGATACTCCCTCTCATCACCCGGATCTCCCGCCCGTGCCCTGGCCGTCGCACGCCTCTTCAGCCCGGCCAGCGGCTCTCCGGCCACCACGTATACGTGCCACGGCTGAAGGTTCCCGCTCGACGGAGCCCGCGCTGCCGTAGTCAGCACCCGTTCGAGCACCTCTTGGGGTACCGGCTCATCACTGAACGCCCGCACGGCCCTCCGACCGTCCACGGCCTCATACACATCCACGCCTTCTCGTCCTCTCACCCAACGACAGCCATGTCTCCACCGACTTCAGCACGCACAAGAGACAGAGAGGCGGTCCGGGCCACACTCACGCGCAGCACCGCTGCGGTCGTACGTCGCTGTCGCCGTCGCCGAGCCTCTCCGGGCAGCGGCAGTAGTCATGATGGTGATCCCACCAGGCTGACCACCTGCCGTGCGAGACATTTAGGCTGGGCCGAATGTTGCTGTTGCGGCTCGACCTGGACGCCCTCGCCTCGGTCCGGTTCGCGTGTTCCCCTCTGCAAGAGACCGTTCTTAGCCTGCGGGCGTGGCAGAACCCGGTCCGGTACGCCGAGCATCAGCCCCTCCTGCGCCGAGGCGCCCCGCTGCTGCGGCAACTCGACTGGCTCCTGCTGCAATCCCTGCTCGGGCCGCGCAGGCGCATCGCCGACTTCCTGACCCCTCATCCCACCGGCCCTTCCCCCGATGTCGACGGCGAATTCACCGCTCTGCGGGCGACGCCGGCCGAGCGTGTGACAACCGAGCTGATCCAGGCCGCCAGTGGTGCAGAGCTGCACCCCGGACTCCGGCAGGTGTTCCAGGACCCCCTGGCCCTGCTCACGCGCATCGCCGACGCCCTGTACGCCTACTGGGCGCTCGTGGTCGCACCGCACTGGCCGCGCATGCGGGCCGTCCTGCGGTCCGACATCCTGCACCGGGCCCGGCGGCTGGCCGACGGCGGTGCCGCAGCGGTGTTTCCCGACATCGACCCCGGCCTGCGCTGGCAGGCTGGCACTCTCACCGTGGACGCCCTCCGCGACGAACACCGTGACCTCGCAGCGGACGGTCGCGGAGTGACGTTCACTCCGTCCCTGTTCTGCGAACATGCCAGCACACTCCTCAACCCCGCACTGGCGCCCAGGATCGCCTACCCCGCCCGGGGCCGCGCAACGGTCTGGCACACGAACGCGGTCACCCCGCCAAAAGCCCTGGCCGACCTGCTCGGCGGCACCCGGGCCCTTCTTCTGACCCAGCTCGCGGAGCCCGCGAGCACCACCGACCTGGCCCACCGGCTGGGTCTCAGCCCTGGCACAGTGAGCCAGCACCTGGGTGTTCTCCACCGGGCAGGACTGGTCACCCGGGCTCGGCAGGGACACCTCGTGCTGTACCTGCGCAGCCCACTCGGCGATCAACTGACGGCATGAAGCCGCCCCGGCAGGTGCCCTCGGCCTGTTCACCGCAACGTCGTGCTCACCCGGCAAGAGCCCCGGTACGAGCCCCGGCGGGACATCCGACCTGGGACAAGAACCTGGCCCTGGCCGTGCGGCTGGAGTGGCGTATCGGCCGGCAAACCCTGCCCAACGCGGGTCACCGGCCTTTCCCGCAGCTGTGGTCGGGTCGAATGCACGTAGCCGACCGTGGGTGAACCTACACGATCCCGAAGTACAGGCCGATGATGGCGAGCGTGCCGACGGTGTTCTTTCGGTCCGGGCGGGACCGGCCTGAGAGCATGTCAACTTTGCTGAGAGTGCGGGTACTTGTCGCTTGTTGCTTCTGCCTCCAATGACACACTTGTGTCTTTGTCCAGGTCAGTGGTTCTCCTGGTCGGTGCGGTGGCGCGGTCAGGGCCGCCGTGTACGGGGGTGGTGCCTGGCTGAGGTCGGGGCAAGGCCACTGGTCGTCGGCCTGGTCGGCTGCCGCTCCCTGACGAAGCCGCCGGCGTCGGCTGTGGCGAGGACGCAGAATCTGCCGGAGCGCCCGTCCACAATAGGATGCGTTCCACGAACTGGTCGTACGGTCGAGGGGTTGGGGACTGCAAGGTGTTCGGGGGAAGGAAGAACAAGGGCGAGCTGCCGAGGATCCCGCGGAGCGTGGATCCACGGCGAGCCCG
This sequence comes from Streptomyces sp. NPDC047917, assembly GCF_043204345.1. Classification (NCBI taxonomy): domain Bacteria; kingdom Bacillati; phylum Actinomycetota; class Actinomycetes; order Kitasatosporales; family Streptomycetaceae; genus Streptomyces; species Streptomyces sp. NPDC047917. The sequence continues at coordinate 286,422 of NZ_JBIDCA010000010.1, forward strand.
TGTCCTGCCGGTTCCGGCCGAGGCGCAGGCCGAAGCGCGCATGTTCATGCTGGGTGGCGACACCTTCCGGGCGCTCAAGGTGATCTTGGACGCGACGGGCTACGACCTGCGCCAGGCCCGGGACATCGTGTATGCGCTGGTCTACGACGTCGAGGTGCCGAGGGGGAGCTGAGCCGAGGCGCGACGCAGGCGGATCCGGATGCCCTCCGTGATCGTCAAGGTGAGGCTTGTGCCAGGTGTTCAGAGGGCGGGTCCGTGAGCCGGTGTCCGTTTCTGGACGAGGTCGGGGCAAGCTGCCGGTCGCGGAGCTGCCGTCGGCTACTGCTTCCTGACGAAGCTGCCGATCGACCTCGGTGAGCTGAGGACGTGGAGCTCGACAAGGCGTTTCAGCTCGGTGCGGACGCCTTCGGCGCCCCCCGGCAGTGGTTTGTGAATGAGGGCTTGGCAGACGTCGCGAACCCGGAGGGGCAGCGTCCGGGGCAGTCCACGCTCTCGACGCCTTCCCGCCCCGGGGCAGGCCCGGCCATGTGGGCTCGGGGGGCACCCGCCCCCGCGGCGGGAGAAGCCGGCCGCGCAGGAGTTTCGGGAGGCCCTGCCGTTCACCGACAGAGCCCGACGACCGGACCCTCCTCGACACCCCCCGCGCAAGCAGCGAGCGCACCGGTCGGCCCGGCTACGCGGTGTTTCCGTCGCCGCGCGGGCTGCCGGTTGCCGCGCGGGCGGTGACCAGCCCCGTTTCGTAGGCCGCGATGACCGCCTGGGCGCGGTCACGGACGCCGAGCTTGCCGAAGATGCTGGTGATGTAGTTCTTGACCGTGGAGACGCTGATGTGCAGGTCGTGGGCGATCTCGGCGTTGTCGAGACCGGTGGCCATCAGACGCCACACCTCGACCTCCCGGGGTGTGAGTTCGCCTGGGTCGGTGGGGAGTGGCTGCGACGCGCCGTGAGGGGATCGTACGTAGGTGGAGATCAGCCGGGTGAGCAGACGCGGCGCGACGACGGCCTCGCCTGCGTGAACGGTGCGGATCGCCGCGCTCAGCTCCTCCGGCGAGCTGTCCTTCGGCAGGAAGCCGCAGGCTCCGGCACGCAGGGCACCCACGACGTACTCGTCCATGTCGAAGGTGCTGAGGGCCAGGACCCGGCAGCCGGGCACGGTGGCGGCGAGTTCCCCGGTCGCGCCGACACCGTCGAGGACGGGCATCCGGATGTCCATCACCACGACGTCGGGGCGCAGCCGGCGGGCGAGGGCGACAGCCTGCGCGCCGTCCTCGGCCTCTCCCACGACCTCGAAGGACGGGTCGGGGGAGAGGATCAGCGACAGGCCGCGCCGGACCAGCGGCTGATCGTCCGCGATCAGCACTCTGATCCTCGGTGTGTCCGGCCGGATCCCGGTCATCGGTGTACCCCCTCGTGCTGGACGGCTGCTTCGGCCGCCTCGTCCGTGGTCAGCGGCAGGTCGGCAACCACCGCGAACCCTCCGTCGGGCTGCGGGCCGACGGCGAGGGTGCCGCCGTGCAGAGCGACGCGCTCGCGCATGCCGATCAGGCCGTAACCGCCCGAGCCCACCGACGACGTCCCCTCCTGCGGCGGTGTGCTCCCACCGTCGTCCCGCACTTCGACGGTGACCCGATCCTGGTGATACGTCAGCCGTACGGACGCGCTCGCGGGCCCCGCGTACTTGCGGGTGTTGGTGAGGGCTTCCTGGGTGATCCTGAACACCGTGAGGCCGACGGTCGGCAGCAGCGGGCGCTGCGGCCCGTGGACGCTGAACTCGGTCGGCAGTCCGGCAAGGCGGGATTCGGCCACCAGACGGTCGAGGTCGTCGACGCCCGGCTGGGGCTGCGACGGTGCGGACTCCGGTTCGTCACCGGCCCGCAGTACATCGAGGAGCTGGCGCATCTCGCGCAGGGCGAGCCGCCCGGAGGATTCCAGGGTGACCAGGGCGTCCCGGACCACCTCCGGTCGGGCGAGGTTGGCCCGGGCTCCGCCGGCCATCAGCTGCATGGTGGTGATGTGGTGAGCCACGATGTCATGCAACTCCCGTGCGATGCGGCGGCGTTCGTCGGCCACCGCACGGTCGGCGAGAAGTCTGCGGTTCGCCGCCACCTCCCGCTGCCAGCGGTTGACCCCCACGGCGGTGCCGACGACGATCAGGGCGGACAGGGGCGTGACAGCGGCGTCCTGCCAGGGGGGAATCCGGCCATGGCTCTGGCTCAGCAGAGTCAGCGACACCATCGCAACGGTCGCGACCGCTGTCACTCGGCCGGTGCAGGACCTGGCGACTGAGTACAGGGCGACCAGCAGGACGGCACCGAAGTGCCCGGGCAGCGGCGCGGCCAGGGTGGCTGTCGTATCGAGTGCCAGTACGGCAGCGAGCGCCACCACCGGGTGGCTGCGCCGGACGAGCAGCGGCAGGGCTGCCAGCGCGACGAGGAGAAACCCGGCCACGCTCACGGGGTATCGGCCGTCGGGGTCGTCGAAGAACACATAGCTGAGCAGGTTCATCGCGCATGCCCCGCCGGTCACGAGCGCGTCGTTGCGGGACCACGGCGGCCCGGCGCTGTCGATGTGCAGAGGCTCCCGGGCATCGCCGGGCCCGATGTGTCGGCGCCTGCGCATGTCTGTTCTCCCTGTGTCCGGCCCTACGACCACCGGTACAGAGTTGCACAGCGACCGCAGCTCCAGACCCACGACCAGGACGGGGACCAGGACCTGGGTCCTGGTCCGGTGGCCGGGCAGGACCCAGGGCCCCGGCCCGGATCATCCGCTGCCAGGACGCTTCCCGGCCCCTCGGGGTGATGGTCTGGATACCGGCCGGGAGCCCCCGGCAGACATCCGCACGCAAGTCCGTCCGCCGGAGGACATCATGATCCGCGCCCTGACCGGATACTCCACCAGACACCCGTGGAAGGTCATCGCCCTCTGGACGGTGCTGGGTGTCGTGCTGAGCGCCCTGGCCCCGACACTCATCGGCCACGTCACCCAGAACCAGACCGGGGATTTCCTGCCCAAGAGCTACGACTCGGCCGCCGCCCTGCAGATCGCCGAGGAACAGTTCGGGACGAACCCCGACGCCACCAACGTGACGATGCTGGTCGCCCGGTCCGACGGAAAGGCTCTCGGCGCCGCCGACCAGAAGCGGGTCGAGGCCGAGGCGGCGAAGCTGGCGCAGCGCCGAGTGATCATGCCCAGGGAGGACGACAGGCCGGAATTCCTGGTCCCGGACCGCTCCCAGACACCCCGGATAGCCCCGGCGATGGTGGCACCCGACCGGAGTTTCGAACTGCTCTCCGTCGAGCTGATCGGGAACCGTACGGACAAGGGGGTCCAGGGCGTCTACCGGGCCTTCCGGGACACTGCCCGGACGCAGTTCTCCGAGGCGGGGATGCGCACCGGATTCACCGGAAGTCTCGCTGACACCGTCGACGCCACCGATGCCCACGAGACCGCCGCGAAGGTCGGGGGCGCCCTCCTCATGGGGCTCATCCTGCTGATCAACGTGCTGGTGTTCCGCAGCGTGCTGGCGGCCCTGCTGCCGCTGGTCGCGGTCGCCATGATCATCGGCGTGGCGGGGGGCGCCGTAGCGGGTGCCGCGATACTCACGGGGCGCAAGCTCGACGCGGGCACCCCTGATCTGATCAGTGTGGTCCTGCTCGGCATCGGCATCGACTACCTGCTGTTCCTGCTGTTCCGCTTCCGCGAGCAACTGCGTGCCCGTCCGGAGCAGTCCGCCCGCGAGGCGGCGGGGCAGGTCTCGGGACGGGTGGGCACCGCGATCACCTCGGCGGCGCTGACCATCGTCGCCGGGTTCGCCACGCTGGGCGTGGCGACCTTCGGCCAGTTCCGCTCGCTGGGCCCCGCCATCGCCGTCGCGGTCCTGGTGATGCTGCTCGGCAGCCTCACCCTGCTGCCGGCGCTGCTCGCGGCCGCCGGGCGCAAGATGTTCTGGCCCTCCAGGGCCCTTGGCCACGAGCCCGACGAGGGCCGCGCCGCCCGCTTCGGGGCGCGGGTCGCACGACGACCGATGACGATGACGTTCGCCTCCGTCGCCCTGCTTGCCGCGCTGGCCGCCGGGCTGATCGGGATCCGGATGGACTACGGCCAGGGCAACGCCGCTGCCGGGACCCCCGCGGCGGCCACCGCGACCGAGATCGCCCGTGCGCTGCCGGCCGGAGTGTCGGACCCGACGAGCGTCTTCGTCACCGCCACTGACGGAGGAACCCTCACCGCGGGCCGGCTCGACGGCCTTTCGCGCGCTCTCACCCAGGTCAAGGGCGTGGGCCAGGTCGCGCGGACCGTCCTGAACAAGGACCACCACGCCGCCCGGATCGACCTCTACCCGACCGCGGACCCGCAGAGCCGGCAGAGCCGCGACCTGGCCTCCGGACCCGTGCGGGCAGCGGTCGCCGAGCACACACCCGCCGGGACGAGGGCACACGTGGGCGGAACGGCGGCGATCTACGCAGACATCTCCACCGCCGTCGACCACGACCTGAAGATCGTGTTCCCGGTCGCGGCCGCACTGATCGCGCTGATCCTCCTGCTGCTCCTGCGCAGCCTGCTCGCACCGGTGGTCCTGATGCTCGCCGTCGGGCTCGGCTTCGCCGCCACCCTCGGCGCCGCCACTCTGCTCTTCCAGCACGTCCTCGGCAATCCGGGCGTCAACTTCTCCCTCCCGCTCGTGCTGTTCCTGTTCGTCGTGGCACTGGGCACCGACTACAACATCCTGATCAGCGACCGGATCCGGGAGGAAATGCAGCGACCGGGCCCGGCCCGCGCCGCTGTGGCCCGCGCGGTGCGGCACACAACACCGGCCATCGCGACCGCAGGCCTGGTTCTTGCCGCTTCCTTCGCCACCCTCGCCACGACCCCGGGCAACGAGCAGATCGCCTTCGCGATGACGCTCGGCATCCTGCTCTCCGCGCTCGTCCTCTCGCTGGTGCTGGTTCCCGCCCTCGCCGCGCTCCTCGGCCGGAGCATCTGGTGGCCGGTCCGCCCGCGGCCCACCAGGGGCGGCCGCCCGCAGCACCGTGCGAACGCAACTGCGCCGGAGCCCGACCGGGTCATGACGGCGGACCGGCCGAACGGCTCAGGTGACCTGTGAGCGCCTCATCTGTCCGATGTGGCCTCGCATGGTGGAACGTGCACGCCCGTGACAACCACCAGATGTTTCAAGAGCCGTCAGGAACACCCGTGGAAGCCAAGTCATGAAATCGAGCCCGGCCGGACAGGTCTGCCCTGATCGGTATTCAGCGGCGGAGCGGTTGGGTCAGGCAGTCGAAACACGATCCGGTGTGCAGTGCGCGAACGTCACCGTCCCGCTCGACCACGTACCGCCGCGGGCCCCCGAGCCCGGACACCGGGTCTGATGACCACTCACGGGCCCGCCCCGCACGTACAGCCGGTGTGCGGGGCGGGCCGTTCCGGTCGATCCTTCCCTCAAGCCGGGTGCGGCACCTCTTGAGGGAAGTCCCTGACCAAGGAATCTGCTCTCACCTGGGCTGAAGCCCGGCTTGCTTGGAGCAGGTCCGGTCGTTGGCGGGCAGCCGGCCGGTGGCCAGGTAGTGGTTGACCTTGTTGTCGACGCAGGCGTTCTCGTACAGCCCGTAGATCGCATGCCGGTTCGCCCCCTTGAGGGTGATCAGCCTGGAGCTCGGCAGCAGCCCGTGCAGGGCGACGGCACCCTTGTGGGCGGTGCGAGTATCGCCGGTGGCCGACACGATCAGCGCCTTGGCGTCGTGCTTCACCTGGGTGGGCTTCTCGCGGGGCCGGTCCCAAAAGGCGCACGGGCCGATGTTGTCGGCCAGCGCGCCGAAGTGCGGGTACGCGGCGCGGCTGCGCTCGATGGCCCGCCAGTAGACCTCGGGGTCACGAGGGGCCGCCACATCCCCGCAGATGACCGCGGACTGAACACTGCCGTAGTGCGACTGCTCGCCGGTCAGCGCGAACCGCAGCAGCCCGGCGAACTGCGGTGACAGCCGGGTCGGCTGCCCGGCCGCGGCCTCGTTCAGCACGGACACCTGCTCGCCGAGGGCCGCGCGGGACGCGTCGGTGTCGCTGTCGAGGCCGGCGAGCAGGAGGAACGGGGTCTGGGTGTCGTCGAGTCGGAAGGCATCCGGGGCGCTGCCGACGGTCAGCGGTGCGCGCGCGGATGCCCTGATGACACGGTCGATGGTGGCGAGAACCTGGGTGCGGGTGCGGCCGAGGCCGTAGGTGTCATCGCGGGCGGCTGCCCAGGAGGCCCAGTCGGCGAGCGCCTGTTCGTTCTCGCCGACGGCCTCCCGAAGCAGCCGGGGGCCGAACTTGCGTGGGTCGATGGCGCCGTCCAGGACCACGCGGTCGGTGCGGCCGGGGAACATCTGGGTGTAGACGGTGCCCAGGTACGTACCGTACGAGTAGCCGAAGTAGGAGATCTTCTTCTCGCCGAGCGCGCCGCGGATGACGTCCATGTCGCGGGCCGTGTTGCGGGTGGTGACGTGCGGCAGTACGGAGGCGTTGGTGGCCCGGCACTTGTCGGCCAGATCCTTCTGGAGGGCGACCTGGCGCTCGAAGCTCGCCCGGCTGCGACCGGCCGAGAAGAGATTGGTGCCGACGGGCAAACCGCAGTCCAGCGGGGTGCTGCGGCCGACGAAGCGAGGGTCGAAGCCGACGATGTCGTAACGAGGGCCGGCCTTCTTCATCCACGCGTGGAATTCCGGCGGGGATTCGAGGGCGGTGCCGCCGGGGCCGCCGTTGTTGAGCAGGATCGAGCCGATGCGGTGGCGGGTGTCGGTGGCCTTCAGCCGGGAGATCGCGACGGTGATCGTACGGCCCCGGGGGTCGGCGTAGTCGAGCGGCACGGTGACGTCCGCGCACTGCACGCCGGCCTCATCCAGATCACGGCCCACGGTGTCACCCGAGCTCTTGGCGCAACTGCCCCAGCCCAGGCGCTGATCGTAATAACGGTCGAGCCGGGCTTCGGACTTCGACATGGTGGGGTCCGGCGCGGCCGTGGCGGCGGGGGCCACGCCGAGGCAGGTGACGAGGGCGAGGCTCGCGGCGGAGGTGTGGCGCAAGGTGGGGCTGGAGATGATCACGAAGCCTTCTTGGGATGCTGGGTGTTGTGGTCGCGAGTGCCGGTCGTATGCGCCGCGTCCGCCGTGGGCGGGCCGACCGCCACCACACTCGGCGGGACAGCCGGCACCGCTGCGGCCGGGTCCGGCCGGTGCCTGTCGAAGGGGGATCTCTTCGCCCCGTTCCGTATATGTCTCACACCGGAGACGCTATGTGCCGCAGTAGCCCCGCTCACTACGGCTGTCCCCCCGATCCCGGTGCGGCCATCCCCAGCAACGGATCGGCCACGACCTTGCGTCGAGACCGTGACAACCGCTCAACACCCGTACCGAACCGGCACGTTGACCGGCCAGGTGGGTTGATCTTCTGATTGGTCATGCCGGGAGGGGGCGTCCGTGGACAGCGCGCCGTCGTTGTGCGAGGGGCACCGGTACCCGGTGGAGGTCATCGCGCACCGGGTGTGGCTGCACTTCCGCTTCCCGTTCGGCTTCCAAGGAGTCGAGGAGCTGATGTGCGAACGCGGCGATGCCGACGGCATCGACATCGACCACGTCGTCCCTCTCAAGGAGGCCTGGCGCTCCGCCGCATCGCAGTGGGCGACCGGCGAAGGACAGCAACCGGCTGGTGTTGTCGAGGGTGAAGTGGCGCGGGTATCCCACTGCCACGGTCGGCCGAGCCGGATTCCGCTCTACTTTTCGGGCGCGGCGGAGCCCCGCTGCGCGCGGTCGTGGTCACGGGCCTGTATGCGGCTGGCGGACGGAAAACCAGCATGTCGGGCCAGCATGGCCGTCAGCACGGAGGCGGCGAGCAGAGCGGAGGCCGTCCACGGCAGTGCCCCCGGGCCGGCACTTTCCAGGACGGAACCGCCGAGCAGGGAGCCGCCGGCCATGCCGACGTTCCAGCCGGTGACCCAGAGAGAGTTGGCGGTGTCGGGATCGAGCGGGGCAGCCTTGACCCCTGCGGTCTGTGTCAGCGTCGGAATACCGCCGTGCGTCACGCCCCAGAACACCGAACCGAGCACCACGGCCACGGTGCTGTGCCCGACCGCACCGAATACCGCCAGGCAGCCGGCGGCCAGGGCCAGCAGGCCGATCGTGGCGACGCGCAGCCGACGGTCGGCGGTGGCTCCGGCGATCCAGACGCCAACCATGGAACCCAGGCCGAACAGGAACAGCACGGTGCTGGTGCCGACTCCCGACCCTGACTGTTCCACGAAGGGAGCGATGTAGGTGTAGAGCACGTAGAAGCCGAGGACCATCAGGAGCGACGCGACGTTGATGGCGGGGATTCCGGGCGTACGGATGGTGCGCATCAGCCCCGTGCCGCGGCTCGCCGCCTCGCCGGCCAGCCGCGGCAGGAGCCACAGCGCGGTGCCGGCCAGGGCCACGGCCAGCACGGTGAGCAGCCCGAAGGTGGCGCGCCAGCCGATGAGTCCGCCGAGCGCGGTGCCCGCCGGGATGCCGAGCGAGAGCCCGACCGTCATGCCGGCCAGCGCGGTGGCGATCGCCTTGCCACTGCGCTGCGGGGCCAGCCGCGCTGCATACGCCGGAACCATTGCCCACAGCAGGCCGGCGAACACTCCGGAGACGACCCGCGCGGCAAGTGTCAGGGCGAAACCGGTGGAGACGGCCGTCACCACGTTGGTGGCCGCGAAGCCGAGGAGCAGCGCCAGCAGCAGGGTGCGCCGGGGCAGGACCAGGGTCCAGGCGGTCATCGGGATCGCGGTGAGGGCCGCGGCCAGCGCGTAGACGGTGATCAGCAGCCCCGCACGTGCCTCGGAGACGCCCAGATCGGCGCTCATCGCGGGCAGCACTCCGGCCGGCAGAGCCTCGGTGAGGATGGTGACGAACGCGGATCCGGCCAGCACCAGCAGTCCGCTCAGGGGCCAACTCGCGGTGGTGGACGGGGGACCGGCGGTATGTGAAGAGTGGACGTCAGAGGTCATGCCCGGAGGCTAAAACCCTCACGTCTACGTGAAGGTCAAATCCGGGTGCCCGCCAAGCCCGACCTCATCCGTCCGCCGTCGCACGAGCGGCCCTCCGGGCAGCTCGCAGATAGGCGTCGACGGCGTTGCGATTGCGGGTCAGACACTGGATGCGGCTGTCGAGGAGCTCCCGCTCGGCTGCCACCTGGTCGAGCATCTGCGCGCAGGGGACTGGCGGCAGCAGATCCGACGGACCGTCCAGGTACGGCAGGATGTCGCGGATGATCCGGGTGGGCAGCCCGCACTCGATCAGTCCGCGGATCTGCCGAACCACCTCGTCGGCGCCGTCGCAGAAGTCGCGATAGCCGTTGCTGCTCCGGGTCGGCCGGATCAGCCCCTCCTCCTCGTAATAGCGCAGCGCGCGCACGCTGACGCCGGTTATCCGCGAGAGCTCGCCGATCTTCATGTGTCCTACCTCACGCCATCGCCGATTGACCCTCACGCTCACGTGAGGGTTTTACGTTACGTCATCCCAGCCCCCGAAAGGAAACACATGTCCAACCCGAGCCCGACCGACCGCATCGACCCCGAGACCCGCCAGGGCCTGCGGAATCTGCACGCGCTGACCGGACCCGGCGGCCTCATCAACTTCGACATCCCGCGCCAGCGCGAACTGTACGAGGAGATGAACCGAGCGGCCCTCGCCGCGCTGCCGCCCAATGACCGGGTGCGGTACGAAGACCTCATCGTGCCCGGCCCGGCCGACGGCCCGGAGCTGAACGTACGGATCTACCGCCCCGCAGACGGCACGGACGCCGGCACTCTCCCGGGCATCCTGTACATCCACGGCGGCGGCATGATCACCGGCAGCGTCCTGACCGACCACAGGCAGGTGCTGCCCCTCGTCGAGGCGGTCGGCGCGGTCGTCGTCTCCGTCGACTACCGCCTGGCACCCGAACACCCCGACCCGGCCCCCGTCGAGGACTGCTACGCCGCACTGTTGTGGATGTCCCGCAACGCCTCCTCGCTCGGCATCGACCCCGGCAGACTGGCCCTCTACGGCGGCAGCGCGGGTGGTGGCCTGGCCGCCGGCGTCGCCCTGCTAGCCCGCGACCGCGGAGGCCCTCGCCCGGCCTTCCAGATGCTGCCCTACCCGATGCTCGACGACCGCAACACGACACCGTCCAGCCACGAGATCACCGACATCGGCATCTGGGACCGTGCCGCCAACCTCCAGGGCTGGCAGTCCCTCCTGGGCGACAGGATCGGCACCGACCGCGTCAGCCCCTACGCCGCCCCCGCCCGGGCCGACGATCTCGGCGGACTGCCGCCCACGTACCTGGACGTCGGCGACCTCGACCTGTTCCGCGACGAAGACCTCATCTACGCCAGCCGGCTCATGCAGGCCGGCGTCCCCGTCGAACTCCACGTCTATCCCGGGGGAATCCACGCCGGTGAACTGCTCGCGCCCGACGCGGAACTCAGCACCCGTATCACCGACTACCGCATGACCGCACTCAACCGGGCCCTGCACTCCTCCCGCGCACCGGGTGGACCCCAGTAGTCCAGCCAATCCGCCCGCACCGGGCTGCGTTGCGAGGCGCTCGGCCGCCCCGCAACGCAGCGCGGTGCGGGCCTCCGGCCACACACCCTCGTCGCCGGCCTCCCCGGCACTCGCCGGTGGCCACACATGGGACACCAGCACGCCGCCGGTGCCCGCAGAGGTTCGCTGGTGGGTTCCCGGTGTCCCGGACGGCGGCAGAGGAGACCGGAACCGAGACCGCGGCCAGTGCCGCGGGGGAAGTACTCCGCTTCCGGAGCCTCGGCGCGCATCCGGACAGCGAGCGCGGAGGAGACGTGGTGTTCCGCAGGACCGAATGGTGCGACGTGGTGCAGCGCCGGCCGCGCCCACCGACGGCGGCTACTTCAGCGCCGTGGTGTCGATCTCGGCGAGTCGGGCCGCGATCGTCCGGAGCCGGTCGCCCGGGAGCAGACCGATGGCGAAGGCGGCGATCTGAAGGAGGGAGAGGCCTGCTGCGGCGCTGGCGAAGGGGCCGTCGAGGAGTGCGGCGAAGTGAGTGCGCAGGACGGATTCGGCTTCAGGGTGGGCGAGGAGCTCGCGCAGGGGCACGTGGACGCTGACGGGGCCCGTGGGAAATTCCTCGGGGCGGGGCGGGGGCTGCACGGAGGCGTCTGCCTGCGGCTTCTGGGCGCGGGCGAGGAGGTGCCCGGCTGTCACCGGGCCTGCCGCGGGGAGACCGAGGCGCTCGTACTGCTCCATGGGCGCGTCCGCGGCGCGCAGTCGCTCGGTGAGCAGGGTGGCCATGCGCAGTTCGAGGCTGTCGTCGAGGAGAGGGTTCTCCTGGCCGGGGTCGGTGTGCAGGTCGAAGAGGAGGGTTCCGAAGGCGTACGGGTTGGACAGGGGGTGTCCCGGCACCTTCAGCAGAGGGACGTCCTTGGAGAACGCGAAGGGGGGAACCAGCTCGGCCTCCCTGAGCTCGGCAGGGTTGAAGCGGCCACGCATGTGGGTGGGCATGAGGGTGTGTTCGTGCAACGGCCGGTTGCCGGGGTCCGCGCAGGCGCGCATGTACACGTACCGGCCGTCGGTGACGCTGACGTGCCCGCCGAACCCGCCGAACAGGCCGGCCTCGCGTACCGGGGTGTCGTCGGCCACCGTCTGCCGCAGCGGTCGGCCCTGCATGTCCGGAGTGCGGTCGACACCGAAGAACTCCAGGAGGGTGGGGCCGAGATCGATGGTCTGGACGAGAGCCCGGCGGCGCTCGCCCTGGATGCGGCTGCGCGGATCCCACACGAACAGCGGCGTGTGGATCGTCTCGTCGTACCAGGGCTGGACGCTCTTGCCCCACCAGCCGTGCTCACCGAGCAGCAGACCGTGGTCGGTGTTGACGATGAGCAGCGTGTCGTCCCACAGGTCGAGTTCGTCCATGGTGTCGAGCACACGGCCGAGCGACTGGTCGCACATCGACAGCAGTGCGGCGTACTCACGGCGTGCGTGCTCGGTCTGCTCGTCGGTCTCCTGGACCTGTTTGTAGTCGGGCCAGTCGAAATGCGGGCCGTCGTAGGCATGCGGGTAGTGCTGCTTGTGGCGGTCGTAACTGAAGAAGGGTTCGTGCGGGTCGAACGTCTCGATCTGAAGGAACCAGTTGTCCGCGGTGTGGTTGGTGCGCAGGAACTCCAGGCCCGCGTCGAAGGTGCGGGTCTGCGGATGGTCCGCCTCGTCGGTGAGGTGTTGCCGATTGACCCAGTCCTGGCGCCAGATGTGGTCGCGTCGGGCACGGATCGCGTCGGGGACCTCCGGGTCGGCGACCTGTCCCTTCCAGGCGTCGCCCTCCTGACCGCGGAAGAACTCGAAGGTCTGGTATCGCCCGTGGTAGGTGGCGCCGCCGTCCTCCCAGTAGTGCAGATGGTCGGTGACCAGGTGCGTGTACACGTCGTTGTCGCCAAGGAGCTGCGGCACCGAGTCGTCGAACGGTTCGAGCGGACCCCAACCTCGGTGCAGGAAGTTGTAGCGCCCGGTGTGGAGCTCCCGGCGGGCCGGCATGCACGGCATGGACCCGGCGTAGCAGGTGTCGAAGGTCGCCGTGCGCTGCGCGAGGCGGCTGAAGCTGGGTGCGTGCGTCCAGTCCGCGCCGTAGGGCGGCAGGAAGCGGCGGTTGAGCGTGTCGAACATGACCATGACGGCCTTCATGGGCGCCTCCTCGCTGGGCCGATCAAACGTTGTTATGTACGTTAGAACATAGGTGCTGCGTCGGGAAGTCCCGGCAGCCCGGAAGGAGCAAACCCCCATGCACGAGCGCACGCCGTCCCCCGCCCCCTGCTGCGGCCCTTCCACCGGCCGGTCGGCCGCGCCGCCGGGGCCGTTCCGAGGCCCACTGCCTGGTCGCGAGGTCTCCACGGACGACATGGTGGCGCTGCCCGGTGGCGAGTTCCTGATGGGGGCCGACGACACCGAGGGGTTTCCCGCCGACGGCGAGGGGCCGGTGCGGGCGGTGCGGCTCAAGCCGTTTCGCATGGATGCCTGCGCGGTGACCAACGACCGGTTCGCCCGGTTCGTCGAGGCCACCGGGCACGTCACCGAGGCGGAGCGGTTCGGCTGGTCGTACGTGTTCGCCGGCTTCCTCACCGCCGCGCTGCGGCGCGGGGCCCCGCGCCCGGAGCGGACACCGTGGTGGTGCGGCGTACAGGGGGCGACCTGGCAGTGCCCCGAAGGGGCGGGCAGCGACATCGCCGACCGGGGCGACCACCCGGTGGTGCACGTCTCGTGGAACGACGCCGCCGCCTACGCGGCCTGGGCAGGCAAGCGGCTGCCGACCGAGGCCGAGTGGGAGTACGCGGCCCGCGGCGGTCTGGACCGGAAGCGCTACCCGTGGGGCGACGAGCTGGACCCGGACGGCGCCCACCGCTGCAACATCTGGCGCGGCACCTTTCCGTCGAAGAACACCGCCGCCGACGGCTACCGGGCCACGGCTCCGGCCGACGCCTTCGAGCCGAACGGGTACGGCCTCTTCAACATGTCGGGCAACGTGTGGGAGTGGTGCGCCGACTGGTGGACCACCGACCACCCTGCCACGCGTCCCCTGGTGGATCCGGCGGGCCCGGCGGCCGGGACGACGAAGGTCATCCGAGGCGGCTCGCACATGTGTCACCGCTCGTACTGCAACCGCTACCGCGTGGCCGCTCGCAGCGCCAACACCCCGGACAGCTCCAGTGGCCACGCGGGTTTCCGCTGCGTTGCGTCGGCATGAAGTCTTGACACCGCGTCTCCCCAGGGTGAACCTGAGGCGCATAGGTTCCTGCGAACATAGGCGGCGTGGATGCAGCTCGACTACGTGATCTTGGGCGTTCTGACACTGCGCCGCTTCTCCGGCTACGACCTGCGCCGGTGGATGGATGGTCCGGGCCGGTACATCGGCTACGACGTGCAGCTGCCGCAGATCTACCGCCGACTCGGCAAACTGGTGGAGCAGGGTCGGGTGGCCTTCGATGTCGATCCTCGCGAGGGCCGGCCCGACGCCAAGGTGTACCGGCTGACGGAGGAAGGCCGCGCGGCTCTGCTGGAATGGGCCCGCTCCCCGTTCGAACCGTCCTCGCGCCCCATGGACCCCGACTTCAAACTGCGCTTCGTCTTCGCCGGGCAGCTCGATCCCGGGATCGCGCTCGACGTGGTCCGCACGGAGTTGGCGTACCGGATCGAACACCAGGCGACCTCGCCGGCCTTGCCGTTCCCCGACCCGTACGACCCGCAGATTCCTGAGCTGGACGCCGACTGGGCCCGTGAGACCCACACCTTGGCCCACGAGCACGGCTACGCGTTCGGCGCCTCGTACATCGCCTGGCTCCAGCTCACCCAGGCACGCCTCGAAGCGCGTGTGAAGGCTCGCGACAACGGCTGACCCTGCCCGGCGCCAATGCTTCATCCGCGCCGGTCGCCCCACCGGCGGCGGGCGGTCACCCCTCCCTCCCGGCATTGACGCGTGCTCGTGCCGAGCCACGCGCCAATCCTGCGTGTGCCGGGGGCACAGCCGCACGACGTTCCGGGGCCCGCTCTGTCATGAGGCCCCGCATCTCCGCATCTCCGCGTCCCCGCATCAGCTCCCGGCACCCACAGGAGTCGCAGCATGCCGACCGAAGCAATACCCCCTGCACCGGCACAGGTCCGCAAACCCCCCGCAGCCATGGCGGAGCAGCCGCGGCGCGGACACCAACTCACCCTGCTCGGCGGCCTCCTGAGCGCCGACAACGGTGAGTCCAGCGTCGTCTCGGTGCTCTTTCCCGCCTTGCGCACCGCACTGGGACTCCCGCTCGCCGCACTCGGTCTGCTGGGGGCGGTCGGCAAGCTGGCGGGCATGGTCACCGCCCCCGTCTGGGTGGCCGTGGCACAGCGCTACTCCCGCACGACCGTGCTGGCGGTCTGCTCCGGTCTGTGGGGGGTGTGGACGATCGCATCGGGATTCGCGCAGAACTACGTGCAGTTGCTGATTCTGTTCGGCATGGCCGCCGCGGGCGTCGCGGGCGGTGCCCCCCTGGCCAACGCGCTCCTGGCCGACCTCTACGACGACCGGACGCGCGGCCGTGCCACCGGATATCTGTACGGTCTGGCCGCCCTGGGCTCGGGGCTCGCCGGGCCGCTGCTCGGTCTGCTCTCCGATGTCGAGGACGGCTGGCGCTACGGCTTCTTCATAACGGGTTCGATCCAAGTCCTGTTCGGCGTCCTGGCGTTGCTGTTCCTGCGCGACCCCGGCGTGGGGGCCGGTGAACCCCAGCTCGCCGCCATGAAGCGGACGGCCGGCGTGAAACGTCCGCTGAGCTGGGCGAGCGTCCGGCATCTGCTGCGCAACCGCACCCTGCTGGTGATGTACGCGCAACGCCTGACGAACGGCCAGTTCGTCCTGCTGAGTTTCGGTGTCACCTTCCTCGTGGACGTACGGGGCTTCAGCAACGCCCAAGCGTCCCTGGTCACCGTGCCGTACGCCCTCGCGTATCTTGTCGGCACCCTCCTCGGCGGGCTGGTCACCGACCGGGTGCACCGGCGCGATCCGAGGACGGGCCGGGTCATGATGATGCAGATCGTCATTGTCGCCTACGGGCTGATCGGCTGGTTCGCCACCCAGGTCGCCTGGTCGTCCCTGGCCGTGTACTTCGCGCTGTTCGGCGTGCTCGCCGCTCTTCAGGGCTGCAACCCGGGCATCAACCGGCCCATCGTCATGTCGGTCGTCGCACCGGAGTTGCGCGGTGCCGCCTTCGCCCTCATGTTCTCCGCCGAGGCAGCCGCCTGGGCCTTGACCATGTTGCTCGTCGGCTACCTCGGTGACGCCTTTGGTCTTGAGACCGCGTTCCTGTGGATCGTGGTCCTGCTGGTGCTGGCCAACGGTGCGCTGGTGTCCTTCCTCTACCGGACCTGTCCGCGCGACGCTGCGGCTCTGACGGACGAACTGGACCGTCGGGCCGCCGCCGGCCGGGACGACGCCGACGGGTGAGACAGCACCGTCACCGAGGTCAGGCACCTGTCTGGGCAGCGGCGGCACGGCCGGCCCGGCGGCCGGTGAAGAGGCAGCCGCCGAGGAAGGTGCCTTCCAGGGCGTTGTAGCCGTGGGCGCCGCCGCCCCCGAATCCGGCCACCTCGCCGGCGGCGTAGAGACCCTCGACGGGCCGGCCGTCGTGGCCGAGGGCCCGGGAGTCGAGGTCGGTCTGGATGCCGCCGAGGGTCTTGCGGGTCAGGACATGGAGCTTCACGCCGATGAGAGGGCCGGCGGCGGGGTCCAGGATGCGGTGCGGGGCGGCAGCACGGCCGAGGCGGTCGCCGAGGTAGCGGCGGGCGTTGCGGATGCCCTGGATCTGGGAGTCCTTGCTGAAGGGGTTGGCGATCTGCAGGTCCCGGGCCTCGATCTGGCGTCGGATCGCAGCCGGGTCGAGGAGCGGCTCGTCGGTCAGGCGGTTCATTCCGGCGACGAGTTCGTCGAGTGTGTCGGCGACGACGAAGTCCTCGCCGTGGCGTTTGAACGCCTCCACGGGTGCGGGCGCCCCCTTGCCGAGCAGCCGGGCACGGAGGAAGGCGGCACGGTCCTTGCCGGTGATGTCGGGGTTCTGTTCCGACCCGGACAGGGCGAACTCCTTCTCGATGACCTTCTGGGTGAGAATGAACCAGGAGTGGTCATGGGCGGCGATGTCCGGTGTGGTGCGCAGGTGCCGGAGGGTGCCGAGGGTGTCGTAGCCGGGCAGACAGGGGTCCGGCAGACGCCGGCCGAGGGCGTCGAACCACATCGGGGAGGGGCCGGGCAGGACGCGGATGCCGTGGCCGGGCCAGATCGGGTCCCAGTTGCGCAGCCCTTCGGTGTAGTGCCACATGCGGTCGCGGTTGACCAGCCGCACGCCGGCCGCCGCGCTGATGCCGAGCATGCGTCCGTCGACGTGGGCGGGGACGCCGGTCACCATGTGAGCGGGCGGAGTGCCGAGGCGGTCGGGCCAGTGGCGCCGTACGAGGTCGTGGTTGGCGCCGATGCCGCCGGTGGTGAGGACGACGGCCTGTGCGGTGAGTTCGAACTCGCCCACGACGTCCCTGCTGGAGGCCGACCCGCGCGGCGAACGGTCATCGGCCAGCCGTGCACCCCTCACACCCTTGACCGTGCCGGCTTCGACGAGGAGTTCGTCCACGCGGTGGCGGTGGTGGAAGGTGAGTTCGCCGTCTGCCGCGGCTTCCTGGGCGCGGCGCACGAAGGGCTCGACGACACCGGGGCCGGTGCCCCAGGTGACGTGGAAGCGGGGCACGGAGTTGCCGTGTCCATCGGCCCGGAGGTCGCCGCGTTCGGCCCAGCCGACGGTGGGCAGGAAGGACAAACCGTGGCCGGTCAGCCACGAGCGCTTCTCACCGGCTGCGAATTCGACGTAGGCGCGGGCCCAGCGGACCGCCCAGGAGTCCTCGTCGTCGAGCCGGTCGAACCGCGCGCTGCCCTGCCAGTCGTTCCAGGCCAGCTCGCACGAGTCCTTGACGCCCATGCGGCGCTGTTCGGGTGAGTCGACGAGGAAGAGACCGCCGAACGACCAGTGCGCCTGGCCTCCGAGGTCGGTCGGCCCTTCCTGGTCGACGAGGGCGACACGCCGTCCCCGTGCGGTGAGTTCGTGTGCGGCAACCAGACCGGCGAGGCCGGCTCCGACGATGATGACGTCGGCGTCCATGGATCTGTCTCCTTCTTCCGCCGCTGTGGCCAGGGCGGAGGGTGCGGTGGGGTGCTGTGGGACCGGCCGTCAGGTTCCGGTCCCACAGCGGTCGGTGGGGCGGTCAGCCCGTGATGTGCAGTTCGGTGGAGAGGCCGGGTGCGGTCGCGTCGTGGGCGGCGTGGACGGTGTAGCGGCCGGGGAGAGTGGCCCAGGAGCCGGACGTGGTGTCCCAGGTCTGGAACGCGCGCTCCGGCAGGGTGACGTCCGCCTCGGTCGTCCGGCCGGGGCTCGCGGTGAAGGAAGCGAAGCCGGCCAGCCACCGTTCGGGGCGCCGGGGCCCGCCGGCCGGTGTGGCGTCCGGGGGGCTCACATAGATCTGGACGACGGCGCGGCCGTGACGGCTGCCGGTGTTGCGGGTCCGGACGCGTACGGTGCGGGCATCGACGAGCTCGATGTGTTCGTACTCCCAGCTGGTGTAGCCGAGTCCGAAACCGAAGGGGTACGCGGGCTCGCTGTCGTGTCGCTGCCAGGCCCGGTAGCCGATGAACATGTCCTCGGAGTAGCGCAGGACACCGGCTCGCGGGGTGACCTCTCGGACAGGCGCCTCCTCCAGACGGCCGGGCCAGGTGGTGGGGAGCCGTCCGGTGGGTTCGGCATGGCCGAGGAGGACATCGGCGAGGGCGGCGCCGCCCTGCTCCCCGGGGAACCAGGTCACGAGGACGGCGGCGACGTCGTTCCGCCAGGGCATCTCGACGGGGGCGCCCGCGTTGACCACGACGACGGTGCGCGGGTTGGCGGCGGCGACGCGGGCGACGAGTTCGTCCTGTCGTCCCGGAAGGCGCAGACTGCTGCGGTCGAAGCCCTCGCTCTCCACGGTCTCGGTGGTGGCCACGACGACGATCGCGGTGCCGGCGGCCGTCGCCGCGGCCACCGCCTCCTCGATCAACTGGTCGTCCTCGCCGACGGGTTCACGGTGGGCGAGCCCGAAGGTCACGCCCCGCAGAGATCCGTAACTCATCTTCGGCGCCGAGGCCAGGAGCCTGACCTCGACCGGCACCCCGGCAGGGAGGTCCGCGACACCGCGCTCGACCGGGGGGCCGGTGATGGCGGCGAGGGGGTCGGCGTCGGCCGGGCGGTGGACGCCGTCGAAGAGCGTCGCGCTGCCGACGGTGAGGCGGAAGGCGCCGAGACCGCGGGTGCCGAACGTGTGCAGCCCGCCGGTCCGGGGGACGAAGGTGCCGACGATCTCAACGGTGTCCAGCGCGTCGAAGTCGGCGCCGCCGGGCAGGGTTTCGGCCATCCACCGGATGCGTCCGTCCGGCAGGGGCTGGTCCGCGAGCACGGTCCCGCGCGCGTCGCGGAGGACCGCGCGCAGGGCGAAGCCCTCGGCGGCGGGGGAGAGACCGTCACTGAGGTCGGCGCCTCGGACCCAGGTGAGCGGGATGCCTTCGGGCAGGGCGGCCCGCAAGCCCTCCAGCGGTGAGACGACGGCCCCGGGGAAGACGGTCGCGGAGCCGCCGCCCAGGACGCGGGCGTGGCGGGCGGCGTGGCCGATGAGCACGATGCCGCCGATCCCGGCCGGGTGCAGGGGCAGGATGCCACCGATGCCGGCCGGTTTCAGGGGCAGGATGCTCTGTCTGTTGTGGAGCAGGACGAAGGAGCGGGCGGCGATCTCGCGGGCGCACGCCGTCCCGTTGACCGGCGCGGGCCTGCGGGCGGCAGGGACGGCCGGTTCGGCGCCGGCGAGGAGCCCGAGCCGGGCGGCGAGCAGCAGGACACGGCGCACGGCGGCGTCGACGGTCGCCTCGGCCACCTTCCCCGCGCGGACGGCTGCCGCGAGCGCGGGGCCGAAGACGGTCTGCGGACCGGGCATCGCCACGTCGAGACCGCCTTCGACGGCCCCCACGGTGTCGCGGGCGGCCAGCCAGTCCGAGACGACGACACCGTCGTAGCCCCATTCCCTGCGCACCACGTCGACCTGAAGGGCACGGTGCTCGGTCATGGTGGAGCCGTTGACCGAGTTGTATGCGGACATGAGCAGCCACGGGTGCGCGGTGGCGATGATCTCCTCGAACGGGGCCAGATACAGCTCTCGGAGCGTGCGTTCGCCGACGTGATTGTCGACAGTGAAGCGTTCGGTCTCCGCGTCGTTGGCGACGAAGTGCTTGAGCGTCGCGGCGACACCGCTCTCCTGCACGCCGGTGACGTAGCCGGCGCCGATCCGGGCGGTGAGCAGCGGGTCCTCGGAGTACGCCTCGAAGTGCCGGCCGCCCAGCGGGGAGCGGTGCAGGTTGATCGTCGGGGCGAGCAGCACGTGGACGCCCTTGCGGTGGGCCTCCTGGGCCAGGACGCGCCCCGCCCGCCGGGCGAGCTCCGGGTCCCAGCTGGCGGCGAGCGCGGTCGGGCTGGGCAGCGTCAGAGACGGATCCTCCGGCGCCCAGCCGGAGCCGCGCACGCCGACCGGCCCGTCGGACATGACGAGGGAGGCGAGCCCGATCTCGGGCAGGGCGGGCAGGGACCACAGGTCCTGGCCGGCCAGCAGGCGGGCCTTGGAGTCCAGGTCGAGACGGGCGAGCGCCGCCTCGACCACCTTGCTGTTGGTGGGGTCGTCCGGGTATGCGTCGGTGGTCACGTCACCGGGAATCGCCATGGTGGTGTGCTTCCTCGTAGGGCTGGTCAGGGCCGGGGCACGCCGCGTCGTGCGGCGGCTCCCGGGACGGGGAGGTCGACGGCCGGGAGCCGGGGATCGGCATCGGCGGGGATGACGTCCGCGGTCTCGACCAGCCACCGCAGGATCGCGTCGTGCATGCGCTGCTGGACCGCGGCGTGTTCGGGCCGGCCCGCGAGGTTGACCCGCTCGTGCGGGTCCTCGCCGCGCGCGTACAGCTCGGGCTCTTCGTACAGGCGCCACACGTACGTCCACTTCCGGTCACGTACGGCGACGGCCTTGCCGGCAAGGGTGGGATCCGTGTGCTGGAGGGCCGACTTACGGTCGTAGGGGAAGGCGGCATACTCCATCCGGGGTTCCTCGGCGACGGTGAATCCGCCCTCGGTGAAGGCGAATTCACGGTGCGGGGCCGACGAGTCCTTCAGGAGCGGGACCAGACTGCGTCCGAAGTGGGAGTGCGGGGCCTCGACACCGGCGAGTTCGAGCACGGTGGGCAGGATGTCGACGAGCTCCACCATCTCCTCGCAGACCTCATCGCGGCCGAGCCCGAGGCCAGGGCCGCTGATGATGAGCGGGTCACGGGTGATGCAGTCGTGCATGGCCGATGGCCACTTCTCGATCAGCCCGTGGTCCCCGAGGTACTCGCCGTGATCGGCGAAGAACAGCGTCACCGTGCGGTCCGCCGCGCCCGCGCCGTCGACGGCCGCCAGTACGCGCCCGAGGTGGTCGTCGAGGCGGGACACCATGCCGTGGTAGGTGGCCGCGACCTCACGCCACTGCTCGGCGGTGACCTCGCCGAGTTCGTACTGCTCGCGCAGGGCGGCCATGAACCGCGGCTCGCGTGCCGGATCGCCCGGTGGTACCGGGTCGGGGACGGTCGCGCGGTCGGTCTGCGAGTACCAGGGTTCGGGGACCTGGAAGGGGCAGTGCGGGGCGACGAGGGGAACGAAAAGGACCCACGGAGCCGGCGGAGGTTCGCGCAGCCACTCCTCTGCGGTGCGCACGGCGGCCTCGTCGGGATCGACACGCCCGTCGTCCGGGACGAGACCGCGGTAGAAGAGCCGGGACCAGACGCCGTCGGGGTACTCGCCGCCGAAGCCGACGGTCGGGGCGACGGAGAAGCCGTACTCGTGCACGCTCGCCTCGGTGACACCCGGGGCGAAGGTGTCGCCGCGGGCTCCGGCCCAGGTGACGTGGTAGCCGGCGTCCTTCAGGATCCTGAGCAGATTCGGCTCGTGGGCCTTCAGTAGATGGGTCAGGGTGCGGTGGCCCGCGGTGTGCGGGTAGAGGCTGGTGAGGAACGAGGCACGGCTGGGCGAGCACACCGGGTGCTGTACGTACGCCTGCGTGAACCGGGTGCCGCGGGCGGCGAGGGCGTCCATGTGCGGGGTGCGGGCGTGCGGGTTTCCGAACGCGCCGACCGCGTCTGCGCGCAGTTGGTCCGGCACGAAGATCACGAAGTTGGGGCGGGACACGTGGGGGCCTTTCCATGAGGGGGACCGGAAGGTGTGAGGGGTCAGCGGACGGAGCGGATGCGCTGGTTGCACACTGCTCCGATCAGGCCGATGGCCGCTCCGCCGAGGAAGAAGGCCGCGTAGTTCTCCCCGTCGCCGACGGCGAGGAAGAGCGGGGCGACGGCGGGAGCCACCGACTGGGGAAGTACCTGGGCCAGGTGGAACACGCTCATGTCCTTGCCGGTGTCGGCACGCGACGGCAGCACCTCGGCGACCAGCGCCAGATCGACGGCCAGGTAGCAGCCTCCGGCGATGCCGGCGATCGCGGTCGCCACGAGATACCAGCCGAGGGACGGCGCGAACGCGGCCATGACGTGGGCCAGCGCGAGCACGACCGCCGAGAGGAGGACGAAGGGCTTCCGTCTGCGCAGTCGGTCCGACAGCGCCCCGAAGACCACGCTGGCCAGAACCACGCAGACGGCGTTGACCAGCAGAGCCTTGAACACGACGCCCCCGATGGCGTCCTCGTCGTATCCGAAGCGGTCCATGAGGAAGTACGTCTGGTAGCTGCTCAGGGTCACGTTGCCGAAGCCGACCAGGAAACGGGAGAGCCAGGCCCACGCGAAGTCGGGCTTCTTGCGGGGGTCGACCCAGTAGGCGCGCAACCAGGTACGCCACGTCAGCGGAGCGCGCCGGGCCTGCGCAAGGCGTCGGTCCGGCAGGACACGCAGCAGGACACCGGCGCCCACCAGGCACAAGAGGGCGGGGATCAGGAGGGCGGCGGTCAGGTTGGGCAGCAGCGCCTGGACGAGGAAGGCGCCGCCCGCGACGCCGAGTTGGGTGGTCAGACCGGCGAGCGCGGTGACCCGGCCGAGCTGGGACGGGGGAACCTGATCGGGAATGACGGGATTGAGGCCCGCCAGCAGGATGTTGAACGTCAACTGCGTCAGTGCCCAGGCGAAGACGAGCATGCCCGTGTTTGCCGCGGTGGCGAGCAGGACCAGGCTGACTGCGCCGGACACGGCGCCGAGGGCGATCCATGGGCGCCGCATACCGAACCGGCTCGTCGTCCGGTCGGAGAGGAGCCCGAAGACGTTCTGACCGAGGAGCGCGACGACGGCACCGACGGCCAGAACCGTCGACAGCACCGCTGCCTTGTCGTCGGGCGCGATCTGCTGCACCCGCAGCGCGAGCGTGATCTGGACGGCGGGGAGCAGAGCCAGCCAGGTGCCGAAGTACGCACCGGTCAGGGCAACGATGAAGCCGGCCCCGACACGGGGCGGCTGCGCCGCCGACGCGGGGCCTGCGAGAGCGGCTGCGCCGCCGGTGGCAGGCGTTGCGGGTTCGACCGTGTCCATGCGGACACCTCCGTTGCTCGGCGGGGATCGGGCCGGGGCGCGTGGCGGACGGGAACAAAAGAGGTCGGCTGCAGCCCGGAAGGACAACAGGTGGACACGTGTCCACCTTGGTCGTTCGTCAGCGTGACACGTGAATGAACGCAGAAACAAGAGCAAGCAGGTGAGATTCTTGCCCTCGACTCGTAAGATGGGTGACAACAGGATGGACACGTGTCCGGCTCGTTTTCGTGGCGGGCCGTCCTGGCCTGACGGCCGCGCTGCGGCCGCCGCGACCGAACAGGAGCCGACCGAACGTGAGCCCCGCCCAGCGCCGCCCGACGAGCGCGGATGTCGCCCGACTCGCCGGGGTCTCCCGCACCACCGTGTCCTCGGTCCTGAACGACGACCGGGACCGGCCCATCGGTGACGAGACCCGGCGCCGGGTCCTTGCCGCCGTACGTGAACTCGGCTACACCCCGCATGCCTCGGCCCGGATGCTCCGAGCGGGCCGCAGCAACATCGTGCTGCTTCCCATGCCGCGCCTTCCGCTCGCCCCCGCGCGCACCACCTACCTGGAGATCCTCGACCGGGAACTCACCACGCGCGGTCTCACGCTGCTCATCCATGGCGACCGTGAGGCGAGCGGAGTGGCCGGAGCGCGCCTGTGGGCCGAACACCGGCCCGCCGCCGTGCTCGTGGCGGCCGACCGATGCCCCGAGGAAGCGGTGCGACTGCTCCGGCAGGCAGGCGTCGACCACGTTCTCCTCGAAGCCCGCCGCCCCCTTTCCTACGCGACGACGATCGTGGTCGACAGCGTCTCGGTGGCCGAACTCGCCGCCCAGTACCTCCTGGACCGAGGGCACCGCCGGCTTGCCTGCCTCGTTCCCGGCGGCGACATCGCCGCCCTCGCCCGTGACCGATTCGACGCCGTGACGACGGTCGCGGGAAAAGCGGGCGTACCGGTCCAACGGGTCGACTGCGCCCTGACGACCGACAGCCTCGCGGCGACGGTCGGCATCTGGCGCGACCCCCATCGGCGGCCGGACGCCGTCTACAGCTACAACGACGAGTTCGGCCTCGTCCTCATCCAGGCCCTGACCGACGCCGGCCTTTGGGTGCCGGAGGACATCGCCGTCATCGGCACCGACAACCATCCGCTCGGCGCTGCCCTTCGTCCCGGCCTCACCACCACCTATCTGGACCCCGTGGAAGGCGCTGTCGCGGTCGCCTCCTCGATAGAGCGGCTTCTCGGCGGCGAGGAACTCGACCCCGGCCTCGCTGAGATCGCCCAGCCGAGAATCATCACCCGGAGCTCCGCTTGACCATTCCCACCAAAGAGACGACAGGCGTCGTGTCCCGCCGCAGAGACGACAGGTCGCGCGCGTGTACCCGGCCCCGCGCCGACGGCCCCGGCTCCCACGGAAGCTCGCCGCACCGGTCGGCACATCCCGCGAAGCACGCACCTGGGCCGGCCCGGTGGAGGCCCGCCGCAGGGCCTCGGGCTGTCAAGCGCACGACAGTCGACGACCGGTCCCAGAAGGAAAGGGTGCAGGAGCCGCAGTTCGACGAGAAGTCCCGGGGCCCCGGATACCGCATCGGTGCGAACGAGGTCCTGCGGACGGGCTTGCGCCGGCTGGTCGTTGCCGGGCCCGTCGGCGGGAGGCAGGTCGTATCAAAGGCCGGCGGCTCTTCCTCCCGCCCGGGTCCGATCTCGTCGCCGACCGAGCCGGGCATGGCCGCGTGCCTCGCCCGGTGGCCGGCGATCGCGCTCACCGGGGGTTCCGACGGCCTGTTCCCCGTCTCGGCCCTGCACACGGTCCTGATCGACGGCGTCCTCAGCAGCTTCGCCGGCTGCGCAGTCCCGAGATCCGGATTGAGATCGACCGCCAGTTCCCGGTGCCCGTGCCCGTCGTCACGGTGACGGACGACAACGACTCGGCCTCTTCGGTCCGAGTCTGGTTGGACGTGGGCCACGGCTGGGCCGATGACCTGCGTAAGCACTACGAGCAGGTGCGGAGGGCCTGGCCGAACAAGGTGGTGGCATCGCCGCGGTCAACGAACTTCTGGCAGTGAACGGGCCGGGCGGCGCCGGCAGACGAGTGCGCATCCCAGGGCGAGGAAGACCTCCCCCATCCGGTTCCCTCACGACAGCCGGCCCCGGCCGGCTCCCACGTGACAGCCCGGAGCCGGCACCCGGTACGAACCAGCCCGGGCCCCGGAACGAGGCGTGTGAGCAGCGGCTGACGTCGTCGGAGACGGTGCGGCGGAGGCTGTACCTGGCCGGGGGGTGCCCCTATGGGGTTCGTCAAGGAATCGGGCTGCGTTCTGGCGGGGTTCGGGGCAGCATGGCGTGATGCCTGACTTGTTGTGGGATGACGTAGTGAGCTTCTTCGACCCGGATTTGATGGGGTCGCTGCCGGACGTGGTTGTTCCTGGTGCCTCGGTTGAGGACTGGCAGGCGCTTTTGGACCTCGTCAGCGTGAGCGGCTGGACGTTTCAGTACTCCGAAGGCGAGACGGTGCTGCCAGTGCCTCGGGCGGAGGCAGTTCTGTCTCGCCCGGCTGACGCTGAGAGCCCGGAGCTGAGGGTCTGGCCGGCTGCCGATGTGCTGGCGATTTTCCGGTTCTGGGCGGTGGAGGAGATCGACTTCGATGTTGATCTGCGAGAGCTCCAGGGCCAGGAGCGACTGGATGTGTTCTGCGGCTTCTTGCGGGTGGTCGGGCGGCGGCTGGGCAAGCCGGTGCTGATGGATGCCGAGGGCGGTAACCACAGTCATCCGGTGCTCGGGTTCGATGTTGAGGCCGATCAGGTGGTGCTGTTGGCGGAGCCTCTGGTCAGGTGACCGCCGCTGCTGGCCGTGGTTCGTAGAAAGTGCCGTCGCGGAGCATCGCGAAGAGGGCGTCGGCTCGGCGTCTGGCGAGGCAGAGGATGGCTTGGGTGTGGTGTTTGCCCTGGGCGATTTTCTTGTCGTAGTAGGTCCTGGATGCAGGGTCGGCCAGGGCGGCACGCGGACAGGAAGAAGGCCCTTTTGAGTTGCTTGTTGCCCCGGCGGGATGGTTGCTCACCACGGATGGAGGACCCGGAACTGCGGGTCGCCGGGGCGAGGCCGGCGTAGGCGGCGAGGTGGGCGGCGGAAGGGAAGTTACTGCCGTCGCCGACGTCGATGAGGATGCGGGCTCCGGTCCTGACGCCGATGCCGGGCATCGAGGTCAGGACCTGGGAAAGAGGGTGGGTCTCCAGGAGTTCCTCGATCCTGGCGGCCAGGATTTTGCGCTGGTCGAGCACGGCGGTCAGCGAGGTGGCGAGGCTGGGGACGATCAGTGCGGCGGCATCGGTGCCCGGGACGATGACGGTCTGCTCGTCGAGTGCGGTGAAGATGTCGTCGACCAGGCGCTCGGCCATCCTCGGGGCCTTCGGGCGTATGAGGTTGACCAGCCGTCGGCGTCCGGCCTTGCGGATCTGGGCCGGGGATCCGAACCGTTCCAGCAGCGTGAGGACGGCCGGGTGCTGGATGCGCGGGCCGATCACTCGCTCCAGGTGAGGGTGGATCTGGGTGAGCAGGCCGGGGAGTCGGTTTCCGACACGGGTCACCTCGCCCGCGAGGTCGTCGTCGAGCCCCACGATCATCTCCAGCTCGGCGACTGTCTCGTCGTCGAGTTCGATCGCCCGCAGAGTGTGGGGCATCGCGCGGGCGGCGTCCGCGATGATGAACGCGTCGCGGGCGTCGGTCTTGGCCTCACCCGGGTATAGGTCGGCGATCCGGCGCATCGTGAGACCGGGCAGATAGGCGACCCGGCAGCCCATGTCTCTCGCCACGGCGAGCGGCAGGGCGCCGATCGACGCGGGCTGGTCGACCACGACGAGCACGGTCCCGTGCTTGGCCTGGAGCTTGGCGAACACCTCGCGCAGTTTCGGTTCGCTGTTGGGCAGGCGCTTGTCGAACGCCTTCTTGCCGACCGGGGTGACGGCGGTGGCATGGTGTTCGCCCTTGCCGACGTCCAAACCGAGGTAGACGTCGATGTCACTGGTGTCGATTACGTGCGTCCGTCAGTCGTGCCCACCCGGCCGTCCGTCGGCACCGATCGCCACATCCACATTACGAAGAGCCTCCCTGCCTCCCGGAGGAGTCGGTGGTCATGCCCCTAATCAGCGGTCTGTCAGTGCTTCCGGGACCGGTGACACCACCCCCCGGGCCATACGTTCAACAGGGGGGAGCAGTCATGCCGATCCCGGAGGCCGGGAGCTCCATTGCGGGACCACGAAAAAGGTAATGGGGGGCGGGCGGATGGGCGGGGACGCGGCGTGGCCGTACGGGTCGCCGGTGTGGCGCTGCCGAGCGGCTCGGGGTCAGGATTCGGCGACGGCCTCCAGGGGGCTGAGGCGGGCGGCTCGGCGGGCCGGTAGGGCTGCGGCGAGGATGCCGACCGCGAGGGAGAGCGCGCAGGCCACGAGGAGGGTTCCCCAGGGGAGGGTGAACTCGTACTGCTTGATGGAGCCGTTGGCGAGGGAGCTGACGGCCCAGGCGCCGAAGGTTCCGCTCACCACGCCGAGGATGGTGCCGAAGGCGGCGACGGTGAGGGCCTCAAGGCGGATCATCGTGCGGATGCCGGCGCGGTGCATGCCGATGGCGCGCAGGGCGCCGATCTCGTGGGTGCGGTCGGTGACGGACAAGGCGAGGGTGTTGGCGATGCCGAGGGCGGAGATGGCGCCGCCGAGGAAGAGCAGGCCGTACATCAGGTTGATGACGATGCTCATGACACCGGACGCCTCGGCGACGAACTCGTCGCGGCTCTGGACGGTGAGGAGGGGGTTCTTGCCGGTGGCCTCCAGGAGCTCGGCCTTGGAGACACCGTTCCTGTCGGCGGCGACGAGGACCCGGGTGAAGTGCTGGCCGGCTCCGCTGTTCTCGTCCAGGCGCTGGATCTCTGTGCGGTCGCCGATGGCCGGGCCGGCGGTGGGGTTGTCGCGGTAGACGCCGATGACGGTGTAGGTCCGGATGTCGTCGCGGCCGAAGCCGGGGGTGGTCTTGGCCCGGGAGCCGGCCTTGAGACGGTGTTCGCGGGCGGTGGTCTCGGATACGGCGATGGCACCGGTCTTGAGGCCCTTGAGGGAGCCGGAGACGAAGTCGAGCTTCATCACGTTGTCGAGACCGGCGGGATCGACACCGGTGACGCTCAGATTGTCGCCGCCGAGGAGGATCTGCCCATCGGCGACGGCGCTCGCGCTGCGCACACCCGGGGTGCCGGCGATCTTGCGGGCGGTGGCCTGATCGATGCCGGTCATCTGGCCGGCGGTGATCAGGTGGTCGGCGGTGAGGCCGGCGGCGGCCTGGCGGTCGAGGGCCTGCGTGCTGGAGTGGGCGATGGTGGCGAGGCCGGCGACGAGGGCGGTGCTGACGATGACGGCGGAGGCGGTGGCGGCGGTGCGGCGCGGGTCGCGCAGGGCGTTCTCGCGGGAGAGCCGGCCGGCGACGCCGAAGCGAGTGGTGAGCTTGCCGCCGGCCCGGATCATGGGGACTGCCAGGGTCGGGGCCAGCATCAACAGGCCGACGATCAGGCCGAACGCGCCGAACACGGCGTTCTGGAGGTTCTCGTCGGAGGCGTCCTCGGCTCCCGAGAGGGAGATCAGCAGGGCGGCGCCGCCGAAGGCGAGGAGTCCGCCCGCGATGGCCCGGTAGCGGGAGGCGGTGGCGGACGGCGGCTGGTGGATGGCCCGCAGCGCCTCGACCGGCGCGATCTTGGACGCCTTGCGGGAGGGGAGCCACGCGGAGAGCACGGTGAGGCCGACGCCGACGAGGAGCGCGGCGGCGATGGGCGTGGCCCCGATCACGAGGGGCCCGGTGGGAGCGGCGCTCCCGTCGATGGTCATCAAGTGGGGCATCGCGGCGGCGAGGGCGAGACCGAGGGCGAGGCCGAGGGCGGAGGAGAGCAGGCCGACCAAACCGGCCTCGACCAGCAGGGAGCGGATCACCTGGCGGCGGGAGGCACCGATGGCCCGCAGCAGGGCGATCTCCCGGCTCCGGCGGGCCACCAGCATGGTGAAGGTGTTGACGATCAGGAACGAGCCGATGAAGAGGGCGACGACGGCGTAGATCAGGGCGACCTTCTCGTTGCCACGGACCAGGACGCTGACGTAGCGGTCCTGTTGGGCGACGAGGTCGCTCGCGGTGGAGGTCTCGACCCGGTCTGCGCCGAGTGTGTCGGTGACGCGCCTTGCCAGGTCGAAGTCACCGGTGCCGGGCTTGGCCGTCAGGTCGATGGACGAGTAGGCGCCGGGCTGCCCGAACATGTCGCGGGCGGTGGCCTTGTCGAAGAGGGCGAGGGTGCCGGTGCCGGAGCTGACACGGGTGTCCTTGGTGGTGACGATGCCGACCAGCCGCTTGTGCATGACGGGGCCGTCGGTGGCGAGGGTGACCGTGTCACCGATCTGGTGCTTGCCGCGGGCGGCGGTGCCGGCGTCCAGGGCGATCTCGTCGCCGGTGCGCGGTGTACGGCCCTGGGCGATCGGGAAGCGGGGGTCCTTGCCGCCGGGTCCGGGGATCCAGGCGTCGGCCAGGTTGCCACCGCGCTTCGCGCTGCGCATCGGGTTGCCGTCGGCCGTGTTCAGTACGGCGGAGCCGGAGATCGAGGGCCGGACGCTGTCGACGCCGCTGATACCGGCGAGCTCGGCGACGGCCGCGTCGTCGAGCGCCGGGGGCCGGCCCCTGGGCGAGGACTCCCCGGGTCCGGGGGGCATGGGGCTGACGCGGACGGAGAGGTCGGCGAGGTTCTCGGAGGCGGCGGCGCGGTTGGCGGCGGTGGAGGTCTCGCCGAATACCAGGGCGCCGCTGACGAAGGCGACGCCGAGGCAGAGGGCGAGCACGGTCATGACCAGGTGGGCTTTGTGCGCGAGGACGTTGCGCAGGGCTGCTTTCAGCATGTGTGTGTCCGGGGCGTGAGAGGGCGGAAGGGGGAGTGCGACGTGAGCGGACCCCGGGGCGGGAGCACCGGTGGGACGGCCCGGTCAGCTGGTGCGGCCCCGGGCGTCGAATTCCTTCATGCGGTCCAGGACCCGGTCCGGGGTGGGCTGCCGCATCTCGTCCACGAGCCGGCCGTCGGCGAGGAAGACGACCCGGTCTGCGTAGCCGGCGGCCACCGGGTCGTGTGTCACCATCACCACCGTCTGGCCGAGTCGCCGCACCGATTCCCGCAGGAAGCCCAGGACCTCGGCACCGGCCCGGGAGTCGAGGTTTCCGGTGGGCTCGTCACCGAAGACGATCGCGGGCCGGGAGGCCAGGGCCCGGGCCACGGCCACGCGCTGCTGCTGGCCGCCGGAGAGCCGGCTGGGGCGGTGGTCGAGGCGACCGGACAGGCCCACCATGTTCACGACCGTCTCCAGCCACTGGCGGTCGGTTTTACGGCCGGCGATGTCCGTGGGGAGGGTGATGTTCTCCACCGCCGTCAGGGTGGGCAACAGGTTGAACGCCTGGAAGATGAACCCGATCCGGTCCCGGCGCAGTTCGGTGAGCTGCCGGTCGTTCAGGCGGCTCAGCTCGGTGGTGCCGATCCGCACCGAACCCGAGGACGCCGAGTCCAGGCCGGCGACGCAGTGCATCAGGGTCGACTTGCCCGAGCCCGAGGGGCCCATGATCGCGGTGAACTCGCCCTCTTCGAAGGAGATGCTCACCCGGTCCAGGGCGACGACTTGTGTGTCCCCGCTGCCGTACACCCTCGACAGGCCGGATGTGCTCGCGGCGAGAGGGGCCGCCGGCCGGCGTGGAGCGGAGGAGCCCGCGTACGGGGCGTGGTGCGGGAAGGACATCGGCGACATGGACACACTCCGGCACAGGGGTGAGAAGAGGACGGTCGGGTGGCCCGGGGCCTCCCCGTCAGGGGAGAGCGCTTGGCATCCGGGGGCACCCGGCCGGGAACGCTTACCATCATCACCCTGTCTGACCTGCGAAGACATCGTCCTCAGGCGGTGGTTTCGCCTCTGTCGCCGGACAGAGGCGATCCAGGGGAGTGGTGGTCCGTCTCCCTCTCCAGGACGACCGGTGTCTCTGTCGAAGGATGGAGTCCCTCCCGGCGCGCCGGGGCGTACGGGATGGGCCGGACGACTCGGGGAGTGCCCGAGGGCAGTGTGAAAGCCGGATCAGTGGACGAGACCGGTGCGGTGGGCGAGAACGGCCGCCTGGACGCGGCTGGTGGTGTCGGTCTTGGCGAAGATGGCGACCACGTGGGTTTTGACGGTGCCGATGGTGATGTGGAGCCGGCCGGCGATCTCCTGGTTCGACAAGCCCTCACCGATGAGTCTCAGGACTTCACGTTCCCGGCCGGTCAGGCGAGCAATGCGTTCGTCGGTGGGGCCGGGAGCCGTCCCCTGGCGCGCACCGCTCAGCATACGGGCGACGACGGTGCCGGTGACCTGCGGGGACAGTACGGAGTCCCCGGCCGCCGCCGCGCGGACCGCTCGGATCAGTTCCTCGGGCCCTTCGTCCTTGAGGAGGAACCCGGCCGCGCCGTCGCGCAGCGCGGTCAGCACGTTGTCGTCGGTGCCGAAGGTGGTCAGCATCAGCACCCGCGGTGCAGGATCCAGGGCCAGCAGTGGGGCGACGGCGGCGAGCCCGCCGTGAACGGGCATGTAGATGTCGAGGAGGACGACATCGGGGCGGTGGGAGGCCGCCTCCGCCACGGCCTGGCGGCCGTCGGCGGCTTCGCCCACGACCTCGATGCCGTCGGCGTGGGAGAGGATCATCCGCACGGCGGCCCGGATCATCGTCTCGTCGTCGGCGAGCAGGACACGGATCGGGACGGTCGGGGTGGTCATGGGCTCTCCCAGGGGACTGGCTCGCGCACTGTGGGGGCGGCGAAGGGGGCGATGGCTATCAGCCGCTGATGGATGTCGAAGCAGTAGCGGACCAGCGGGAGGGTGTCGGTCGGCCGGTCGTCGGGGCGCGGGCCGAAGGTGTAGAGGCAGCCGGCCGCCGCGGCGGGCCGGGCGGGTTCCCGGCCCGCGGCGGCGGCGCGCGCACCCTGGGAGTCTCTGGGGCCCGTGGCATGGAACTCCTCCAGCGTCATGCCGATCCTGGGCTGTTCCGGAGGGGCCTGTGGGCCTTGCGGGGAGTAGGAGAACCCGATCCCCGCGAGGATCAGCGCGGTCACCGCGGCCAGTCCCCCGCCGAGCACGAGGGCGCGGATCGCCCGAGTGCGGCGGGGCTCGGCCGGTTCCGGGACCGGGCCGCACGAGGAACACGACGGATGGGCCCCGGCCCATGGAGAGGCACCGGACCGGGTCGTGGCCGGTGAGAGGGCGGGGCGCAGCGGAAGGTCCGCGGCGAGGCGGAATCCGCCGTCGGCCGACGGCCCTGCGGTGAAGGAGCCGTGCAGTAGCCCGACGCGTTCGCGCAGTGCGGGCAGGCCCCGTCCGGTGCCGACCCCCTCGGTGATCGACCCCGGTGACAACGCGGTGTTGTGGACGGCGACCCTCACGGTGTCCTCGTCACGGCAGACCTCGACGGTGACCCCGGTGCCGGCCGCGTAGCGGTGCACGTTGGTCAGGGACTCGCGCACCACACGGTGCACCGCCCGGCGAACCGGCACCGGCACGTCCGTCAGATCCGGCCCCGTCCACTCCAGGGCGACATCGACCCCACCCGCGTGGGACTGGGCGACCAGTTCCCCGATGTCGGCCCGGGTGCCGATCTCCTCGGTCAACGCGGCCTCGGCCTGCGTGTTCACTCCCAGCGGGTCGAGGACGCCCAGCGCCTGCCGAAGCTCGCGCAGCGCGTCCTTGATGGTGCTCCGCACAACGGCGGCGTCCGGGCGCAGAGCGGGCGCGGCCTTGGACAGCGCGAGCTCCAGGCCACCCACGTGCAAGGAGGCCAGGCTGAGCCGGTGGCCGACCAGATCGTGCATCTCGGCGGCGATCCGGGAACGTTCCTGGGTCCGGGCCTCGCTGTCGGCCGAGGCCCGCGCTCGCTCGGCGGCGTCCGCTCGGGCCCGCAGGGCCTCCAGCAACCGGTCCGCCTGGCCGAAGACCGTCCCCACCAGGCCCGGCACCACCACCGCGGCCACCGACAGGACCAAGCCCAGGACGACCGCGTAGGTCGCACGGGCCGGGCCCGTCCACGAGGCGGTCGAGGCCACCGTCACCGTCACGACCGGCGCCACCGTGGCCAGGGCCCACAACCAGGCGTGGCGCCTGCCGGGGGACAGCAGCCTGGAAACGGTGTAGACGGCTGCGGCGGTGACCGTTCCCAGGAACGGCAGCAGGCCCACCGAAGCGGTCAACGCCACGAGGACGACCACTGGGTGGCGGCGGCGCAGCGGATAGAGCACAGCGGCGACGGGAACTGCCACCACCTGGGCACCCGGGTGCGGGAGCTGCCACTGGACTCCGGCGGCAAGGCAGAGCAGACCGGTCACGGCCGCGGCGGCGATCCCCTCCAGGCCCACACCGGCCCATCCGGGCAGACGGGCTGAGACGCCGCGCGGAACGACGTGCAGGACGCGGCTGAGCAGGGACATGACCCCAGTATCGACACACACCCCGGACACGGGCGTGACCCCCTGGAATGATTCCCCCTCTACCGAAAGACAGACCTCACCGGCCCACGGTCCCTCCGACGGACGACCTGCCGGGTCGGGCCGGAAGCGGGTGCCGATCTCTTCTTCGAGGACGGCCCGGAAACATTCGGCCGCTGCATTGCCGAAAGCAGATCCTGGTCCTGCCCGTGCTCTGCAGGCCACTCAACTCCCGTACCTCTGCCGGAGTCGCCAAAGGCGCATTCCGAGCCGCAGTCCGAGTGGAGCACGCAGCCCGGTCGCAGGCGGCCCAGGTTCGCGCCCACGTCGATGGCGCCGACGACGAGTTCGGCGCGGTGGTGATCGGACGGAACCCTCGTCTGCGGCCGGTGACAGCGCTCACACCGGCACCGCGAGTGCCGCACTTCCTGTGTAGCCCCCGGCTTCTCTCCGTTCGAGAGCGTGCCGGCCCGCCAGCGGTACTGCGACAATCTGCTGGCCGTGTTCACCGCTGCGGTTGGAGAGGTCCGAGCCCTCAACTGCCGGCCCGGCCCGAGCATGGGCCGGCGCAGGCCGACCACAGCCCCGACCACCGCAGGCCCGGGCCAACGCCCTGCTCCTGGACCACGATCCCCGACGCCGCGCCGGCACCCCGTTGTACGCACACGCCCGCAGCGTCCCCGTCCCCGCGACGGACCCTCGGAACCGGCGGCACGCCGACGACGAACTGCCCCACCGTCCCGACTGACTCGCGCGGGCCGGGCCTGGTGTACGGCCGCTTCCGAAGCGGGGCCGGAAATTCGGGACCGGAGCAGACGCCGGCCGCACCCGCCCCCGCACCTCTGCGCGCACTGCCACTGGACCGTCACAGCCGAGCAGCAGACCGCAGTTGGCCTGTGAAGGGAGATACACCGGCAACTGACTCGCCGGAAGCAACTTTTGCGCCGAAACCCGCGTCTGCCAGTGGGAACGGGAACGAACCCCGCCGACCCATACATGAACGGAGCTTTCGGTGCTCATAGGACTGCTCACCGCCGTGGCAGCATCGATCTGTTACGGCACGGGCTCCGTCCTCCAGGCCGTCGGATCACAGAAGTCAGCCCGCCGGGAGGCCGCCGCGGGCAGCGTGACCCAACACGGTGGCCCGAGCCTGTCGTCCACTGCGAAGGCGGCGATGACCTGGGAGTTCATCGTCGGGACCGTCCTGGACTTCGTCGGCTTCGGGCTCGGCGCACTGGCGGCGCGCCTCCTGCCGCTGTTCCTGTCGCAGACCGTGATCAGCGCCAACCTGGTGATCACGGCGGTGCTGAGCATCAAGCTCCTCGGCATCCGGCTCAACCGCGCCGAGCAAACCTCGATTGCCGTGGTCTGCTCCGCGCTGGTGCTTCTGGCGACGGCGGCGGGCCCGGAAGGCAGCGGCGACACCCCGATCTCCACGCACTGGTGGCTGCTCGGGATCTCGCTGCTCCTGATCGTGGGCGGCACCGTTCTCGTACGCCTGCTGGGGGCGCGCGCCGCGATCCTGGCCGGCCTGCTGTCCGGACTGGGCTTCGGC
The DNA here is from genome assembly GCF_043204345.1 of Streptomyces sp. NPDC047917. Taxonomy (NCBI): domain Bacteria; kingdom Bacillati; phylum Actinomycetota; class Actinomycetes; order Kitasatosporales; family Streptomycetaceae; genus Streptomyces; species Streptomyces sp. NPDC047917. Next base: position 321,591 of record NZ_JBIDCA010000010.1, read on the forward strand.
GCCCTCGGTGTCGGGGTCCGTGTGCTGAACGGCATCGACCCTTTCGACCCTGGAGCGCTGCTCTGCGACCCGGCGCTCTACGCGATCCTGGTGGCAGGCATCGGCGGCATGTACCTGCACACGATCGCCCTGCAGATCGGTTCGGTCAACGGCGCCACTGCCGCGCTGGTCGTCGGCGAGACAGTCCTGCCGGGCATCATCGGCGTGCTGTGGCTCGGGGATGCCTCCCGTCCCGGCTTCGCCTGGGCGGCGATCACCGGGTTCGTGCTCGCCGTATCGGGCGCGGTGGCAGTGGCCTGGTTCGGGTCCCCGGAAGGGCACGACACCGACCCCGAGGCGGCGCCCGTGACACCCGCCAAGGACGCCCAGACGTCAGCGGGGGTCTGACCCGGCACCGGATGCGCCGAATTCCCCAGGCTTGGCTGCCGTACGGGGGCCCGGTGGCCGAACCGACGACTCGCCTGAGCATTGTCTCTTCCGTCCGGCATCGTTGCTGCCGATAGCGGGCTCCAGGTGCTCAGTGACTGGAGTCGCGCCCAAGTGGCAACTATCTCGCCCGGCCACACCCGGGTGCCGAGGCTCGGTAGTTGTCACCGACCGCGCCGCATCGGCTGCTCAGCAACCAGGCCGGAGCAGCCGGACCGTCACCAGAAGGGCGCTGTGGTTGTCACACGCACCCGATCGCCGGCCACCAGCGGATGGCAGCGTGACTCGCGACGACCTCATTGCCCTGCGCGCGCAGCGCGGTGAACACCCGCTCCCAGGCGCCGTCGATGACCTGCATCCGCAGCCGGTTGCAGACGCCTCGCCGGTTGCCGTACTTCTCGGAGGGGGATCCACTGCGATCCTGTCTGGAACTTCCAGGCCGTCGCGTCGATCACTTCTCGGTGGTCCATCCACCGGCCACCCCGCCTCGGTGCCCGATCTGGAAGCAACAGCTCGGTTCGCGCCCACCGCGTGTCAGTCAACGGCACACACGAACAACGACCGGCGGGGCTGGTCGGCACGGCGCTGATCGTCAGGTGGTCGGCCCGGTGCGGAGCCGCCGTGCATCCCGCACGAGCGTGTACGAAGCGCTGAGGAAGATCACAGCTCCAGCCCCGATCCACAGGGCCGATGCCCCGGAGCGGTAATCACGAACCGCGAGAAACAGCAGGACCATGCCGGAAAGGACGCCGAAGGCCGAGATCAGGGCGCTGATGCGGTGAGTCACACGGACAGCATCAACGACAACCTCGGCCGGCGGAAGGGATACAGACGAACCGGCCTGGTCGCAGTCATCAATGAGTGGCGGTGCCCCGTTCGAGACCTGCCCTGGACCAGTCCTGGACCAGCCACTTCCCGTCGCGCATCAGAGTACGTCCGGCCATCTCGGGAACCGTTCCCCACGCCTGCAGCACCTGTGGGGCGACCTGGAAGAAAACGTACGAGGCGTGGTCCTCGCGAGGGTCCCAGCCGCTCTTGGCGGCGAAGGCGTCGCCAACCTCGGCCGGAAGCTCCTCGCGGGTCAGCATGCGCGTGGTGCCGTGGATCAGGACCACGTCCCGGCTATGGCCGAAGCTGAGCCGGACCCGGCCCGAGGAACACAGGTTGCGCCCGGTCGGGTTGCTGTCGCGGGTAGACAGCCACACCGCCTCGCCGTCCCACCAGAAGGCCAGCGGAACGAGGCACGGCTCGCCGGTAGCGTCGGCCGTGGCGACCCATACGTCGTTGTCCCGCGCGAGCCGTTCAAGCGCCTCGCGCTTGCGCTGCTCCGAGCTACGGGGGCCGCTGGGATGAGAGTCAACTGCAGTCATGCGGGGAGGTTATGGCGTGCGGCGCCCTGCCACATCCGGCGGCGGAACCAGGTCGCACGGCGGAGAGGCGTGCTCGTACTGGGCATACTCGAACAGCCCGGCGCAGCAACGGGCACGCCAGGCAGGACTTTCTCTGCACGGCCCGATACCGGGTCCGGCAGGAGGGGGCGTGGCTCAGGGGGCGGGTGGCAGCCGGTGAGCGCGCGGCGGTGGCCGTACTGGTTCGGAGGGTGGATGCGCGTCGTTGGGAAAGTTGTGGGCGGGGTGGCCGTGACGGCTCTGGCAGCATTGTTCGTCGTCCTGGGGTACGGGTTCGTCCGTACGGGACTCGACGGGCTGAACGACGCTTCCGCGGGCTCGGCACGTGAACGGTCCGTCGACGGAATCGTCCTGGCGCAGGACAAGGTGAGCGAGCCCCAGGGAAGCCACAGCAAGAGGATCGAAGTCCGTTTCACCACGGCCGCCGGGACGTCCTACCAGTTCTGGGAGGCCGGCGACGCGGATGTCGGCGACACGATCCGCGTCCGCTACGAGCCGGGCCGCCCAGAGACGGCGACCACTCACTCCGTGACGAGCGACAGGACGGGGTACGGAATGCTGACCCTGGTCGGACTCGCGCTCGTGATCCTCATGCCGCTGCTGATACTCAGGCTCGGCCGGGAAGGTGTCCGCGACATTCGACGGGCGGTGCGGAAACGGTCGGCCGTGGGATGACGCTGCCGTCCAACGTCCGGACAGGGCACCATCCCGGGGCGACCCCCTCCAGCGCTTCGCGTCGTGCCGCGGTCAGGGCGCCCGTACCGGTCTCGACGGGAAGGCCGCCGAGCCCTGCGCCGCCTGGCCATCAGGGCCATCAGCCGCGCAGGCCAAGCCACCGGAGAACGGGCGGGGCCGGCCGGTCAGGCATCGGTGTAGTCAACGATGACGTCGAGCGTCGACTCGACGGAGCCGAGCTGGGTGTACAGGTGCTTGATCCACCTGCCCTTCGGCTGCGGGGACGCGTGCGGGACGACGACGCCGGTGAGGAAGCGTGCCCTTCGGTCCCGCCGGCCGGGATGCCCCGGGCCGTGCTTGCGCGCGGGCCGGGGCTCCGGTGCCGGGGTTCGCGCCTGGTGGTCAGCGTTCGAGGAGGGCGATGCGGATGGCTCGTTCGACGTGGGCGGCGGTGTTGGCGTGTCCTGCGGCATTGGGGTGCACCAGGGTGACGCGCTTGCCGATGAGTCCGCAGTTCAGCAGGGTGCCGGGGAGCCTGGCGGGCCAGTAGTCCGCGGCGTCGCCGCAGATGCCCTCGACCCACTTGGTGCCCGCGGGCCGGCAGGCGTCGTGCCCCACGCTGGAGGAGTAGACGTCGACGTAGCGGTCGCCGAAGAAGCCCGTGACGTTCTTGATCGTGCTGTTCAGCTTCTTGAGGACGTCGTCACGGAGCCAGTCGACGTCGGCGTGGGTGATCGAGCCGAGCTCGGTGAGGGAGAGGCGGTTGCAGGTGCTGCCTTCGGTCGGCAGGATGGCCGGGTAGCCGACCGTGATCACCTTGGCGTTGGGCGCGGCCTGGTGCACATTGGCCAGCATCTGGATGTACTCGTCCTGGACCCGGGCGAGCTTGTCCTCGATGTTCTCCTCCCCCTCGGGGGGATTGGTGTAGTGGTCGCGGCAGGACTTGCCGGTTGCCCCCAGTTCGAGGCACTTCATGAGCATGCCGCCGAAGGGCAGACTGTTCCCGCCGACGCCGACGGTCACAATGTCGGTCTGATCGTTGAGGTCGGCCCGCTGGGTCTGCAGGTCCACCGCGGGCCAGCCGCCCTCAGGGGGCTGAACGGGGCTGATCGGTGTCTGCTTGGCCGTGGCGATGTTGGCGATGGTGGCGTTGCCGCAACTGACGTTGGTCAGGTGGACGGGCTTGCCCGGCGGGAACTCGGCGAGCTCCCGCTCGACAACGCCGGGGTAGGCGTCGGTGGTGCGGTCGCAGCCGTCCCGTGACGGATCACCCAGCGCGGGCAATGGATCACCGACGAAGCCCCCGGCGGTGTACGAGTCGCCCAGCGCGGCCCACTCGTACTGGTCAGCCGCACCGGCGGAACCGGCGGGCGCGAGCGCGGACGCCGCCAGCGCGAGCCCGACGACCAGTGCTCGCGTGCGCAGGCGGGAGACAGGGTGGCGCATGGATCCTCCAGGATCTCCGAAAGACGCCCAGGGCCGAACGTGCCCCGGAGCGGAAGGCACCTCGGCCAAGATCATCCACACCGTCGGCCCGCACCCGCGGCGAATCGGGTCCACTACCCCCGATCGAGCTAACGACCTTGGGGCAATTGAGGCCGGGGCGGGGTGGCCTGGCGGTACGGCCGGCAGGTGGTCAGCAGGTCGTCGTGCGGACGAGGACCAGTTCGGTGCTCGCCGCGCGGCGGGTCGCCCGGCGAGCCTGTGAACAACGCCGGCGCGGTCGGCGCCCCGGCGCCGACCCCGAGCCGGTCCGACGCAACCCGGCAGGCGGACCTGGAGATGAACCTCCTCAGCGCCGTGGGCTGGACCGGGCCCTGGCGCCGGGAATGGCCGAGCGGGGTTCCGGCGTCGTCGTGCACGTCTCCTCGATCGCCAGCAGGACATCACTTCGGAAACCTGCACGGGCAGCCGCGTCCGCACCGGCCCGGCCAACATTCCTTCTGCCCGCGCGTGGACAGGGACCGCCACCCCTCACCACTTGAGCGCGCCATCGTTCTCCTCACTGCCAACGACGCCGCGGAGGATCGCGCTGGCGGCCTCGGCCGCCGTGCCGCCCGGTGGCCCGTGAGTCACCCCTGTTGCACATCACCGTCGGTGAGTATGTCCAGCATCCGGCCGTGCAGATGTGTGGACGTGACCAGGACGCCGCCGGCGCCGTCAGACCAGGGGGTGCCGTTCATGTCGGTGATGACGGCACCCGCCTCCAGGTCCGTCCCGCCCATCCGGATGTCTTCCGCATGGGCTTCGGCGGTGGACGGCCCGGTGGCCCAGACGGAGGACTTGTGCGATGGAGACCCCCGCCCGGCCGAGTGGGGCGGCGATCTGGCGGGTGGTGTGACGTGCCCCGTCGCGGGTGGTGGTCCTGCCGCTCCGGTTCATTCCGGCAGTCGGCTCATGGGCCGGTGAATCGGCGGGCGGGCCCGGGCCGCCTCGATGTCCTGGACATGCTCTTCGGCCCAGATCCGTACGGCGCGCAGTGGGATGAGCAGGGAGCGGCCCAGCGGTGTCAGGGCGTACTCGACGCGGGGCGGGTTCTCGTCGTACTCGTGACGGCTGATCAAACCGTCCGTTTCCAGGGAACGCAGGGTTTCGGTGAGGACCTTCGGGGTGACGCCCCGGATATGCGCCTTCAGTGCGCTGAAGCGGCGAGGTCCGTCTTCGAGGGCGTTGACGACGAACACGGTCCAGCGGGCGCCGATACGGTGCAGCACCGTGCGGCTCGGGCAGGTCGCTGCCATCACGTTGTACGCCTCGCCCATTGCTGCTCCTGGTTCCGTTGAAGATACCGGTATCAAATCCATACCGTTGAATCCGATCCTACGAGAGGGCGTGAGACACATGGAACGGATCCTGGTCATCGGCGGTGCACGGGCGCTTGGCGAGGCCGTCGCGAGACGTGCGGTGAAGGACGGGTACGACGTTGTTGTCGGTGCCCGCGATCTGGCCGCGGCCGACGCGCTGGCGAGCGAGATCGGCGCCACAGCGGTGCGGGTCGATCTGCAGGACGAGTCGACGCTCGCGGCCGCGGCGAAACGGCTGAAGGAAGGAATCGACCACATAGTGACGACCGGGTCGGCGCCGCACGATGTTCGCGCGACCGAGCTGGATCGCGACAAACTGCTCGCTGCGTTCACCGCGAAGGTGGTCGGCCCGATGCTGGTGGCCAAGCACTTCGCGCCGGTACTGCGGCCGACCGGGTCGATGGTGCTGTTCTCCGGTGTTGTCGGCTGGCGCCCTGGGCCGGGATCACTCGTCAAGGGAGTCACGAACGGTGCGGTCGAGTACGCCGCGCGCCACCTGGCGGCGGATCTGGCGCCGGTACGGGTCAATGCGCTCTCGCCCGGTGTCGTGGACTCGGGCACATGGGATCGCCTGGGTGACAACAAGGCCGCCTTGCTCAGTAGGAGCGCGGCTGGGACCTTCGTCGGACGCCACGGCGAGAGCGACGACGTCGTCGACACGGTGATGTGGCTTCTCCGTGCGGGTTTTGTCTCCGGCGAGACGATCCACGTCGAGGGCGGCGCCCGCCATGGATCCGCCTGATGCCTGGCTGCCGGGCACTTCCGGGCCCGCGAGCGCTGCCTGCCGGGAGCCGCGCTCCTCAGTGAGGCTGAGAGCCGGCAGCTTCCGGGAGTAGGGCTCAGGTGGTGGCGACGCATGGACGGCGGGTGTCGGTGCACGGCCGGGCATCCGCCGCTCCGTGTCTTTGCCCGGTTTGCCCGGAGGCTGTTCCGCGCGGGCTGGAGTTGTCCGGAGGCTGTCCCGTGCAGGGGGGGGAGCGTCCACCATCAGGCCCTCGTCCGCAGGGCGGTGGGACGCAGGACATGCCTGATGAGACCCTGTTCGGGGTGATCATTTACGTGCTGGTGGGCGTACGGGCCAAAAGAAGGGGGGCGAACTCACAGGCCCCAGCCCCGTGGACCGGGGTGGACCGGGTTCCAGGACGCACAGCCTGTCGGACGCGGCCGGACTGCCCCTGGCCGTCGGCGTCTCTGCCGCCAACACCCACGACAGCCAAGGTCTGACGCCCATGGTGGCCGCTCTCCGGCCGAGACACGATCCCCACCGCGGGCTGGCATGACAAACCGGCACGCTTCACGAGGACAAGGCGTACGACATTCCTGACCCGTGGAAGCGGCTGCGCGGAAAACGAACCGGCGTCCGCATTGTCCGCAAAGGAATCGACTCCGGCGAACGGCACGGACGCCGCAGATGGGTCATCGGAAGGACCATGCCGTGGCTGACCGGCTACCTCGGACTCAACCGACACAATCGGTACCTCCATCCCTGCGCACTCACGCCAGGCCGTGTATGGAAAGTGGATCCCGGGCTGTGAATGATCACGGTTCATGGGCCGGGGAGATCTCACGGACGAGCAGTGGGCAACGCTGGAGCCGTTGGTGCAGAGGGGCACGAAGGCGGGACGCCGCCCGGCTGGCCTCGGCGGCAGCTGATCGACGGCATACGCTTCCGGGTCCGGGCCGGCATTCCGTGGCGGGACGTGCCCGTCGAGCACGGGCCGTGGGGCCGGGCCTACGACGTGTTCCGCCGACGGCAGGGGGCGGCAGCTGGCACCGTATCCTCACCCGGCTCCAGGCCCTGACCGACGGGAAAGTGGCGATCACGTGCGACCTGAGTGTCACTCCACGGTGTGCCGCGCCCATCAGCACGCGGCCGGAGCACGCAAGCAGGGCGACTCGCAGAAGGAACCACCGGGCGGTGTGTTCACCGAGCCCGAAGACCACGGACGGGGATGCTCGCGCGGCGGGTTCACCAAGCTGCGCCTGGCTGTTGAGCAAGGTCAGAGACCATGTCGATCGTGGTCACGGCCGGGCGGCGAGGCGACTTGCCGCGGTTCGAGCCCGTGCTGGAGAAGGTCCGCGTGCCTCGCGCCGGGCTGGGCCGGCCGCGCGTCCGCCCCAACCGGGTCCGCGTGGACGAGGTGCACGCCTCCCGCAAGAACCGTGCCTATCCGAGTATTGCGGAATCCGCTGCCCCATCCCCGACAGGGCTGACCAGGCGCACAACCGCAGAAGGCTCGGTTCCCGCGGCGGTCGGCCACCACGCTTCGCCCCGGACGACCATCGCGAGCGTCATGCGGTGGAGTGCGGGATCGACCGCCTCAAGAGGAACCGCGCTGTTGCCACGCGATACGACAGGCTCGCGGTCCGCTACGAGGCGACCGTCCTCGTCGCGGCCATCAACGAGCGGCTGTGACCCTCGGCCATCACGCGGTGGGATCCACGTTCCACATCTCCGGCAGATCGCTGCCGCAGAAGACGCAGACGAAGTCGTCTTCGCGCACGATGTTGTGCTCCTGGCAGCCAGGACACCGACGGAACACCACCTCGTGGGTGAAGCCGACGAGCCGTTCCAGTCCTATGTCGTCCAGAGCACGAGCGACCTCCGACCAGGAGTCGATGTCGGGGCAGTAGCCGGTGGACTGGTTGCTGACCTCGCTCACGGCCCACCGGTCCGCCTCACGCACGAATCCGATCTCGCCGGCGCTCAGAACCATGGATCCGTCGGCACAGGCCACGTGCTCGCTCCGTCGCGGCGCCAGCCGAAGCGCACCGTCCGTGCCGACCACGAAGGTGAACGGCTCGGCCAACTCCGCCGCCGACCGCCCAGCAATCCAGTCGCCGAACTCAGCTGCCGAGCTGATCCGGCACCCACCGCTGCCAGGCCGGATCGCAGCCTTCAACTCGACCGGTCCGACGTATCGGTATCTCCGCCTCCGCGCACTCACATCAGCCAACCTGGATCACTTCCGACACACGCCCTGGCTCTGCGGGGCCGCACGAGCCCGCAGAGTCTCCAAGAACCCCTTCGAGAACCAGGGCCATTCAACATCCAGGGCCACCGCTTTCACACGTGACGGTGGTGGATCTGCGGATCCCCATCCTTCCTGCGGCTGATCTCCACCAGCTTCGGATAGTCGACGGCGACTCCACGCAGCAATGTGTGCACGGCTTGCTCCACCTCGTCGTCGCTGGTCACGGCATGACCGAACAGTGCGCGGTAGTGGACAAGTGAAGCGAGCAGGTCGAGCAGCAGGCCGCGGTCGATGTCGTCACGCAGGTCCCCGCGTGCGAGAGCGCCGTCGAGCACCTTGCTGACAGCGGCCCGTGGCGGGTCGAAGAGCGCGGCCATGAAGGCCTCCCGCCGCTGCGGATCGTCCCCGCAGTCGGCGAGCAATGAGGCGAGCGCCTCCGGCGGCATGCGCTGGAACGCCGCGACGTGCAGTTTGATCGCGTCACTGAGATCACAGATCGTGCAGTCGGTGCTGGGTGCCTTGAGCCGGCCCAGACGGGCCGTCAGGGCGTCGAGTGCCAGGTTCGGCAGGGTGCCCCAGCGCCGGTAGATCGCCGGTTTCGTCGTACCGGCCCGGCGCGCCACGGCCTCAACGGTGAGTCGCGTGTAACCGACCTCGTCGAGGAGTTCGAGCACCGCGCCGAGGATCGCCCGGTCGATGGCCGCATTTCGTGGCCGTCCGCCCGGGGCCCGGCTGTCGGATGCTGGTTTCACTTGCCTCATCCCGCCAGTCTAGGGTTACGTTACGGGTCGACCCGTAACGTAACTTGGGAAAGGGGCTGATCATGACTGTTGCCAGCGAAGAACCAAGAGCGTCGACGGCCGGATGGGCAGTGTTGTTCGGCCGCGAACACGGGCCGGTCGCCGTTACGCTCGCCGCCGGCGTCGCCCTGCACGCCGTGAACGTCTACCTGGCGACGACCATCATGCCGTCGGTCGTCGACGACATCGGCGGGTCCAGCCTGTACGCCTGGGCCACCACGATCTTCGTGTTCGCGTCCGTACTCGGCTCGGCGGCCGCGGCCGCCGTCCTCGGGGCCCGGGGCCCGCGTTCGAGTTACCGGTTCGCGGCTCTCCTGCTCGCGGCCGGCACCACCGTCTGCGCACTTGCCCCCAGCATGCCGGTCCTGCTGGCCGGACGACTTGTCCAGGGCCTCGGGGGCGGCTTGCTCTTCGCCCTGTCCTACGCCATGGTCCGGATCACCCTGCACGAGACGTTGTGGCCACGCGCCATGGCACTCGTCTCCGCCATGTGGGGAGTCGCGACGCTCGTCGGTCCCGCCCTTGGTGGCATCTGTGCCCAACTCGGCGCCTGGCGCGACGCCTTCTGGAGCCTGCTGCCGTTCCTGCTGTTCTTCGGCTTCTGGGGGGCGATGCGCCTGCCGAGGGGAAGGACGGATGGGTCGACCCCGCGGATTCCCTGGACGAGTGTGAGCCTGCTCGGCCTGGCAGTGCTCGTCATCTCCGCGGCCAGCATCTCGTCCCGGCTCGCGGTCAATGCCGCCGGAATCCTGCTGGCGGCGCTGCTGCTCGCCGGCTGGCTGCGACGCGAACGCGGTACGACCCACCGGCTCATCCCGGCCACCGCGTTCGGACCCGACGCCCGGTTGCGGTTCGTCTACCTCACCATGGCACTCCTGGTGCTCGCCAGCACGGTCGAGGTCTACATCCCCTACTTCGGGCAGCAGCTGCAGGGACTCGGACCACTCGCGGCCGGCTATCTGGGCGCCGTCCTGGCCGCCGGCTGGACGCTCGGCTCGATCGCGTGCAGTGGGATGTCCCACCGCAGTCGATCGATCATCGGCATCAGTCCGGTCTTCTCCCTGGCCGGGCTCGCCGGACTCTTCTTCGCCGGCCCGGTGCACTCGGGCTCGGTCGCGGCGGTTGCGGCGGTATCCCTCGGACTGCTCATGCTGGGCTGGGGGATCGGTATGGGTTGGCCTCATCTGCTCACCCGGGTCCTGCAGTTGGCGCCGGATGCGGATCAGGACCTCGCGGGTTCCTCCGTCACGACGATCCAGCTCGCCGCGACGGCGTTCGGATCGGCGCTCGCAGGGACGGTCGCCAATGTCGTCGGGTTCTCCGGCAGCGCGAGCACCGGCGACCTGCAAAGCACCGCACGCTGGATGTTCGCACTGTTCGCTCTAGCTCCCCTGGCCGCCGTGGTCACCGCACGGTGTGCCCGCCGCTGACACACTCCACCGCGGACGGGCGTGAGCTGTACCCATCCGTCCTGCTGCGCGGTGACCCACCGGCCGAGGTCGCGCTCTGGACGTGAGATGTGGGCCTGCCACAGGGTCCCGGTCTCCCACGCGGGCACCGCTCTGAGGAACACCGTGCCAAAAGTGACCCCGAAGTAGGCCGCAGGTGAACCGGCGGAGGCTGGGTGAGGGCCCCGCAGAAGCAGCGGGGCCCTCACCGTAAGTGGCGGGCAGCCCCGCCGTCATCCCACCGCCTCCGCGATCTGGGGAGTGATCTTGCGCTACCCCCGCAGCACCGGGGTGAAGCGGCCGTCCGCCAGTCCCATGATTCCCTGTCCGGTCCATGCGGCCGCCCACCGCCGCAGCGTACGCTCGCTGATCTTCCCCGGGCCCAACTGGACTGCGTCATCCGGATGCAGGGCCCTCAGCTCGGCCACCTCGGCCGGGCGGCGCCTGATCGGCGTCCGCTGCGGGTCGTACTCCCTGCGGCAGGTGGAGAACCGGATGCGGGAGCCGGAGGGCAGGGAAGAGATCCGGGCCGCTGCCTACGTATGCGCTCAAATTTCTCCGACTGGAGAAAACTGAGGAACGGCGATACGCTCGCCATCGTCGGGCCGGACCGCACCGTCGGGGACGACGCGGCCGACCCGCCCCGACGGGGAGGGCGGGCGAGGAGGTGAAACCGGCACGGGAGTACCGGGCGGCACCTGTGGGCCGGGGCGACCCGATCGTGGTGCCCACCGGCCGGTCACCGTTCGGTGCAGGCACGGGAACCGGAAAAGCCACCGATCGTATGCTTGTCGCGTGCGCATTTTCGTCGTGCGTCATTCGTCGGCATGCGTGGATTATGGTATCGGCGGGCAGGAATTCGGTCTGCGGCATCGCGGATTTGAACGCGCGCATTTCCAGGACGGTGCGTATTTCATACGGACTTCGTTTCGCCGTCCGACCTCGATAATGCGCGATGTCGCCCGCTCGAACATTCGGGGATTCCACGCCGATACGCCCCCGGTGTACTCGTTCGGCGGGCACGGGAAGCAATCTCTCCCGCCCGCCGACCCGTGAGGGACCGCTACCCGTCGTCCCGCAGTCGCGCGATCAGTTGTGTCCGGGAACGGACTCCCGCCTTCTCGAAGACGTGCTGCACGTGCGTCTTGACGGTGGCCACGCTGATGAACAGCGCGGCACCGATCTCGGCGTTCGCGGCGCCCTCGCAGACCAGGCGGACCACATCGCGCTCGCGAGGGGTGAGCCCCCACGCGGCAACCGGCGGCCCGGTCTCTACGGGGCAGCGGCCGGCCTGGAACGTGTGCTCCAGGAATGCGTGGGCCTTGTCGAGAAAGCCCAGGTCGGAGGGGGTGAACTCGCCCAGCTCCGCAGTCCGCAGCAGGGACAGGCCGCCCACGATCCGCGCGCCGCTGTAAAGGTAGAGCTCTGTCTCGTGGCGGAACCCGAGCGGGGCCATGAAGCGCCGGTAGTACTCGCCGCGCTCGTATCGCTCCGGCAGGTCGCGCATGGTCACCAGGGGGCGGCGGGGGCCGACGAAGCGCCGCGGGTGGAACGGGTCGAGGCGGTGGTAGTGCGCGGTGTAGCTCCGGTTCTCGACAGGCCGAATCCGGTGGAACGCGTGATCGACGGCGTTCAGTCGCGCGTCGACGGAGTAGAAGACGATCCCGGAGCAGTTCACCATGTTCGCCAGGAACGTCATTGCCTCGGTCTTGAAGCTCCAGAGGCTTTCGTTTTCAGGGAGAAGTCGCATCGTTGTCGCCACAACCTCGAAGCGGATTTGCGCGATTCTAGCAGGAACCCGGGAAAGCGAAACAGGCGCGATCTCATACATTGGAATGATGTCCGGGGCCGTGGGACGGGCATAGCTTCACCTCGGCGATCGGGAATACCGGTCGCAGCGGAGGAAGGGAATGCCGAGGCAATGACTGGGACCACGGCCGGGCCGGCCACAGAGCCGGCGACCAGGACGATCATCACCGGCGGGCACGTACACACCCTGAACCCGGCCGCACCCGAAGCCGAGGCCGTCGTGCTGGAGCACGGCCGGGTACTCGCTGCGGGGCCGGACGACGACATGCTCAGCCTCGCGGGTCCGGCCGCGCACCGGATCGACGCGGAAGGCGCCTGGGTGGTGCCCGGACTGATCGACACTCACCCCCACGTGCTGCACTTCGGGGGACTCGCGGGCGGCCTGGTCGACCTGACCGACGCCGTCGACCACGCCGACATCGTCGAGCGGATCCGGGCCAGGGCCGCCACCACGCCGGCCGGCGACTGGATCATGTGCACCCCGGTCGGCGAGCCGCACTACTTCATCCGCCGCTCCGAACGGGATCTCGCGGAGCGACGACTGCCCGACCGCTACACGCTGGACCGGGCCACCACCGACCACCCGGTGCTGATCCAGGCGTGGGCGCCCAAGATGCCCGCCGTGGTGGCGTTCAACAGCGCGGGAATGCGCGCCGTGGGACTGGTCGGCTTCCTGCCGGACCGGGTCTGCGACGTCGAGATCGACAAGGACGAGCACGGCGACCCGACCGGCATCCTGCGCGGCCCGGTCACCAACTACTACACGTACGACCCGTTCTGGGGCCAGATCCTGATGAAGCTGCCCAGCCCGGACCCCGCCGACGCGGTTCAGGGCACGATCGACGAGATGGCCCGCTTCACGGCCCAGGGCGTGACCGCGCTCTACGAGGCACACGCAATGGAGCCCGAGCACATCGACGTCTACCGCCGGCTTCGGGCCGCAGACGCGCTCACGGCCCGAGTGCTGGCGACCTGGGACATGGAATCGGCCATCTTCTATCCGTTCGATCCGCTGAGCCTCGACGAGTTCACCGAGCGCCTGCACCGCCTCGGCGCCGACTGCGTCGACCTCGACGACGACCTGCTGCGGTTCAACGGCCTCACCCTCAGCCCCGGCGGCCCGTGCTTCTCCGGCCACTTCGCGACCCACGAGCCCTACACGAACCCCTTCGGCCGGCCGGCGCGCGGTACCCGCTTCATCACCCTCGACAAGGAGGAGGCGTTCGTCCGCCACTGCGCCGAGCACGGCATCCGCGCGAACGTATGCCTGGGGGCCTACCGCGAGCACGACGAGTTCCTGGAGATCGCCGAACGCGTAGTGCGCGAGCACGACTTCCGGGACCGGCGCTGGATCCTTCAGCACGCCATGACCATCACCCCGGCCCAGGTGCGGCGCTACCGTGCCCTCGGCTTCCAGGTCACCACGTCGGTCGGCTTCGCGTGGGGCAAGGGCACGATGTACGGCGAGCGGATCGGCACCCACGTGTGGCGTGACCTGACGCCACTCAGGCGGCTGCTGGACGCCGGCCTCGACCTCGCCGGGGGTACCGACTGGGGGCCGAAGAACCCCTGGGAACAGATCAAGCTCGCCCAGACGCACGAGTTCGCGGGCAGCGACCACCGCAACGACGGACCGGACCAAGTGCTCACCCGAGCCGAGGCGTTCGCGATGTGGACCACCGGTGCGGCCGAGGTGCTCGGCTGGTCGGACATCGGCGCGCTGGTGCCCGGCCACCACGCCGACATCGCGATCGTCGACCGCGATCCGCTGCGCTGCGACCTGGACGATCTCGCGGGCACGACGGTTCTGCGCACGCTGCTCGGTGGGCGGACCGTACACGACACGGGTGACCTGCGGACCGTCGGCGACGAGCCGGCATCGATGGAGGCGTGACCATGGACGAGAGACTGAACCACGACAGGGGCGCGCCCGGGTCCCCGGCAACGAGCACGCGCCAGCGGGTGCTCACCCGGCTCGACCTGCTGCGCGACGAGATGCTGGACACCCTCACCGCCGCGGTCCGGATCCCCAGCATCACCCCGACCTACCCCGGTGAGGTCTACGCCGACCTGGTCGGCGCCGAGGGGGAGGTCTCGCGCCTGCTGGCCGAGGTCTACGCCGAAGCAGGCGCCGAGACCGACGTCTTCGCCGTTGAACCCGGCCGCGACAACGCGGTGGGTGTGATCCGCGGTACCGGGGGCGGGCGTTCACTGATCTTCAACGGACACGTCGATGTGGTCCCGCCCGGGGACACGTCCGGCTGGCGTTCGGGCGACCCGTTCGACGGTGTCGTAGAGGACGGCTGGATCCGCGGTCGCGGCACCGTCGACATGAAGAGCGGCCTGGTCGCGCAGGCGTTCGCGGCCCGCGCGCTGCATGAGGCCGGAGTGCGCCTGCGCGGTGACCTGATCCTCCAGGCGGTCGTCGGCGAGGAGAACCTGGAGAACCACCTGGGCACCTCCGCGGTGCTCGACCGCGGCTACACCGCAGACGGGGCCATAGTCTCCGAACCGACCGGCGGGGCTTGGCCGCTGTCCGTCATGGCCGCGACCCCCGGCCTGCTGGTGATGCGGATCGAGGTGGCCGGCAAGAGCTCCCACTCGTCGATGCGCGGGCGGATGTTGTGCCGACCCAGCACGACCGAGCCGGTCGCGGCCAGCGCGATCGACCGCGGCTTCGTGATCTACCAGGCGCTGCGCCGGCTGGAGAGCGACTGGGCGGTGACCAAATTCGATCCGCTCTTCGAACCGGGACACTTCACCCTCGCGCCCGGCGTCGTGGACGGCGGCGCGCGCCACTCGCGCAGTGGGGCGTTCATCCCGGACTCGATGAGCATGGTGTACGCGGTGTTCCACCCGCCGGGGGAGGACCAGGCGGTCGTGCGCAAGGAGATCGAGAGCCACATCGCGCACGTCGCCGCCACCGACCCCTGGCTGCGCGCGCATCCGCCGGTGGTGGAATGGCCATTGCGGTATCCGGGTTCGCGGGTCGACGCGGCCCATCCGCTCTGCGCCGCGGTCACCGAAGCCCGTGAACTCGCCGCCGCCGGAACGACATTGGCGGGCCGCCCGCCGGTGGCGGCGTTTCCCTCCGCGGCCGACTCCACGTGGCTGTGTGCCGCCGGGGTCCCCGCGGTCGGTCTCGGGCCGGGCGAACTCGCGATGGCGCACGCGTACGACGAGCGCTGCGCGGTGGACGAGATCGTCTGCGCCGCGCGCGCGTACGCGTTGGCCGCGATGGACTGGTGCGGATCATGAGCGAGCCGGTCGCACCGTACCTGACCGTCGGCCTGTCGACGGTGGTCCGCAGCATCACCTCGCGCGCCCAGATCGCGCACAACCTCGACATCGTCGAGGAGGCCGTGCATGCCGCGGTCTCCGTCGTCGGCATCAACATGCCGGTCAAGCTGATCGCGCTGGCCGAGGGCGCGTTGACCGGATTCGCGGACGAGATCCTCGACATCCCGCACGTCACCGCGGCCCGCGACCTGTTCATCGACATCCCCGGTCCGGAGACCGAGCGACTGGCCACACTGGCCCGGCACTACGACACCTACATCGTCGCGCAGTGCAAGGCGCGCTGGCCGGAGATCCTGCCCGACCGGTTCTTCAACACGCTGTTCGTCATCTCCCCGGCGGGCGAGATCGTGCACCGTGCCGCAAAGAACCACCTATGGTGCCGCGAACGCTCCTGCACGCCGCACGACGTGTACGACCGGTGGGTGGAACTCTTCGGCGACGGCATCGACGCGTTCTACCCGGTGCTGCGCACCGACGACATCGGCAACCTCGGCACGATCTGCTGTAGCGACGGCGAATACCCGGAGGCAGTAAGGGCGTTGGCCCTCCAGGGCGCCGAGGTGGTGTACCGCCCCAGCGAGGCGGTGCCAATGACCCAGGCCGGTCCCGACCCCGGAGGCACCTGGCTACTGCAGAACCGGGCGCACGCCCACTTCAACAGCCTGTACATGGTCTGCCCGAACGCGGGACCGGTATATCCGACGCCCGAATCCCGCCACCCCTACGACATCGCGGGCGGCAACGCGCACGTCGTCGACTTTCACGGGGCGGTGCTCGGGCACACCGCCTCCGGGTACAACTCCTTCGTGTCCGGGATCGTCGACATCGAGGCGTTGCGGCAGTTCCGGACGATGAATCTCAACAGCAACTGGCTCAAGGACCTGCGCACCGAGGTCTTCCGGCGGATGTACGACGAACCGATTCATCCGGCCAACCTGTGGCTGACGGACGAACCGGTCCGGCACGCCGAGGCGGACGAGATCTACCGCGCGAACATCCGGCGGCTGGTGGAGCGGGGCGCGTACACGCCACCGGCGCACGCGTTTCCCGGCGCCCGCTACATCGCGCCGCCGGATCCCGGTCCGACCGGGTAGCGCTCGATCGTCGCGCGCAGCCGGGCGTGCTCGAAGTCGAACTCGGGAGCGGCCAGTTGCTCCAGGATGAGCCCGTCGAGCAGGGTCAGCTGGTGCGCGGCGTCACCTTCGGGGTCGTCGGCCTCCGCAGCGGCCGGCGCGACCGCGAACGCCCGGCGCTGCGCGTCGCTCCCACGCGTCGAGGGCGGGGCACAGATGCGGGCGCCGGGCGACCTCCAGGAACAGTTCGTAGCGGGCGGTGCACGGGTCCCGGTCGTCGCCGACGGCGCCGGCCAGGTAGTGAGCCAGGTGGGCGGCGTGGGCGTGCGGTGCAGCGCCGGGGGATGGGGGACAGGCGGTTCTGTACCTCGACGGTCTGACGCGTGGCCGGTCGGCGCAGGGCCTCGTCGAGGAGCCGGTCGAGGGTGCCGAAGCAGTACCGGGCCGACCCGTGGGTGGTGCCCGTCTCCTCGGCGACTGCCCGGTGCGTCACGGCGCGGGCGCCCTCGTGGGCGAGCAGGCGCACGGTGGCGTCGAGCAGGGCCTCGCGGCGGGCCGGGCGCTGCTCACGAACCGGGTTGGGCATGGCCTCACCGTACGAGGGGCGACCGGCGGGGCCGCGACGGGAAGGAGACCACGAGACGCCGCTCCGAGATCATCCCAGACCGGTCGGTCAACGTGACAGTGTCCAGTGCTGATCTGAGCCCTCAGCCCGAACCGGCGACCAGTGCCTCGCCGAGCGGGGTGCGCCGGTAGAGCACCGACCGTCCGGACCGGGCGCGGACGAGCAGCCCCGCGCTTCGCAGGATGGCGAGGTGGTCTCCTACCGCGCCGGGTGCCATGGAGAGGCTTCGGGCGAGGTGGCTGGTACTGGCCGGGGCGTCCAGCGCCAACAACAGCCGGGCCCGGGCCCGGCCGACCAGAGCGGTCAGCGCGTCCGGTTGGCGGACGGTCTCCTGTTCGCCCCACAGGGCAGCGGTGCCGCGGGCGCGATAGACCAAGGTCCTGGGCCAGGGATCTTCCAGGTGCGCGCCGATATTCGCGACGAAGACCGAAGGGATCACCAGGAGCCCGTCGCCGGCGAGGCGGACTGTTCCGTCCCGGAAGTGGCCGATCTCGATACCGCCGGCGCGCCAGGCGACGCTCGGGTGCAGGCTCTCGATGGTCGAGGCCCATCCGTGTTCGCCGATCACACCCACCCGGTGGACGACATCGCGCTCACAGATCGCGCGCAGTTGCGGCCAGTCCGTGGCGAGCAGCTCGTGCCACGCCTGGTCCATCGCCTCGGCGACCCTGGAGACGGCGTCCGTGGAGTCCAGCACTGCGCGTACGCGGGGATCACGGGCCAACGGGCCGGTCGCGGTGGTGACGAATTCGTGGCGGGCCGCTTCCAGCGGTGTGGCCCGGATCATGGCCAGGTCGTCTGCCCAGGTCTGGTTGAGGCCGCGCGGGGGCGGGGCGACGAAGTTCGGTCCGCCTTGCGGCGTCTGCAGAGCGAGGGCGGCATTCAGTTCGGTCTCGCGGCGAAGCCGTTCAAAGGCCGGCAGGAGCCGGGTGGCCCAGGCTCGCGGCAGCGGCCGGTCCTGGCCGGCGAGCGAGCGCAGCAGCAAGCAGAGGTCCAGCGCGGGCGACAGCGCGAAGCGGCTGCGCAGCAGGTCCTCGACGGAGACTTCGAAGCGGAGCATCCTGCCAGGCTACGCGCGACGTCTGTTCCGATTCGTCCAGCGACGAATCATTGGTGAGTGGCGTGGACGCACGGCGAGGCTGGGCGTCATGACCCCAACCGCCGAACCCGCGCAGGTCAACCACCACGCCACCTATCGGGAGGTGCTGGCCGAGCCGCGATTCCGGCTGCTCTTCTCGACCCGCACTGTCGCGATCACTGCGGGCTCGCTACGGATCACCACGTTCTCGGTTCTGGTCTTCGCGGCCACCGGCTCCGCGCTGCTGAGCGCGCTGGCCTTCGGCATCGGCTTTCTCCCGCAGTTGTTCGGCTCGCTGCTGCTGGGCTCACTGGCCGACCGACTGGCGCCCCGCGCGTTCATCGCGGGCGGCTACGCCGTGGAGTGCGTCGCCGCCCTGCTGCTCGCCCTGGTGCGGATGCCGATCGCGGCAAGCCTCGCTGTCGTGGCGCTGGTCGCCCTCGCCACACCGGTGTTCAGCGGCGCGTCGAGTCGGCTGGTCGCACAGTCGCTGGAGGGTGACGCCTATGTACTGGGCCGTTCACTGAACAACATCGCTGCCTCCGGCGCGCAATTGTTCGGTCTGGCGTTGGGAGGTGCGGTTGTCGCGGTACTCGGCCCGCACCGGGCGCTGGCGGTAAGCGCCGCCCTCTACCTCGGGTGCGCGCTCGCCATCCGCGTCCGGCTGCCCCGGCTGGAGCCGGGAGAGTCCGGCGGCACACCCGGCAGCGCTCGGGGCGATGGCGGGGCCGTCCGGGCAAGCCTGCACGGTGCTGGCCTGCTGCTGCGCGGACTCACGGTACGACGACTGATGCTGGCCCAGTGGCTACCGGCCGCGTGCGTAGCGGGCGCGGAAGGCCTGATCGTCGCCTACGCGGGAGAACGCCACTTCGCGCCCGGCTGGTACGCGGTGCTGATGGGCTGTCTGCCGGTCGGCATGTTTGTCGGCGACCTGCTGGTGGGCCGACTGCTGCGGCCACTCACCCGGGAGCGGCTGGTAGTCCCGTTGATCGCGCTGATGGGACTGCCGCTGGTCGGCTTCGCCGCCGAGCCCGGGGTGGTCTTCTCGTCCTGTCTGCTGCTGCTCTGCGGCTTCGGATTCGCCTACGGTCTCGGCTTGCAACGGCCGTTCCTGGACGCCCTGCCGAAGGATGGCCAGGGCCAGGCATTCGGTCTGCTCGGCTCCGGCAGCATGACGCTGCAGGGCGTCGGGCCGGCCTGCTTCGGCTCGGTGGCCGCAGGCATCGGAACAGGCGGCGCAATCGCCCTGGCAGGCGGCGCGGCGGTGCTCACCGCCGGCTGGATTCACACCTGGCACCCGCCCACTTCCCCGGCCCCCGTCCCGAACTACTCGACGGGATGAGAGAACGGTCCCGAACAGCATGCGAGCGGCTCTCCTGCGCGGTAACCGTCGCAGGTCGGGTCGGCCGCGAGCCGTCACACACCCCGCCCCACTTCACCCCCGCGCCTCCCCGACAGACAGTCATTCCCGGTAGCCCATTGTGTAAGGAGTCCTGAGCCCCGGCTCTGCCGGTGGGCGCGGACCACGTACGGGATCTTGAGACCACCAACAGCTCATGGAAGGTTCATGCCACATGATCGATGAATTCGCGAAGGACAACCTGCGCAGGAGGTTGCGGCGGGACCGCGAGGCGCTGCTCTGGAAACTCGACGGCTTGTCCGAATACGACGTCCGCCGACCTCTGACAGCGACCGGGACCAACCTCCTCGGCCTGGTCAAACATGTGGCCGCCGTCGAGGCCAGGTACTTCGGCGAGGTCTTCGACCGGCCTTCTCCGGAACCGCTGCCCCGGTGGCAGGACCACGACGGCAATGATCAGTGGGCGGCCGAGGACGAGACCCGAGATCAGATCATCGGGTTCTACCGGCGCACGTGGGAACACGCGGACGCGACGATCGACGAGCTTCCCCTCGACGCCCCCGGCCACGTGCCGTGGTGGCCGGAGCCCGGCCCCAACACGAACCTCTTCGCCGTCCTGGTCCATGTCCTCGGCGAGACCAACCGGCACGCCGGGCACGCCGACATCCTGCGCGAGGGACTCGACGGCCGGACCGGGGTGCGCCCCGAACACGAGCAGCAGATCGACGAGGAAGCCCGTGCAGCCTACTGCGCGAAGATCGAACAGGCCGCCAGGGAGGCCGCTGTGAGGTAGTGGCTTGACGCTGGAAGGGGGGTGCTGGTGTGTCGAGTGTTGGCTGGACTGGTGTGTTGCTGGTTCGCTGAGAGGCGGAACTGGTGCTTCGATCGGGGAGGAGAGAGCTGGGGTATGTGTTCTGGGTTGAGGGCGGAAGGGTTCGTTCGTTGTAGGCAGTGCTAGCGCGTAATGGCCTGGTTGGTGTTGTGCTGGGCACGTTGCTTTTGCTGTCTGGGTTCAGCGGTCTCGGGTGCGGGGGCGGTGGTGGGTTTCGTCGATGTGATCGAGGCGGATGCCTTCGTGTGGCCTTGGTGATCCGTTCAGCGCCGTCGCAGATGGCGGTGATGGCAGCTTGGCGGATGAGCTGGGCGAGGGCCCGATCACAAATGCTGGAAGCAGCTGGTCCGCTGGACTCACCGCCGGGAGACCCTGCCCGTCACCTACCGGGCCATCGCCGGCCTCGTCTCCGACCGCAACACCACCGGCTGACACATACCCCCGGCTCAGGCCCCCACGTCTCCAATGCAATCACGCACCAGCTCGTAAGCTTGTTCTTTGTCTTCGGGCTCGGGTCGATGTCGAGACTCGGATGCCTGGGTGGTCGACAAGGGTTTGCTGCGTTGTTCGGCGATCGGAAGACATCCGCTCGTGCTTACAAATGCGCGTGACCTGACGCTTGAACACTTCCGATGGATCGGTGGTCACGCGGACGTGTGGGCGATCTTTCGGGATGCTGAAGCACTGGCCGCGGTGGTCGCTGGTCTGTCTCACATGGCCATTCGCTGATGCGGCAAGATGCTGTTCGGATCGTCCCGGCGCGATGTCGTCGACCTTCTCGGGTTCGACGATCACGTACTTGCCGCCGGTGTCGTAGCCCTTGACGATCTCCTCCAGCCCCACCTCACCCAAACTGATTCAGCACGCCTGCGATGCGAAGGTGCGGAACACGAAGGAGTACAAAGAAGCCGTTGCTCAGACGCTCGCGGATCTGGTTCACCGAGGGGTTACGCTCGCTCCGTCGACCGTTCAAACGCCATCAAGAAGAGCGAGCCGAGACGACCGTCCGCTTCGCTGTCTGGGACCAGAACACCGGCGCTGTCGGGCGGCTCACCAGAGCCTGAACACAGACCCGGTCCGCAAGCCCACCACACCCCGACACACCGTCAGACACAGCCGTCCGACAACGTGACAGCGCCCCGGGCCCCGTCAGGGAAGCCGGGGTGAGTAGGTGATGCGCTTGAGGTGGTACCACTGGGCGACGCACTTGGCCGGCCACGGCTTCTGACCGTGCTGGCCGAATGGTTCGCCCAGCCCGCTGACCGAGACCGGTGTGTAGGGCAGGACCTGGTCGCCGTGTGCCGCGTGGGTGCGCAGCCACTGGTCCTGGCGGTCCCAGCGCTGGGCCCGTACCGCCATCTCCCCCTCCAGATGGGCCAGAGGGATGGCAAGTCCGGTGCAGGCCAGGACGCAGACAACTGCCGCGGCCACCGTCGTGGGGGCGGACAGCCGTTGCCGTGTGCGCAGGACGCGGCCCAGCAAGGCACCGACGGTGACCAGGAGCATGACGTAGAGCAGCAGATAGTCGTTCCAGGTGCGGGAGGCGCTGGTCAGGTTCGTTCCGAATGCCGGGCGGGCGACGACAGTGCAGAGATATCCGGAAATCAGGAACGCGATTGCCCCGACGACGACCGGAATGAGAGGCCGCCGCCATAGAAGCCCATGCGCCCGTGGACCGTCTCCGCGCGCCAGCAGTCCCAGGAGGAGGCCGGCGGCGACGGCCCCGGCGTACTGCCACGTCGAGAGGATCGTTCCCAGGATGTCCGCGAACGCGCGCAGAGATGCCATGAGCGCGTCCGGGCTGAGCATTGACGTGGTGTCGGCACCGAACCGCTCGCGCCGGGTGCGTGCGCCGGGCGACGTGTAGAGGGCGACAGTGCCGATCGCGGTACCGATGAAGGCGAGCGCGCACCACCAGCGGGCAAGCGTCCGGCCGCGGCCCGGCAAGACCCAGAAACTTGTCAGCAGTGCGAGGGTGAGAACGACGAACAACACGACCGCTGTCTCCTCCGACAATGTGCCGATGAAGACTCCGGCCATGAGCGCGGTCCCGAGGGCGAGGGCGCGGCCCTTCCGGGTGCGTGCGAGCAGCAGCGGAATGACGGAGCCGGCGGCCAGAACTGGCGCGAGAGTGTGGGAGACGGAGGAAGCCGGCCAGTAGAACGTCTTGTAGGTGTTCTGCGTGGCGAAAAGGAAGACGACTGTCATCATCGCCGCTACCAGCGGCGGGATCGCGCGGGCCGTGTGCATCCCGACGCTGCGGAGCGCTGAGGCGGTCACTGCCCAGAGAATGCCCAGGATGAGAATGCCGGTGACCAGTGCGAACCATCTATGGCCCGGGACCCCGAACGCGGCGTAGGCGACGACGAGCAGCGCGTTGGCGACACGCCCATTGTCCTGGAAGTAGAACTTGCCGATGAGACCGGATGCACCGTCGTCCCGGACGACGGGGAGGAAGCACCAGTCGTCCGCTCCCGGGCGGACCAGGCGGCCGATCCAGACCGCCGCGCTCAGGAGGCCGAGCGGCAGCAGGACGAGAACGGTGGTCCAGACGGTCGTCCCCCGTGACGCGGTTCTTTTGTCGATCCCTGTACTGGACCTGCGTTCCGGGTGGGGGAGGGCAGGGGCCTTCGATTCGTCTGCCGTCATGCGTCCTGGTGCCCTTCATGGAGGCGTCGTGCGGATCCGGGCGGCGTGGGTTCCCGGTCAGCGGGCCCGTTGCTCGGCGAGGTCGGCCCCGGAGTTGATTGCCCATCGGGCGAGCAGAAACGAGAGCGGGGTCGCAAGGAGCCCCGCCGCTACGGCGGCGACGTTCTTGCCCATACCCAGGGTATGTACACCGGCAAAGAGAAGAACGCCGGTGAGTGCGAGGTTGACGAGGCTGGAGAGGGGATACCGGAAGAATCCGTGCCATGTCGGCTTCGTGCGACAGGTAATGTACGTATTGAGGAAGAATGACCCCACGATACTGACTGCGAAACCGATGACATGCGCGATCAGGTAGGGGATCCACCGGTTCAGCGAGACGTACACCGCCAGATAGACCGCCGTGTTGACGATTCCGATCGATGCGAACACGAAGAATTGGCGCACGGTACGCGCCTTGGTCGAACCGGTCGTGGAGGATTCCACGGAGGTTGCTGACGGGATCTCAGACGGTTGAGGGTCTGTAAGGGTGTGGTGCTCATGTCGGGCACCTAGTTCCGTCTCGCGCACCACATAGAGCGGCCGGTGTTTCGTTTCGCGGTAGATGCGTCCAACATATTCACCGATGATGCCGAGCGTGGCCAGCTGGATACCGCCCAGTGCGACGACAGCGGTCAGCAGGGTGGCGAATCCCGGGACGCGCACACCATGCAGGGCGACGCCGACGATGATCCACAGCGCGTACACCAACGCCGCAGAGAAGAGCGTGAGACCGATGTAGACGGCCAGGCGCAACGGGCGGCTGTTGAAGGAGATCATTCCGTCGATGCCGTAGTTGAGCAGACGTCTCCCGCCCCATTTAGACGTACCGGCGGCGCGGCTGACGTTGTGGTAGGTGAAGCTGACGGTGTCGAAGCCGATCCAGGAGAAGATTCCCTTGGAGAACCGGTTGGCTTCGGGCAGGGCGAGAACCGCGTCGACGGCAGGACGGGACAGCAGCCGGAAGTCTCCCTCGCCGTCGGTGATGTCGACATCCATCCAGTGCCCCATCACGCGGTAGTAGGCCGTGCTGACCAGGCTGCGCACCAGGCCGTCCCCCGAACGGTCCCGCCGCGCGACGACCTGGTCGTATCCCCGCTGTCTCAGCTCCAGTATCCGGGGAACGAGTGAGGGCGGGTGCTGAAGGTCGGCATCCATGAGAATCACGTCGTTGCCCCGGGACATACGCAATCCGGCGAGCATCGCGGCCTCCTTGCCGAAATTCCGGCTGAAGGAGGTGTAGCGGACCCGCGGATCCGCGGCAGCGAGAGCGCGCAGCTGATCCCCGGTCGCGTCCCGGCTGCCGTCGTCGACATAACAGACTTCGAAGCTGTGTCGAGTCGTTCCGAGGACGACAATCAGTGTTCGGTGAAATCGCCCGATCACCTCATCCTCATTGAAACAAGGAACTACGATCGAAACCTGGCACTCCGTCATTCGCATCCCTGGCAGGTGTGGTCAGGACAAGCATGAGTCCGTGTCTACTGGAATATCTCGACCTGGCGTCCGTCAAACGATTCTGTAGACCCTGTTGCTCTTGGCGATGCTTCCGGACGAATCACGACACGAGATGGCACCGAATGGGTGAAGCATCTGTCTTGCCGCCGGCCGAAAGGGGCCTTGGCGGTGCGGCCTGACAGGTCGGCGGTGTTTTCTTCCCTGTGCAGTGCGGTGTTCTCCGAGCGGAGAGTTGTGCAGACTCGGCTCCATCAACGGCACGTGTGCTCATGTTGTGCTGAATCGTGGGGTGCTTGGTCGTCTTCTGGGAAAGTTCAGATGTGTTTGCCCTGAACGGTCCTACTGCCCTGTTGTGAGCAGGGCCTCCCGAGAAGCGGAAGACTCAGGGCCCCGGCCGAACGGACGGGCCGCAGCCATGCCGGCCCGGGAGGCGAGGCATGCCGTGATTGGTGCGTTCGGCGGCATTCGCGGCCGAGCCGCTTCCTCTCGTACACGGTGAGCGCGACCCGGGCGCGGGGTGGGAGCTTTGATCTCCCGCGCCGTACGCAGCGCTTCCTCGAAGGCGGGCCGTACGTGGAAGCGTGGGTGTGGTGGGCGGAGACGACCGCACCGCCGCGGCGCGAGCGGCAGGGAGAGCCGGGGCGGCGCGCGCACTTGGGACAGGGCGTGCTGCTCGATGTCGGCGGCGTCCACACAGAAGTGGTCCGCCACGCGACCATCGGACACGACCTCGCACGCCGCGCCGCGCAGGCAGACTTCCACGTTGAAGCGGTGCTCGCCACAAACCGGTCTTCCGCGATCTCCAAGAGGCAGACCACACCTGGGCCTCGGCTTGAGCTCGGATGCCGGCGGGGCGGCAGGAGTCAGTGTCGGCCTCAATGCTTCTGCGGTTGAAAGTGAGGCGGTCGACGAAGCAGGGTGGCGGACTACCGGCGCTTGTTGTGCCGGGCTCCGCAGAATTCGCGCCAGATCGGCGGAACGAAGTGGATCCGTACCCGAGCCAAGATACTGAGCCGACTGATCGTCCTCGTTCCCGCGGAGTGCCCCTTTGCCACCGGGCTGTTGCCGGGCCAGGACTCCGAGGACTTCGCCGAGCCATGTGGTGCCGAGTCGCAGCCTGGAGCCGGGCGGCAGTTCCACGCCCGTGAGAAGCACCTGCGAGTGCCCCGCGAGCGCGCCGAGAGCCTGGGGTCGGGAGATGTGCGATACCACGACGCGGCGCGCCCCCGTTCGGCGCTGCCTTGTCGTCTTCGAGCCCGGGGCGGGGGACGATGGCTGGTGACAGCGTTGAGGAACGGGTTCGGCGGACGCTATGAAGCACGGGGAAAGGCAGGACGCCGGAATTTTTGGCCGGCTGGACCGCAGGCACTTCCTTGCTGCGGCAGCGAGCGGGGCGATGGCGGGCGGCGTGGCAGTGACCGGTTGTCACTCCGCCGGGGCAGGCGCGCCCACCCCGCCGGGCGCCGGCCGCCGTGCCGAGAGAAGGGAGAGCTCCCGGGCGGGGGACGCCGACTGGCGGGTCCGTTCGATGGGTCTGCCCGGGGCCATCGAGGGCTATGCCGACAAGGTGAGCGTGTTGCCGGGGGAGGAGTTCGGCCTGTACGTCTCCACCACCGCCACGGCGTTCCGGGTCTCGGCCTACCGCGTCGGCTGGTACGACGGGGCGCAGGCGCGACTGGTCTGGCGTTCGCAGCGTGTGACCGGGTCGGTCCAGGCCAGTCCCCGGCTGGTCCGGGCAACCCGTACCGTACGGGCGGATTGGCTCCGCACACTCCCCGTCCATACGGGCGGCTGGCCGGAGGGAGCGTATCTGCTCCGGCTGGACTCGGAAGACGCCCACCAGCGCTACGTGCCGCTGATCGTCCGCTCGGCGAGCGCCGCCGGGAGAATCGTGTTGATGCACGCCCCGGCAACGTGGCAGGCGTACAACCTGTGGGGCGGCTACAGCCTTTACCAGGGCGAGAACGGTGCGTACGGCACGCGGTCGCTGGCAGTCAGCTTCGACCGGCCCTACGACGGCATCGGCGCCGAGAAGTTCATGGTCTACGAACGGGCGGTGGTGGTCCTGGCGGAGAAGCTGGGTATCCCGCTCGCCTACACCACTGGCCTGGACATCCATCGCGACCCCGGCATTCTCCACAACGCGGCCGGCGCTGTCTCGCTGGGACATGACGAGTACTGGACGCCGCAGCAACGGGCGCGCGTCACCCGGGCACGCGACACAGGTACGAACGTGGCCTTCCTCGGGGCCAACGCCTGCTTCCGCAGAGTCAGGCTGGAGCCGGACGGCACCGGCGCCGACCGCACCGTCGTCTGTTACAAGACCGACTACCGGAACGACCCCCACCTCGCCGACCACCCGGACATGCCGACCAACGACTTTCGCCGGCCACCCGGCGCCTCCCCCGAGTCCTCTCTGACCGGCGTCCTCTACGAGGGCTATCCCGTGGACGCCCCGTATGTCGTCCGCCGGAGCGACCACTGGCTCTTCGAGGGGACAGGAGTGAAGCGAGGAGCCTCCTTCGACCATCTGGTCGGGGTGGAGTACGACCGGGTCACCCCCGGCATGCCCACCCCGGCACCGATCGAGATCATCGCCCATTCCCCCCTCGTCTGTAATGGCAGGCCCAGTTATGCCGACTCCGCCTACTACACCGTGCCGAGCGGGGCGGGCGTCTTCGCCTCCGGGACGATGCGGTGGGTCGAGGCCCTGATGGCGGGAACCCGCGAGAACGGACGCAACCACGGCATGGATGCCCGTACGGGAGCATTCGTCACCCGCAGCACGGAGAATCTGCTCCACGCCTTCGCGGCGGGCCCGTGTGGCCGGAACAGGCCAGAGCTCGTGGACGATGTGAGAGAGGTGTACGCGTCCGCACCACGCTGACACCATCAGTACCGTCCCGTCGGAGAACGCCGTTTGCATCCGGGCAGCCCGGCTGTCGGCGAGGGCCAGGTGTACTGCCCTGTGAGGTCGGGGACGCGGCCTGCGAGTGCGGTGTGTCCGCGGTGGTGATTGCAGGTGGGCAGCCATCGCGGGAACGTGTCGCGTCGTTCGGCTCCTGAGCAGCCCCCTCCGTGTTGCCGGGCTGCTCGTCGGTGTGTCGGTTGCTTCTGCTCGGTCGGTTGGAAGATCCTCCTTCAGGGGATCGGCGGCGGCGAAAGGAGCCCTCGGTGGGCTGGAGAAGGCGTCACCCGGGCCGGCCCTCCCGCACGCCGGAGACTGCGGCGGCGCTGATCGTCTGTGCCCTGCTGGGGTCCGCCTGCTCGGCCATGCCCGATTCGATTCCCGGCACGGGCACGACAGCCGGGTCGTCCCGTCCGGCCGCGCACCCGAAAGACCCGGTGCAGTGCCGTCGCACCCTGGTCGGCGTGGCGCATCCTGATGACGACCTGTTCTTTCTGAATCCGGAGATCGGACAGACCATCCGCGCCGGGTGCCCGGTGGACACGGTGTATCTGACCGCCGGTGACGGCGGCAAGAAGAACCGGGTCGAGGCACTCGAGTACGTGGACCGCAGGGAGTACGGGGTGAGGGCGGCCTACGCAGAGATGGCGGAGGCGGCCAACCGCTGGGAACGGTCGGATGTGCGGGCGGACGGCGTCCGGGTCAGGTCCTACCGGCTGGCGGACGCCGCCAGAAACACCGATGTGCGGCTGACGTTCCTCGACCTCCACGACGGACTGCCGCGCGGCCAGGAGGCGAACAGCCTGCTCAGGCTGTTCGACCAGGACAAGAAGAGCATTGAGCCGTTCCAGAGCACCGCGAGCTACACGGAGGACCGGCTGCTCGCGGTGGTCTCCGCGCTGGTCCGGCTGAGCCGGGCAGAGCGCATCCTGACGATGGATCCTGACAATGCCTCGTTCGCCTTCGGGCTCGGCGGCGGTGTCGACCACGCCGACCACGGAGTCGGCGCCCGGTACTTCCGCAGGGTGGGCTACGCGCTCGGGGTTCCCGTGTCGGCCTACCTCGGCTACACCATGTCGCCGTTGACACCGAATCTCAGCCCCGGAGCCTCGGCCGAGAAGGACGAGGTGGCGCGCTGGTATCTCGCCAACCGGAAGTGCCGGGCCACCGGGACGTGCGCGAACGCCACCACCTACAAAGGCCCGCTCCAGAAGGACTGGAGCCTGTGGATCCACAGGCAGTACCAGCAGATCCACCGGCCCCCACGCGCCGGGGAGATCCTCGGGGACGTCGGCCGGACGACGTACTTCACCGGCAGGGACCCGTCACAGTGCCTCCACGCCGCCATCGGGCCGGCGGCCTCCGGTACAGCCGACATCCGCGGCTGTGACGGGTCGGCCGCGCAGAAGTGGGACATGAGGAAGGACGGGACGATCAGGCCCCGGATCGACCTCGACTCCTGTCTGACCGCGAACTCGACGGCTGTCGGGCTTGAGCGGTGCGAGGAAGGCCGCGGGAGCCAGCGGTGGATCCGTGAGCCGTGGCAGAGCACGACCTGGAAACGTAGCGCCTGGCGGATCACGAGCAGTGACCGTCGCTGCCTCTTCCAGGACGACCGCGAACTCCCCACCCGCTGGGACGACCGCGACCGGCAGAATCCCGAGCTGAAGCTCTCCGGCTGCGGCACACGGCCCCGGCCCGAACTGTACTGGCGTTGGAGCGGCTGAGCCGCCGTATTCTCGGTCGGCGCCTCACCGAATGGCGTCAGGGCCGGTGCCCCCGCCACCGCCGCTACGAACCACGCGACCGTCGGCCGCAGAAGGCCTTCGCGTGGCCGCTCGTCCGGTCGGGCGAGCGGCTGCCAGCGCCGGGCCGGGCCGACCATTTTCATTTACATAAACTATGAATATAAAAACGCTATGCTTCGGGCATGAGTCGTCAAGACACCGCTCCTGGCACGTCCGCCGCCATCGGGGCAGCCCTCTACGGCCTGGCCACCAGAGCCGCGAGACGCCTGCCCCGGGACATGAGCCTGACGTCCGCCGCCACCCTGGCCACCCTGGACCGGACCGGCCCACGGCGCATCACCGATCTGGCCGCGGTCGAAGGCGTCACCCAGCCCGCGATGACCGCCCTGGTCCGGGTGATGGAGGAGTCCGGCCTGGTCGAGAGGCGGGGCGACGCGTCCGACAAGCGGGTCACGCTGGTGTGCCTGACCGAGGCCGGTGCCTCCTATGCCCGGACGCGGCGTCAGGCGGGCGTCCACGCGTTCGAGCGGTTGATCGGCGAGCTCGCCGGCGACGAGGTCGAGGCGCTGGTGGCGGCCCTTCCGGCGCTGAAGCATCTGGCAGAGCTCGAAAGCCAGGACCGCGAAGGGCCGAAGCAGTGACCGGGCAGCCGGTCGACGGGGCCGCGGTGAAGGCGTTCCCGGTGGCGCGTTCCGAGGCGCGGCTGCTGGTCCCCGCCCTGATGTTCATCGCTCTGGTCGTGGCGGCGGTCGCCAGCCTCGGGACACCTCTCATCACCAGCGTGGCGACCTCGTTCCACGTCTCGCTCGGCAGCGCGCAGTGGACGCTGACCATCGCGCTGCTCAGCGGCGCCGTCGCCACGCCGGTCCTGGGCCGGCTCGGATCCGGCCCGCACCGGCGGGCCACGATCCTCGTCACGCTGACGGTCGTCGTCGCCGGCAGCGCGCTCACCGTGCTGCCGCTGCCGTTCGCGTGGCTGCTGGCCGGCAGGGCGGCCCAGGGAGTCGGACTCGGGCTGACGGCGCTGATGATGGGCGTGGCCCGGGACCACCTTCCCGAGGAGCGCAGCACGGCGGTGATCGCCCTGATCTCGGTGGTCTCGATCATCGGGGCCGGCGTCGGCTACCCACTGGCCGCACTGCTCGCCGAGCTCGGCGGGGTACGGGCCGCGTACGGCCTCGGCCTGGTCGTCACCGCCGCCGCCCTCCTGACCGCGTGGCGCTCCATGCCCGAAGCCCCCGAAGGC
Organism: Streptomyces sp. NPDC047917; assembly: GCF_043204345.1. Classification (NCBI taxonomy): domain Bacteria; kingdom Bacillati; phylum Actinomycetota; class Actinomycetes; order Kitasatosporales; family Streptomycetaceae; genus Streptomyces; species Streptomyces sp. NPDC047917. The sequence goes on from NZ_JBIDCA010000010.1 coordinate 352,250, forward strand.
CGCTCCGCCCACGTGGACGTGGCAGGCGCGGTCGTCCTTGCCGCTGCGCTGCTCCTGGTGCTGTTCCTCGCAGGCGAACGGAATCTGTGGAGCCGGCACCTCGCCGTGGCGGCGGGCCTCGCCGCCGTCGCGGTGGTGCTGCTCTGCGTCTGGGCCGTCATCGAGCTGCGCAGCACGACGCCCCTGGTCGATGTGCGGGCGGTGCGGCACCCGGCGGTCGCCGGGGCGAACCTCGCCATGTTCGTCGGCGGGATCGGCATGTATCTCCTGCTCACACTCATCACCCGGTACGCGCAGACGCCGCACGGCGCCGGCTACGGCTTCGGACTGACGACCTTCGTCGCCGGGCTGGTCCTCATCCCGTTCTCGGTGCTGGGTTTCGTCGCAGGCAGGCTCACGCCGCGGTTCCGGACGCGGATCGCCGGCCCCCTGCTCCTGGCCGGCAGCGCCGTCGTGGTCGGCGGCGGGTTCGCACTGTTCGCGGCGGCCCGGTCGGAACTGGCCGAACTGTTCGCGGCGATGGGCGTGCTCGGCTTCGGCGTCGGCGGCTTCTCGGCCGCGATGCCCGGCGTCATCCTGGCCGTCACCCCCAAGAGCGAGACGTCGAGCGCCATGAGCTTCAACTACGTCGTCCGCAGCGTCGGGTACTCCCTGGGCAGCGCCATCGGTGGCCTGATCCTCGCCGCGGGCACCGGCACCGGCCACCTCTTCCCCGACGACAGCGCCTACACCACCGCGGCGCTGGTCGGCATCGGCGCGATGGCGATCACGACGCTGACAAGCCTCGCTCTCGCCCGCCGACGCTCGTCCGAGACCAACCCGTAAGTCAGATGCACTCATCCCGACATCGGAGGTTCCATGCCCAAGGGCTACTGGGTCAGCGTCTACCGCACCATTTCAGACCCCGAGAAACTGGCTGCCTACAACAAGCTGGCCCCTCCGGCCGTCAAGGCCGGCGGCGGTCGGGTCCTCGCCCGTGGCGGTCGGGTCGTGGCGCATGAATCCGGAATCGCCGAGCGCACCGTCCTGATCGAGTTCGACAGCTTCGAGCAGGCCGTCGCGGCGCACGAAAGTGCGGCCTACCAGAAGGCGCTGGTCGCCCTTTCCGACGGCGTCGAGCGCGACTTCCGCATCGTCGAAGGCATCGACTGACCGAGGTCCAGTCGGATCTTCGCTGAAGGCTCAGAGCAAGGCATTCGGGGTCGCTGCAGCGCTCAGCTTGTGCTTCAACCCTTCAACCGTTGCAGAGTGATGAGCGTCTTCCCGCGGTGGACGTTTCTGCCCACGTCGTGGCGGCGTGCCCGGCGCCTGTTCCTGGTACCGGGTGGTCGTCCCGGGCCTGGCCGGTGGGGTTTCGGTGCACTGGCGGGACAGGGCATGCGCTGGCGGAGGTGCCGAAACGTCCGGCGGACCCGGGCCGGGGTGAGCCGTCCCGGGGCGGCCGGCTTCTCCCAGGGATGCCGCAGGTCCTGGGACAGGGGCCGGGCGAGCCGGAGCTGGGTGCAGGCGGCGATGATCAGCCAGGTCCACCGGTCGGCCGCCTCCGGCTATCGCAGTCGCGGTTCGGTCGAGCCCAGCGTCGGCTTGAACAGCCGGAAGGTGTGCTCCGGATCGAAGCGCCGCAGGAACGCCTGCCGGGCCCGGTCGACGTCGCATTCGGTGGCACCGGACTTCGAGGACCACAACCACACCGTCGGCGCCTCCCGGTCCTTCGACAGATGCTCAACCTCCAACCGGATCAACGTGCCGTCTGCCAAGGGCAGTTCGCCCTGATGGCCCAGCCGGTCGGCCCGGTGGGTGAGCCGTGGGTGCACCCGGCCCCAGGGTTCCGCCGAACACCCCGGCATCCGCAAGGGCCGGGTCGACGGAGGCCACCGCCGGCACCTTTGGGACACGCGGCCGTACTCGGTATCGATATGGAGATCACAGCCCGCATCCCCAAAACCAGGGGCTTCACCCCCATTCCGAAGCGATGGGCGGTCGAGTGGACCCATGGCCGGCTCATGCTCCACCGCCGCCCGGCCCGCGACTACGAAGCCCTGCCCACCCGTCCGAAACCATGATCCACGTCGCCATGACCGACCTCATGGCCCACCGCCTCACCGGCGAAGCCACCATTTCCTGGCGCGACCCGACACCACAGACCAAACAGAAGATCCCGGGACAAGACACTCGGAGAAAACGACCCCTTGACCAGGAAGTCGATCTGGGCCTGGTTCGGGCGGGAGGCGGTGAACGCGTCCTGGGCCCACCGGCCTGATCGAGAACGTCGAGTTCACTCAGCTCCTTCACCGCGTTCGTCCCCAACGGATGACTTCGAACCGGGTGACTGGTCGAGGGTGCGCTACCGGCTTCCCATCGTCAGGGACGCCATCACGGCCGCCATCAGCGTGAGCACTCCGAGGGCCGTCCCGACGACGGCGGGCGTGAGCCAGGGCCAAGGGGGCGTCGCGGTCAGGAAGTCCAGGCGGTTGTACGGGTCGACGTATACGCGGACGCGGTCACCGACGCGGGTGGACACGCCGCAGGCATCCCTGTCGGTCAAGAACCTCGTGCGACCGTTGGGGAGACGGAGCCTGCAGTGGTACTTCTCACCTGTGCCTGCCGAACGCTCAAAGTGGACGATCTTGGTGACCGTCGCGGACATCTCTTCGCCGCGCCAGTTCAACACGGCTTGACCGACACCCAACGACGCCACAAGCAGGAGGAACATCAGGCAGAGCCCCAGAGCCAGCGACCACATGCCCATCCTCACGAACGAGGGCGTGACCGCCACAATGATCGCCACCAGGAACAGCGGCAGCGCGACGAGCGGCCTGCTCTGCACGTTCACGATGAACGCCAGCCCACATCCCGTCACCACCAGCGCCGCGCCGAGGCCCAGTGCCGCCCCCACCGGGCGCGGCCGGTGCGATGCCCACTGACCCACCCGCCGCGCGACGCGTCCGGCACGCAACCCGTCCCCCGTCATACTGCCCCCTTCCGCGCCGGAGCATCAGCCCTGCCCGGCGTCGCACTGCACGTGATACCCACCCGTAGCCGATACCCGTCACACCCCTCAGCATGCGGGCACCGGCCCGGTCGGTGAGTGCCTTGGGGCCGCCACTCTTCGGCAGCTGGTCGGGCCGGCCATGGTCAAGCCGGGGCGCGGTTACATGTGTGGCAGGTCTCCGCGCAGGGCCGCGACGCCCCCGTTCCATGTCAGGAGCGCACCCACACCCGCCGGCCCTCAACGGGAAGGCCCCCGGCCCCAGTCGCCCTCCTTCGGCCGGCCATCTCCGGCGCTGCTCGTCCGCGCCTGCTACGCAGATCGACGAGGGTCCACCCCGTGCCCTGGTTCCGGTGGGCGGGGACCACGGTGAGGCCGTGCACGGTGGAGATGAGCTCGACCCTCTTGCGCCGCACGATCTCGGGCGAGCGGTTCAGTTCGGACAACCACTTGGCGGGGCCGCACGTGATGGCTCCGACGGGGACGCCCTGTTCTCGGCGATCAATGGGAGTGGCCTTGACGGCGTTCGGCTGCGAGGGGAGTGCCGCTGTCCATCGACCGTCTGCAACCCATCAGCCTCGCAGTGCTGCATGTGCCAAGGTTCGGTCCTGTCCGAGCCGATGGTCACGGACTCCGCCTTGTTGCCTGTTGCCGATCCGCTCACCCAAGGTCTCCAGGACGTCTTCAGACGCAGTTCCGTACGCCTGGCGCCCACCGGACCTTGTCGGCGGTCGGGGTCGGGATCCGGCAGACCGGGGTGGTGAGGTCGCGACGGATCCGGGTGCGGGGGAAGGACCGGCGCTCCCGAGCGGATGTCGTGCCCTCCACGGCGCCGGGGACATCCGGTGGCCGCCAGACCAGCGCGACAACGTCGGTCGGATGCCGGGGACGCACCGTTTTCGGCGCCGACCGTGCCCGTGCCCCGTACGGGGCAGCCCGGCGGCACGATGGCGTGCCACGACGGGCGCCCGGACGGACCGGACCGTAACGTTGACCGAGGGCGTACACGAGACGCGCGAGGCGCGGACCCCGCTCCACGGCGGGAGGACGCCCCCGTGGGTGTGAGCAGCACACAGCCGAAGGAGCGATCCCAGGTGAAGGCCGCACGCTATTACGACCGAGGTGACATCCGCATCGAGGACGTCCCGGAGCCCGCCGTACGGCCGGGCACCGTGGGCATCGACGTCGCGTACTGCGGGATCTGCGGCACCGACCTGCACGAGTACCTCGACGGCCCCATCTTCGTCCCGCCGGCAGGCCGGCCGCACCCGGTCTCCGGCGAATCCGCACCCGTCACACTCGGCCACGAGATGTCCGGCACCGTTTACGCGGTCGGCGAAGGTGTCGACGACCTGAAACCGGGCGACCGTGTCGTCGTCGAGCCCTACATCCTGCGCCCCGACGTCGACACCAGCGAGAACAACCCGACCTACCACCTCTCGCCCGACATGAACTTCATCGGACTCGGCGGCCGGGGCGGCGGACTCGCGGAAAAGATCGTCGTCGAACGCCGCTGGGTCCACCCGGTCGGCGACGTCCCCCTCGACCAGGCGGCACTCATCGAACCGCTCTCGGTCGGATACCACGCCTTCCAGCGTTCGGGCGCGAAGGCCGGCGACTTCGCCCTCGTCGGCGGCGCCGGCCCCATCGGCCTGCTCACCTGTGCGGTGCTCAAGGCCATGGGCATCCAGGTCGCGGTCACCGAACTCAGCTCGCTGCGGCGGCAGAAGGCCCTGGACACCGGGGTCGCCGACCACGTCATCGACCCCGCCACCACCGACGTCACCGAGGAGGTACACCGCCTCACCGACGGCAGGGGAGCGGACGTCGCCTACGAGGCCACCTCCGTCAACGCGGTCCTTGACACCCTGATGGACGCCGTCCGGCCCGGCGGCGTCATCACCGTCATCTCGATCTGGGGCAAGCCCGCCTCGCTCGACATGCAGAAACTCGTCCTCAAGGAGATCGACCTGCGCGGCACCATCGCGTACGTCAACTCCCACCCGCAGACCATCGAACTCGTACGGGAGGGCCGCGTGGACCTGGCCCCGTTCATCACCGGGACCATCGGCCTGGACGACCTCGTCACCCAGGGCTTCGACACCCTGATCCACCACAACGAGACAGCCGTCAAGATCCTGGTGGACCCCCGCGCCTGACACCGCGCCCCGGCCCGCCACCGCACCTGCCAGGACCCCACGGCGACCGCCCGCACCAACCACCCGCCCGTCCTTCCGGCAGCCCACCGCCCCGGAACGGCGGGCGGCCTGCCGCCCGGCCCTCCACCGGACGGACAGGGACACGGCCGGGCCGGTCGACGCGGATCGCCCTCCTCAGTTCACTTGCTGACGGCGAAACGCATCAGGGCGTGCTCGCTGCCCTGCTTGATCTTCCCCGTCGTGTTGATCACTTCGAGTTTCCAGGCGCCGCCGACACGTACGGCCTTGGCCACCGCGCAGCCGTTGTCCTGGGTGAGCAGGCTCGGCCAGATGTCGGCGACCTGCTGGGAGCTCCCCCCGGTCGCGTCGTACACCTTGAAACTGATGTTCCGCGCCTTCTGGAAGGAACTCCCCTTCTTGTAGGCGGCGGCGACGAACACGATCGAGGTGATGTTGGGCGGTATCCGCGCGAACTCGACCGTCACCGTCTCGTCGTCCCCGTCGCCGTGTCCGGTCTGGTTGTCACCGCTGTGGACCAAGGACCCGTTGCCCATGGGATCGAGGGAGTCGAGCCCCGCCAGACGCACCGGATCCCCGTCCTGCATCGCGACGGCGATCAGATCGAGGTCGGTACCCGACTTGCGGCGGAGCATCCCCATCATCCCGCCGCTGCTGCCCGCGGTCGGGTCCCAGGACACCCCGATGGACAGGTGGGTCACACCGTCCAGATCGGCCGGTCCGTCTTCCTTCTTGAGCGTAATCATGTGTGAATCATCCTCTGGACCAGGAACATCTGACACACAGAGTGTGCCTTGCGGCCTCCCGCTCCTCACCTGCCCGGTCGACAACCGGACCGGCGGATCGGGAAGAGGGCGGTGCACCCCGACCTGGGGAACCCCTGGCTGGGCGGCAGAACTCCTCACACCTGACAGAGCGCGGGAACAGCCCCCGCGGCCCCGCGGCTCCCGGTTGTTTCCGCGGGCGCTTTCGGCCGGTCCCCGGATGACGATCGGGTTGGCCACCGTGGTGCAGCCGGTTCCGATCACCACGGGCGTTTCCACCAGCACGGTTTCGAGGATCTTCCCGAGGGCCGCGACGGAGTCGGCGCAGTACATCCGGGTCGAGCTCTTCTTCGGGTCGCGGAGCACGACCGGCCCTCGGTTCGGGTAAGGAAGAACGTGAAGGGTCTCGTGGAGCCACCGGAGCGGCAGGCGCGGATCACCGGGACAAGGCGAGCAGTTCGTCGGTCGCCGGCCCTTCGCCACCGTCGCCGAGGCGGGCGATGGCGGCGAGCGGAGTGATCACCGGCTCCAGGTCTGGAGCCGGTCGCCGTCGAGCCCGCATGCCGCCGCGACCCACCAGCCGTCGTTTCACGCGGGACAGTGTGCCGTTCGCGCGGCCCCGTGCCACCGCGGATCGTGGGTTCGGGGCCCAGGCTGTCAGCGCAGTGTGTACCCGCCGTCGGGGTAGAGCGTGGATCCGGTCGTGTATCCGTTGGTGAAGAGGAACAGGACCGTGTGTGCCACCTCGTCCTCGGTGCCGAGCCGCTGCAGCACGGTGTCCCGGCGGTACTGGGCGAACGCGGCCTCCCGGTCCGGCGCGGGCCGGCCCGCCCACAGGTTCCCGTCGATGGTGCCGGGCGAGACGACATTGACCCGTACCGGGGCGAGTTCCACGGCGAGCCCGCGGCCCAGTCCCTCGATCGCGGCGTTGCAGGCCGCGTAGGCGGGGGCGGGGCCGGGCGGGCGTGCCCCGGCCGCGCCCGCCATGAGTACGACCGAGCCGTCGGGCGACAGCTTCGGCGCCGCGTGCCGCACCGCGTGGTACTGCCCCCAGAACTTCGAGGTGAAGGGGGTTTCGGCGTCCTGGGGGCTCAGCTCCCGCAGCGCACCGACGCGGTAGGACGCCGCGGAGGTGAACAGGTGGTCCACCCGGTCGAGTCCGTCGAAGAACGCGGCCAGCGACGCGTCGTCGGTCACGTCGACGGTCTGCCACCGGGCGGCGCCGCCCAGTTCCTGTGCGGCCGCGGCGAGGCGGTCCGGCGTACGCCCGCCCAGGACGACCTGCGATCCGGCGGCGACGGCCTGGTGGGCCACCCGCAGACCGATGCCCGATCCGCCGCCGATCAGGACGACCGTACGGTCCTTCAGCGGTCCTTCGGGGACGCGGGGGTCGGACGGTGAGGACATGCGGCACACTCCTTGAGACGTCTTCGGCGGGCGGACCGGCCGCCGGACGGCGCCGCTCCACTCACTCCCAATCCACGAGCGGACCAAGGCATTCCCGTCGACGCGTCCCACGTACCGCGAAGGACACGCGACCGCCCGGCAGGCGGCGAAATTGGTCTGTACCAGATCTGGCGAAACTCTTGCCGGAAGACGTGGACCTGGGCAGGATCTGACTCGCGACCAAGCAGGCGATCACCTGCATTCTCATTATTTATCGCGTTTTGGCGTCTGCGGCGTCCGTGGCACCCCATGGGATCCGCACGTAGAAGCCGGACCGTTCCGCTCCACGCCCCATCCGCGCATGCGCCCCTTCCCATCACGTGTCGTCATCGGACGAAGGAGTTCCCATGTTCATGAAGTCCCCTTCCCACAAGCGCGTCACCGGATCCGTGGCCTTCGCGGCGGCCACGGCAGGCCTGGTACTGGCCATGGCGCCCGCCGCCCAGGCGGCGCCCGGCGACTGCACCGTCTCGTCCGGGAGCGGCACCCTCTCCAGCCTCTGCACCAGCGGTACGGGTCAGCACCGGATCCACGCGGTGCTCAACCCGCTCGACCCCAGACTGCCGCAGCGCATCGTCCTCGGTAACTGGGCCCCGGTCGGCCAGGCTTCGGTCGCCTCCAACCCCTGGGGCGCGGAATACGTCGCGAGTGCCTGGGTGGACCGCACCGACTGACGCGTCCGCCCTGCCTGATGTGCCGTCGATGACGGCGGGCGGCGGTGGCCGTACGAAGTGAGGGCCGGGCCGGCCCGCGATGCGGGCCGGCCCGTCGCGGCCGTGGAGTGCGTGCGGTCAGGGCTCCTGCCGCTCGGACGGCCAGGATGCCGCCGTCCACCGCCACATGGCTGCCGGTGGCGAACCAGGCGCGGTCGCTCAGCAGCCACAGGGCCGCCTCCGCCACCTCGCGTGGTGCGGCCATCCGTTTCTGGATCCGGCGCGCGACGAACGCCTCCTCCAGGGCCGGGTTGCGCTCCACCGCCGCGTCGATCATCTCGGTCCGGGTGGTGCCCGCGATCAGGGAATTGACGCGGATGCCGTTGTCCCCGTACTCGGCGGCCACGGCCTTCGTCGGACCCGGCACGGCGTGCTTCGCCGCGACGTACGGGGACGGGGCGCCGATGGCGATGAGCCCAGCCGAACCGGCGGTTCTCACGATCGCTCCGCGCCCGGCGTCCAGCATGACGGGGATCTGGCGGCGCAGGCAGTGCCAGAGCCCGCCTACGTTTGATGTCCATGACGCGGTCGAAGTCCTCCTTCGACAGCTCGTGCGACCGGCCGAAGACGGAACCGGCGCAACCGGCGTTGTCGAACGCGCCGTCGAGACCTCCGAAGCGCTCGACGGCCGTCGCGGCGGCACGCTCGATGTCGTCGGCCCCGCGTCACGTCGTAACCCGAAGCGGCGGACCGCCACGCACCTTTCTCCAGACCGGCGTTCGACCTGATGGCGTGGGGGAGGGGAGGGTACGGCGGGCCGTACCCTCCCCTCCCGTTGCCGGTATCCCTACTTCACGGCCCACTTCCCGCTCGTCGCGACCGCCTTCAGCTGCCGCATGGTCAGCGCGGGCGTCTCCCGCGTGGCCTTCGTGTTCTGGGCGCCGGAGTTGAACGCGGACACCACGACCCGCAGGCCGTCCGGACGGAGGGTGTCGGCGGTCCACATGACCACGCCCTCGCCGCCCTTCTCGCCCGGTTCCCGGTGCGTGACGACCTTCGTCCCGTCCGGCAGCACCTCGGCCCCGGCCCCGAACAACTCGTCCCCCAGGTCCGACATCCCCGGCTGCACATTGATCTGCACCAGGCTCGCGCCCTTGCCGTCGTCCACGACGACGTACGCGAAACCGTCGTCACCGCGCCCGGAGACCACTTTCGCGGAGGCGGGCAGCAGCGCCTTGAGATTCCGCAGGATCGTTCGGCCGTCCTGCCCCCGCGCCGGCGGCTGAGGTACCGGCTCCGGGGCCGCCTTCTCCAGGGCGTTCATCACGGGCCGCCAGGCACGCGAGGTGACGAGTGCCTTCAACTGCCCCACGGTGAGCGGAGGTTCGGGCCTCGTCACTTCGGCGCCCTTCTCCGCGGGCGCGTTCCACTCGTTGGCGTCGACCGTGTACCCGTCAGGGGTCACGAGATAGGCGTGCCACCACTTGGTGTCCACGCGCTTGTCGGGGTACTCGTACCCGCGCAGCACCATCAGGCGCGAACCGCCGGCGAGCGTCTCGTTGCGGCAGGAGTCGTACGGGACGTAGGTCCTGTCGGGACAGGCGAGCCGCTGCTTCGCCTCCGCGCCGTGCGGGTCGACGGCGCCTACGCTGACGCCGACCGCGGCCTTGCCCCTGCCGTCGTCGAGGACGAGATGCGCCGACGGGCCGTCCCGGTCTGCCGTACCGTGTCCGCCCTGCTCGCTGACCTTCCCCCTGGGCAGCAGACCCTCCAGCGTCGCGATCACCTGCTGCGCCGAGAGCTGCGGCCCCTTGCCGGGTGACGCCCCCGCCTTCGGATGCGCGGCCACGCCCGCTTCGCCCTGCCCGTCATCGCCGCCGAGCGTCCCCGTGGCGTACGGCGCCCCGAGCCCCACGACGGCGAGCGCCACTACACCGCCGGTCATGGCCGCGGCCCGCCTGCGCCGCAGCCGCCGCCTGCCGCGTGCGACGCCGCCGTCCACCAGCGAGCGCCCCTCCGCGGTGAATTCCTCCCCGGCACGGCGCAGCGCGTAACCGAGCCCGTCCTCGAAGCCGTCCAGGTCCTTCTGCGTTCCGGACATGCCGGATCACCACCATTCCTCGTCTTGGTCGCTCGGGCCGATCAGTGCGCGGCGAGTTCTTCGGCGATGTCGCCCAGCTGTGCCCTGAGCCGGGCGAGTGCGCGGGTGCTGCGGGTGCGTACGGCCGCAGAGCTCAGGTCGAGGACGTCCGCGGTCTCCGTGACGGACCGGTCCTCCCAGTACCGCAGTACGACCACCGCCCGGTCCTTCGCCGGCAGCGTCCGCAGCGCGTCCAGGAGGGTGAGCCGCAGCGGGGTGTCGCCCTGCGCGGCCGCCTGGGGGACCTCGGGGATCTCGTCGCTCGGCCGCTCTCCCGCCGAACGCCGCCGCTGGTGCGCCAGAAAGGCCCGTACGAGAACGGTCTGCGCGTACGCCGCGGGATTGCCGAGCTTCGACGGCCTGCCCCACACCACGTACATCCGGCCCAGCGTCTCCTGCACCAGATCCTCGGCGAGATGAGTGTCGCCGCTGGTCAACAGGCACGCCGAACGGAAAAGGTGCCCCATGCGGGCCGCCGCGAACTCCCGGAAGGCGTTCTCCTGGGACCGTCTCATCCGCCGCTCTCTCCTTGCCTCGTCGCCTACGCCTTATAGATGCGGTGGGGGCGGCGGGATGTTTCACCCGGGTTTCCCGTCCCGAAGGGTCTGGCGTCGAGGTTTTCGCGCGACGGCGTCGCCTCCGGCCCTACCGGGCGCTCACCGCCTCGACCACGGACAGTACGGTCCGCGTCGGCACGATTCGCCGCAGGCGCAGCCCGGCCGCCCCGAAGAGCTGTGCGAAGTCCTCTGCCGTGCGCCCCTTCCCGTGAGGGAGCCATCATCATCGGGTCCACGGCCTTGGACTGATGGGGCCGGTTCCCGGACCACACGACGGCGTCGATGACGAGGACGCGTCCGCCGGGCGCCATGGCCTGCCGGCAGTTGCGCAGGATCGTGGCCGACTCGTCGTCGTCCCAGTCGTGGAGGATCCGCTTGAGGAGACAGAAGTCTCCCGCCGGTACGGACGAGAAGAAGTCGCCCCGCGACAGCGACCAGCGGCCGGCGATGTCCTCGGGGCCGGGCCGGTGGCCGGGCCAGGACGTACGCCTGGTCGTGGAGGACCGCGTGCAGGCCCGGCCGGCGGCGCAGCACTTCGGCGAGCAGGCCGCCGTGAAGAATCCCGTCGATCACCCTGCCGGTGATCACGTCACCGCCCGCACCGTCCGTTGCTCACCGGCAGGAACGGCCGCAGCCGCTCCCACTCTGCGTCCGGCAGATCACCACGTTCTCCCCGCCCCGTAGTGGGAACAACGAGCAGATCAAGCGACGGCCACATGACCGCCCGGACCGCTCCTGGCCGGACATGACGATCCTCCGTCTCTCCATCGATCCGGCCGCTCCGGCTCCGCGCGAGCCTTGGGAGGGCGAGGCCGATGTCCTGGCGGTCGCCGGCCGACGCGCGGCGGACTGGGACAGGGTCCTGCCCGCCCCCGAGACCGACCGGTGGATCATCGGCCCCCGCTCGCCGAAGCCGTCGAGAAGGCGATGACGTCCCTCGATCCTGCTGCCGCGATGGCGTGGACCAGCACGGCAAGGGCGGCATCGATGACGACACCGCGGAGACGCTCGCCGGACTCGTCCACGCGGTGCCGGAGCCGGCGCACTGGCTCGCCCCCGACCACAGCCAGTCCGCCTCCTGGCTGTGGTCGCCGCCGTCCCCGGGATCCCGCGACTGCTCGCCAACGACCCCGGCACCGCCGTCGAGGACGGCCAGGTGGCGCGCATGCGTGCCATCCTCGACCACGCCACCCACCCTGACCCCGTACATCGACCGCGACGAGACCAACGGGTAGGGGCGGGACAGCCGGATCGCAGGAGGATCAGGTCTCCCGCTCCCACCCCGGGGCGTAGTCGGCCGGATTCGTGCGCCGCGCGGACAGACCGTCGAGCGCCCTCGATGTGCGGGTCCGGCTCTCGGTCAACCCCTGGTCGACAACGAGCCGTTCGAGCAGTACCGGGATCACCGCGCCCATGCGGAGGTCGGCTGCCGCGTGGACGAAGCGCCGCACCGCGTCGTACGCGTCACCCTCCTCTCGCGCCGCCTGGTGGGCCGCGATCTCAAGGCCTGCGAGCAGGTCACCGGTGAGATCACGCACGAGCGCCTCGCGGTCGGCGTAGCGACGGTAGAGCGTGGCCGGCCCCACATCCGCCCGGCGCACGATCAGGTCCAGCGGGGCGTCCGGGCCCCGCTCCAGGAACACATCGCGGGCGGCATCCAGGATCCGTCGTCTGGCGCGTTCGGCGTCCGCCCGCATCAGACCCACCTTCCATCAACGAACCGGAGGACTTCTCTCCGCCTGTGCTAGTGTGCCGTATGCGGAGAAAAGCTCTCCGCTTCCCTTGAAAGGGGCTTCGCCATGAACGCCGACGCGCTGAATGTCCGCACTGTCATCGACGGTGTCGAGTACGGGGACGATGCCGTTCGGCAGTGGGAGCTCGACCGTTCACGGGCCGCGCTCACCCTGCTGAAGCAGCGGATCGGGGACGAGCGGATGCGGGAACTCCTCGCCCCCGAACTCGCTGTGGCAGACGCGGTGATGGCACCGCTTCCGAACGGGTCCGGAGGAGCCTGGCGGTCGGCCGTCACCGAAATGACAGCCGCCGGGATCGACGCGGACCGGTTCCTCACCTGGTGGCAGGGCCGGCTCGCGGGCGGCGATCGGTCCGCGCTGCTCTCCGCCAACCCCGAGCACTACCTCGCCGACTCCAGCGACGGAGTGGTCGAGATCATCGAGACCATAGGATCCGGCCCCCTCCGGTTCTTCCTCACCTTCCACGACGGTGTCGAGATCGCGGACGAAGGCCACGAGGACTACCCCGTACGCATCGGCGGCACCGGACGCCTCGGTGACGGCACGGAGATCGCCCGCGTCATGCATGAGTTCGGTGACGGCCCCGACGGCTTGCGCATCCGTCTGACCATCCAGTTCCCGGCCAACGCCCCTGAGCACGTCTTCGTCGGACATCAGTGGCACTTCGCCTGCGAATTCACCAACTGGCTGGAAGGCGCGCACGCCCAGGCGTGAGCTCCCACGCAGGCGGGGGTCCCTTGGCGATCAGGGGATCCCCGCCGCCAAGGTGGACCCCGCGCCCCGGGCTCTCCTCGGCGCGGCCCGGCAAACAGCGATCCTCGATAGGACCATGCCCATGGCAATCACAACTTCGGCCGTGCCGGCACAGGCCGACCCGCCCACCACAGCAGAATCCGGCATCCTGCGTCGCGCAGCCTGCGAATTCGGCCTCACCGGCATTCTGCTTTTCTTCGTCGTCACCGGCGTGCGCTGGCTCATCGCACCCGACTCACCGATCTCTGTCCATGACACCCACTACGCTCTCGCCATCCTCGGCGTCGCCATCGGGGTGCTTCTCATGGTGTTCATGGCATCCCCGCCCGGCCGGCGGTCCGGCGGACACCTCAACCCCGCCGTCACCATCGCTCTGTGGCGGCTCGGCGGCTTCCCGGCCCGCGCCGTCGTCCCGTACGTCACGGCTCAACTGGGTGGTTCCGTCGCAGGAACGGCGCTCGGCCGACTTGTCTGGGGACCGGCAGTCTCCCGCGGCCCCGTCGACTACGCGACCGTCCATGCCGACCCGTCATGGGGCGCCACCGCGATCCTCACGGCGGAGACCGGAGTCCTCGTCCTGGTGACCATGATGCTCTCCGTGCTCCTTGCACACCCGGCCGGCCGCAGACTGCTCCCCTACGCGGTGGGCCTCGCCACCACGGTCGTCATCGCGACGTTCGGTCCCTTCAGTGGCGGATCGGCCAACCCGGCACGGCAGTTCGGTCCGGCGCTCCTGGCCCAGGACACCACCCACCTGTGGATCTACCTGATCGCTCCGGTGCTCGGCGCGGTGCTGGGAGCAGCCCTCGTGGCCCTGGTCGGAACCCTGACCGCACAGCGGCCCCGGTGCTGACAGCGAAGGGGATCACCAACCGACCATCGCGGCGGACCGGAACGCCGGCCCGAACAACCCTCCACGGCAAGCACCGTTGGAGTACCGGCCCGTCCGGGCCGCCCGGGCGAACAGGTAGGGGTCAGGTGCCGGTCGGAACGTGGGGTGCGGTGCCGGAGAGCACAGCGGTGTAGATGTCCGTCATCGCGGTCACGGCCTGCCGGCGGTCCAGGGCCGGGTCCAGGTGGTGCTGGATGTTGATGCCCAGGGTGCCGCCGAGCAGCGCCGTCGCGACGGCCTCCGGGTCGGCGACGCGCGCGCCCGCCGCGCGCAGGTGGTCGGTGTACAGGCCGCGGATCTTCGCGTATTCCTCGGCGTACGTCGCGCGCAAGGGCGACTCGCGGCTCACCGCCTCGATCAGGAGTGTCGAGAAGATGTGCGCCTCGGGTCGGGACATCAGGGCGAAGTTCGCCTCGATCAGCGCCTCGATTCCGGCGTCCGGTCCGGCGCCGTCCAGGCGTTCGCGCATGAAGTCCGCGCCCCACCGGAACGCTTCCTCGACCACCGCCTTCAGTAGCCCGTCCTTCGAGCCGAAGTGCCAGGCCACGGAGCCCCGGCTGATGCCGGAGCGCTCCGCCACGGCCTGGATCGACGCTGCGGCAGCCCCGCCCTCGGCGGCGAGTTCCCATGCGGCGGCCACCAGCCGGCGCTGGGTCTCGGCGGAGATCTCCTGCTTGCGGGTCGCACCCACGCGGTGTCCTTCCCAACGTTGCGGCTGCTTGACGCAGCCGATTCTGTCACGCCACCCGGGCGACGCCCGGGGTCGACGAACCTTGCCTATGTTAGCCATCCAGTTCTATGCTGAACGTCCAATAACCAAGAAGGGTTCGACATGGCACTGATCGACCTCACCCGGACGCTGGACCCCGCCGACCGCGAACGGCTTCCCGAGCAGCTGCGCGCCCTCGCCCCGGTGATCGCGCCTGCCGTGGCCTACGCGCACCCGACGGGCGAGGGCCGCGAGCAGTTCGCCGCGGCCATGCACTGCAGCGTCGAGGACCTGCCCGACGGCGAGGGCTGGGGCGCGGAACTGCTCACCGACTTCAACACCCACCTCGGCACCCACGTCGACGCCCCGCTGCACTACGGCTCGACCTGCGAGGGCAGGCCCGCCCGCACCATCACCGACATCGCCCTGGACGAGCTGTGGTGCGAGGCGCTCGTGCTGGACCTGCGCGGCCGGTGCGAACCGGACGCCCCGATCACCGTCGGGGCACTGGAGTCCGCCCTCGCCGACAACGGCGCCCCGGTTCCGGCCGGTGGGGCGATCCTGCTGCGCACCGGCCAGGAGCGGTACGGGCTGTCCGACCCCGAGTTCTTCCGCTACCCGGGTATGAGCCGCGAGTCGACGCTGTTCCTGGCCGGCCTCGGGGCCAAGGTCCTGGGCACCGACGCGGCGGGCTGGGACCTGAGCTTCTCCGTGATGGCGGGCAAGTTCCGTGAAAGCGGCGACAACTCCGTGCTGTGGGACGGGCACCGGGCCGGCCGCGAGCGGGAGGTCTTCATCGTCCAGCAGCTGACGAACCTTGCCGCGCTGCCCCCGTCGGGGTTCCGGGTGGCGTTCTTCCCCATCAAGATCGCCCGTGCGAGCGCCGCCCCGGCCCGCGTCGTGGCCTTCGTCTGACACCCCCGACCCTTGCTGAGGATCTGATCCCCCAGCCCCTGCTGAGGACCTGATCCCCGGCTCCTGCTGAGGAGAGGAACCGGCTGTGAAACTCGCAACCGTGGAGCACGACCGTGTCGAGCGGACCGCGCTCGTGCTCGACCAGGGCGAGCGCCTGCTGCTGCTCGACCGCGCCCATCGCCTGGTGACCGGTGAGCACGCCCCCGCGCTGACCACCATGCAGACGATCATCGATGGCGGCGAACCCGTGCGGCAGACCCTGGAGCGGCTCGCCGAACAAGCCCCGCCCGAAGCGGTCGTCGCCGCGTCCGAGGTGCGCTGGCTGTCCCCGCTGCCCCAGCCCGTGCAGATCCGGGACTTCGGCAGTTTCATGGATCACTTCCGCAATGCCCGCTCCCGGATCCAGGGCATCCCGGCCGACCAGGTCGAACTTCCCGCCATCATGCTCGAACGCCCGCTGTACTACGTGACCAACCGGCTCTCCGTGACCGGCCACGACAGCGACATCCACTGGCCCGACTACTCCTCGGTGCGGGACTACGAGCTGGAGTTCGCCTGCGTGCTCGGCCGCGGCGGCACGGACATCCCCGCGACGGACGCCCCCTCGCACATCTTCGGTTACATGATCTTCAACGACTTCAGCGCCCGGGACACCCAGTTGGAGGAGATCGCCACAGGCCTGGGTCTGAGCAAGAGCAAGGACTTCACCGACGCGAACGTCCTCGGCCCATGGATCGTCACCGCAGACGAGATCGGCGACCCGTACCGGCTCACGATGACCGCCCGCATCAACGGCGAGGAGGTCAGCCGGGGCACCTCCGCCGACATGCACCACAGCTTCGCCGACATGATCGCCTTCGCCTCCCGGTCCACCCGGCTGCACACCGGAGAGGTCCTGTGCTCGGGCACCGTGCCCACCGGCTGCGGGCTGGAACACGGCCGCTTCCTGGAACCGGGCGACACCGTGGAACTCGAAGTCTCCGGCCTGGGCGTGCTGCGCAACCGGGTCGTGTCATGAACCGCGAAGCACTCATCCTCGGCGTCGGCGCCACCCCCTTCGGCCGCCACCTCGACCGCTCCGCCGGCGATCTCGCCGGCCAGGCCGCACACGAGGCACTGCGCGACGCCGGACTCACCCCGGCCGATGTCGGCGCCGTCTTCCATGCCACGGTCAGCCAGAAGGCGATCGACGGCCAGCACATGATCCCCGGCCAGGTCGCCCTGCGCCCGCACGGGTTTGCCGGGGTACCCGTAGTGAATGTGGAAAACGCCTGCGCGGGCGGCGCCACAGCTCTGTGGCTGGCGATCGCCCACGTACAGGCAGGCCTGTCGGACACCGCCCTGGCCGTCGGCGTGGACAAGCTCGTCTGCGCCGATCCCGCCCAGGGACTGGCGGTGTTCGACGGAGCCATGGACGTAGCCCACCGCGAGGAGACCCTGGCCGCGCTCGCCGCCCTGACCGATCCCCTGCCGCCCGAACTGACCGTGGACGGCGACCGGTCGGTGTTCATGGAGATCTACGCCTCCTTGGGCCGCGCCCACATGCGGCGCTTCGGCACCACCGAAACCCACCTGGCCGCGGTCGCGGCGAAGAACCACGCCCACTCCGTCCACAACCCCCGGGCCCACTTCCGCCGGGCGTTCACCACGCAGGAGATCCTGGCCGCGCGGCGGGTGGCATGGCCGCTGACGGTGCCGATGTGCTCACCGGTCAGCGACGGCGCCGCAGCCGTCGTCGTGACGCGGGCCGACCTCACCCGTGACGAGTCGGCCGTGGCGGTGCTGAGCAGCGTCCTGCTGTCGGGCACCGACCGGAAGGCGGACGACACCGGGCGGCACATCGGCCGCCGGACCGCACTTGCCGCCTACGAGAAGGCCGGCATCGCTCCGCAGGACATCGATGTGGCGGAGGTCCACGACGCCACCGCCTTCGGCGAGATCCAGCAGGTGGAGAACCTGGGATTCTGTCCGATCGGCGACGGCGGACCGTGGTCGGCCTCGGGCGCCGGCGCGCTCGGTGGCACCCTCCCGGTCAACCCGTCGGGAGGACTCGAATCGCGTGGCCATCCGGTGTCCGCCACCGGACTGGCGCAGATCCACGAACTGGTCACACAACTACGCGGCCGGGCGGGCGAGCGCCAGGTCCCGGACGCGCGCATCGCCATCGCCGAGAACGGCGGTGGCCTCTACGGAATCGAGGAGGCGGTGGCCGCCGTGACCATCCTGGGGAGAATACGATGACAGCCGGATACGCGGACCTGATCCTGTCGGCGCTGCGCAGGCGGCCCGAGCGCACTGCCTTCCGCTTCACCGGCGACGACGGGACCAAGCACACCTGGACCTATGGCGAGACCGCGGAACGGATCGAACGCACCGCGGCCGCGTTCGGACAGCTGGGTCTCACGCCCGGCGACGGGATCGCCCTGCTGTGCGGCCCGAGCCCGCAGGCGTTCACCGTCATGGCCGCCGCCTGCCTGGCCGGACTGCGCTACACCGCTCTGCACCCGCTTGCCACCGCGGACACCGACCGGACCATCCTGCGCGACAGCGCGTCCGACTGCCTGGTCGTGGACGACACCCGCTTCGCCGCGCGCGCCCGTCCCGACGGCACCAAGGCGATCACCCTCGCCGAACTCGACCGTCTCACCGCCACCACACCCCCCGGCCCGAACGACCCGCGCGGCCCCGCGCTCTACCTCTTCTACACCGGCGGCACGACCGGCGAACCCAAGGGCGTGATGCTGCGAGACCGCTCACTGCTCGCCAACGCCTGGGCCTCCTCCACCTGGGCCTGGCCACCGGACACCCACTTCCTGATCACCACCCCCATGTCGCACGCCGCCGGGCTCCTCGTCGCACCTGGCCTGCTCCACGGCGCCAGCTTCGAACTCCACCCCTCCTTCGACCCGGACCGCGTCATCGACGCGATCGAACGCGACGGCGTGAGCGCCACGTTCGTCGTCCCCACGATGCTGTACGCCCTGCTCGACCACCCCCGTCCTCCCGCTGCCGACCTGTCAGGGCTGAACTGGGTCCTCTACGGTGCCGCACCCGCCGACCCCGCCCGCCTCGCCCAGGCACACCGGCTCCTCGGCCCCGTGCTCAGCCAGCACTACGGACAGGCCGAGGCCCCCAACGCGCTGACCGTCCTGGACCCCGCCGAGCACCGCGACGACCCGAACGTCCTGGGCAGCTGCGGCCGGCCGATGCCCGGCGTGGAGATCGCCCTGCTCGACCCGCACGGCAGGCACGTACCGGCAGGCGAGCCCGGCGAGCTGTGCGTCCGAGGACCGCTCGTGATGGACGGCTACTGGAACAAGCCCGAACAGACCGCAATCGCGCTCGACGGAGGCTGGCTGCACACCGGTGATGTCGCCCGCCGGGACGACACCGGCCTGATCACAATCATCGACCGGATCAAGGACACCATCATCACCGGCGGTTTCAACGTCTACCCGCGCGAAGTCGAGGACGCCCTCGCCACACACCCGGCCGTCGCCGCCAGCGCCGTCTACGGCACACCCGACCCGCACTGGGGCGAAGCCGTCACCGCCACCGTGGTCCTGCGCCCCGGACAGCAGGCCACCCCAGCCGATCTGACGGACCACGTCCGTGCCCACAAGGGCGCGCTCTGGGCCCCGAAACTGCTCCGGCTCGCCGATTCGCTCCCCCTCACCGCCCTGGGCAAGGTGGACAGGAAGAAGCTCCGCAACCAGCCCTGAACAGGGCACTGTCACGTTGGCTGGCGCGGAGATGATCTTGAGGTTGGCCGTGTCGGGGGAGAGCGTCGTGGAGAGTGCGCCGCCGTCGAGGGGCATCGCTACCCGGACGGGATCATCGCGCGCCGCGTGTGGCTGTACTTCCGGTTCCCCATGTCGTTTCGCGAGGCCGAGGAGCTGATGCTCGATCGCGGGATGGTCGTCTCCTGCGAGACCGTTCGGCGCTGGCGCGGCAAGTTCGGGCAGCAGTACGCCAACGCGCTGCGCCGCCGGCGTCCCCGACCCGGCGACAAGTGGCATCCGGACGAAGTCCTCATCAAGATCAATGGCGAGCAGAAGTACCTGTGGCGGGTCGTCGACCAGGACGGCGACGTCCTCGACAACCTTGTGCAGAACCAACTGGACAAGGCCGCGGCCAGACGCTTCTTCCGCAGGCTGATGACGAAGACCGGCGCAGTGCCACGGGTGATCGTCATGGACAGGCTCCGCTTCTACGGAGCGGCCCACCGTGAGGTCATGCCCTCCGTCGAGCACCGCTCGCACAAGGCCGTCGCTGTCAGCCTGTCCTGCGGGGTTTGGTGCCGACCTTGTGGTGCGCAGGCCTGCTGTATGCCTCGCCGGTGGCGAGCACTCTGCCCACGTCATGACGGGCGGTGGGGCGATGGTTTTTCGAACCCGGCTGCCTGCCGGGACCGGGGCGGGATGGTTTCGGTGCACTGGCTGGGGAACCGGTCCTCGCGTGCAGCTGACCGGCCGGCTCGGATGGAGCCTGCAACGGCCCGAGCGGCGGGCGGTCGAGCTGAACGAGTCGGAGATCGCGCGTTGGATCGCGCACGAGTGGCCGCGCATCAAAAGGGGGCCGTGAACACACGTGCCTGGATCGTCTTCCTCGACGAATCAGGCGTCTCCCTACTCCCTCGGATCCGCCGCACCTACTCGCCCCGAGGGCGGACTCCGCTCCTGCGGCACCGCCTGAACTGGAAGCGCGCGTCGATGGCCGGGGCCTTGGGTTACCACTCCACCGATCCTCATCGCGGCGCGCGCCTGTGCTTCCACCTCAAGCCAGGCAGCTACGACACCGCCGGACTCATCGAGGTCCCGGAGCAGATGAAGGTGTTCCACCGCGGCGAGCGAGTGGTCCTGGTCCGGGACGGCCTGTCCGCCCACTGGAGCCGGGCGATGCGGTCCTGGGTCGCCGAACAGGACTGGCTCACCCTGGAACGATTACCCGCCTACGCTCCCGAGCTGAACCCGGTGGAACCGCTGTGGTCCTCGCTCAAGAAGCGCGAACTCGCCAACCTCGCCGACGACCACCTCGCCGATGTCGCCGACGCTACCGAGCAAGGCATCCACCGCATCGACGCCAACCCCCGACTGCCGTGGTCATTCCTTGCCCATGGGCCTGACCATCCACCCACCACACCCACTGAACTTACGAAAAGATCAGTAAGCGCTGTCCCGTAGTCCCACGAGGCTGAGGGTCATGCCGTGTCCGGGGCGGCGCCGATGGCACCGGCCGAGCGAAGCGAACGCCCGAGGTCTCCGGTGAGGATGCGGGGGTGGCGCCGCCACCACCACAGGTCGGGGCCGGGCAGTCTGTGGAACTGATCGAGTGCTTGGCCGTCGTCGTCGATGGTCACGGCCTTGTACTGGTCGTCCAGAGCTTTGATCCGCGGGGTCCAGAGCTGGACGACGTGTTCGTCCAGCAGGAGCCACGCCTCGTGCAGCCAGTTTCGGCAGTAGAGGTCGTTGGTGTACTCGTAGATGTTGTCGTCGTAGCCGCGCTCGATGACGCTCACCAGGGCAGCCCACGCGTTCACCCTTTCAGCGACCGTGAACGCCGTTCGCCAGCCACGCTGGTGCAACAGCTCTCCCACCTCGGTTTCAGAAGCCACCGGCGTGAGGTTCTCATGCCGAATCCGTCCAGGCGACCGAGATATGTCCCGTCAGAGGCTGGCGGCCCCGCAGCGTGATCAGGATGAGACGATCTCGCCGTGGCTGGTGTGATCACGGCGTCGCCGTCCTGGATAGCCCCTTTCAGCGGGCTGAGCCCGCGGCAGTTCGGGAAGCTGGTGACCGTGCTGCGGCGCCAGGGTGCGGACGCCGTCCGCAAGGCCCGGCCGTGGAGTCTTCCGCTGGAGGACCGGGCACTGCTGGTCGCGGCGTACTGGCGCACGAACCTGACCATGCGGCAAATTGCTCCGATGTTCGGGGTGTCCAAGTCGGCGGCGGACCGTGTCATTGTCCAACTCGGGCCGATGCTGGCGCTTCAGCCCCGCAAAACGTTCGCCAAGGGACACTGTTCTCATCGTGGACGGCACCCTGGTTCCCACCTGCGACCACACCATCGCCGAGCGGTCGAAGAACTATCGGTACTCCACCAACCACCAGGTCGTCATCGACGCCGACACCTGTCTGGTCGTCGTGGCCGGCCGGCCTCAGGGAACCGCAACGACTGCAAGGCGTGGGAGGAGTCCGGCGCCAAGGCCGCCGTCGGCAAAACCACGACGATCGCTGACGGCGGCTACCCGGGCACCGGACTCGTCATCCCGCACCGCCGCGAGCGCGGCCAGGCCGAACTTCCGGATTGGAAAGAAGAACACAACAAGTCCCACACGCAGGTCCGAGCCCGCGTCGAGCACGTCTTCGCCCGGGTGCACAACCTCGCCCTCGCCGGATAGGCGAGCGGGCCACACCGCGGCCGTTCATGCCCGAGGCAACCCGGAGATCATTTACGGGACATCACTTGGCCAGCGGTTCGCGACACTCTCGGGAGGGTGCCGCGAACAACAGCGTGCTCCGTCAGGCTTGCCGGCAGTTCTGGCCGCTCACCCACAGGGTGCCCTCGGCCCAGCCGCCCTGACAGGAGTACTTGTTGTTCCGGTCGCTGATGATGAAGTTCGACAGCGGCCCCCAGTGGTTGGTGTTGAGGGTGTTTCCGAAGACGATCGGCCCATCCGCGTCGACCGTGCTGCAGGTGATCACCTCGCCGGCCCGCTGTGTGGTGTGCCGGCCGCGTGGCTGTGCGCATCGGCGGCGCCTGCGGCAGCAGCGGCGGTCAGGCACAGGGCGGCGCCAGCGGCGGCGGCACCGGCCACGTGGTGCAGCCGCAGCTGCACCACGGTGGCGCCGGCCTGCACCAAAGCCGACCTGGGCCACGCCAGACGACTGCGCGAGGCGATCCAGCGGACGGGCCAGGCCCTGGCGGACGAAGCCGCGCCCGCCCGTGCTTGTGTCTTTGCTGGTCAGTGGTGTTTTGCCTGGTCAGCGTGGGTTGGGTGAGCAGTCTCGTGTGGTGTGGTGGTGGGTTTCGGCGAGGTGGTCCAGGCGGATCTGGTCCAGGGACGCCTCGGTGATGCGTTCGGTGCCGTCAGGAATGCTGGTGATCGCGGCTCGGCGGATCAGTCGGGTGAGGCTCCCGATCCTGCCTGCGCATCAGCAGGCCGCGATGCCCGAGGAGTACCTGGAGGGCCGTACGACCGGTCCCGCGACGTGGCTGCACACACCGAAGAACCTCGGCCGGCTGGCCGCCTTCACCCAGGCCGCCGAAGCCCGCAGCCGCATCGTCGCGGACGGACCGCGGCCGAAGCAGCCGGTCAAGGATGCGGACGACCCCGCCCGCCGGCAGCAGCATTACACCACGCAGCCTGAGCAGGACAGGGCAGGGGAGTGGGCCGGGACCGCTGACGGGGACGCCAATCGGCCAGGGGGTGGCCCGGGTCAGTGCGGCCGCCCCGTTCCGGGCGCTGGCATGTAGATGCGGTGGGAGACAGGGCGCTGCACTCGCGGGCGGCGGAGATTCCCCTTGGCCGACAGCAGGGCGAGAACGGCGTGCTCCTGGTGGTGGGTGTGCCAGCGCTCCGCCAGGGTCCTGTCGGTGAACAGGGCCAGTCCCCGCGTCGTTTCAGAGGTCAGGGCGACGGCGTCGAAGCCGTCGGCGGCCTGGACGAACTCCATCGCGATGTCGTGGAAGCGCGGGCCGCGGAAGTAGGAGACGTGTGTGTGGTCGGGAGACAGGGGCCGGCCGCTCTCGTCGGACACGAGCGTGTGGGATGCCTTGCGGGACTCGTAGTAGGTGTGACCTGCGGCTGGATCTCGGTAGAACGGGTACCGCGCCCGAGCCACCGACGTGCGTGAGGAACTGCCTGCAGGCGCCGGGCAGGACGATGCCGTGTTCGGCCCCGAATGCAGCGACGCGCGCTTCCGCCGGCTTCGGACCGAGGCGGAACTCGGGGATCCCCTCGCCACGTCCGTGATCGTCGATGTCCGGGGTGACGTCGACCAGGACACCCACCGTTCCCGGGTCGGGGTCAGGACCCGCTCTTCGACCTCGCCCGGTAGGTGCGCTTCTTGGCGAGGGCGCCGCAGGTCTTCATCGAGCACCAGCGGCGGGCGCCCGCACGGGAGGTGTCGACGAAAGGTGTGCCGCACGCGGGGTTTCCGCAGATGCGGACGCGTGTGCGGTGTTCCGAGTGGCAGAGCTCGATCAGGTCCCGCGCGACCATGGAGAGCGCCGCCGAGACAGTGTCCCCGTGCCAGCGTACGGAGGCCGTGTCGGCCGAGAGTTCGGGCACGGACGTGGACTCGGCAGCGGCGCTGTTGATCAGCGCGATGTCCTCGCGGGCGGGCGCGGCTTCGTCCGCCAGGGCCTGGCCCGTCCGCTGGATCGCCTCGCGCAGTCGTCTGGCGTGGCCCAGGTCGGCTTTGGTGCAGGCCGGCGCCACCGTGGTGCAGCCGCTCTCCATGCTCCACCGGCCGAGGTCCTCCGGCCGGGCGAGCCGTTCCAAGGGCGTGCCGGTGCCGCGGTCGGCCAGGGTGCAGGCGAAGGCGAAGCAGAGCCGCGCGTCGTCGAAGCGGAAGTCGGCCTTGGCGCGCTGGCGCCCTTCGCGTCGACCGTCCTTGTCATCCATGTCCACCACTTTATGCGGTTGACATCGCGCCGGGCAAGCGCCTAGCTTTCAAGTCCACCGGTTGAACCGGTGGACTTGGATTTCCTTCGTCGTATCACGAGCCACAAGGAGGCCGCTTCCATGCGCGCCGCAGTTATCGAGGAACTCAACAAGCCGCTCGTCATCCGTGACGTGCCCGACCCCGTGTGCCCGCCGGACGGCGCGATCCTGCGCGTCGGAGCCAACGGGATCTGCCGGACCGACTGGGCCTTGTGGGCCGGGAACTTCTGGACCGGCGGGCCGAGCGTCAAGCCTCCGTTCGTCCTCGGCCACGAGTTCGCCGGCACCGTCGTAGAGGTCGGCCGGGACGTGCGGGACTGGGGGGAGGGCGACCGCGTCCTCTTCCCGATGAACCCCGGCGAGGGCTCCTGCGAGATGTGCCGCAGCGGCAACCAGCAGGTGTGCGAGCACGTGGACTCGCTCGTGCCCGGGGTGTCCTACTGGGGCGCCTTCGCCGAGTACGTCATGGTCCGCTTCGCTGACGTCAACCTGGTCCGGGTACCGGAGTCCGTCGGCTTCACGGACGTCGCCGCCCTCGCCTGCCGCTACATGACCGCCTTCCACGGCGTCGTCGACCAGGCGAAGGTCCGCGGCGGGGAATGGGTCGCGGTCTACGGCGCCGGCGGCGGCATGGGCCTGTCGACGGTGGAGATCGCCGCGGCGACGGGCGCCAACGTCATCGCGATCGACATCACGGACGAGAAGCTGGAGGCCGCGCGGGCCCTGGGCGCGGTCCACACGGTCAACGCCGCCACGGACGACCCGGCGGAGGCGGTGAAGACCCTTACCGGGGGCGGAGCGCATGTGTCGGTCGACTCCGTCGGGATCGCCGAGGCCTGCCGCAACTCCGTCCTGTCCCTGCGTAACCGTGGCCGCCACCTCCAGCTCGGGCACACCACCGCCGCGGAGAAGGGGGACGTCGCGCTGCCGATCGACGTCATGATGGTCAAGGAGCTGGAGTTCCTGAGCGCCTTCGGCATGCAGGGCCAGCGGTTCGGCACCATGCTGAACATGATCGCCGCCGGCCGCCTCAACCCCGGCCGGATCGTGACCCGCACCGTCGGCCTCCACGAGGCGAGCGGGGTGCTGGAGTCCCTGGCGACCTACGGGCCGACCGGCGTGGTCGTCATCGACGACTTCCAGGCCTGAGCCGTCCCGCCCGACACCGCCCGCGGGCGGCACCCCCATGGAAAGAAAGCAGGCACGACCATGCCCGTTTCCCGTCTGCTGATGGACCGGGAACTGAGCCAGGCACTCGAGGGCGTCCCCATGACGCCCAACGGTGCGTTCGACCTCACCGACATCCCCGCAACGCGCGCGGCCTTCCGCGCGCAGGCCGAGTCGACCGCCGCGAGCGAGCCCGACGACCCGTCGGTCACAACGGAGGAACACCGCATCGGACGGGCGGACGGCCCCGACGTGACGGTCCGCCTGCTGCGGCCCGCCACCGCGCCGGGACCACTGCCGGTGATGCTCTGGTTCCACGGCGGCGGCCAGGTACTCGGCTTCGCCGCCCAGGACGATGCCTGGCTCAAGCCGTTGTGCTCGCAGCTCGGCTGCGCCGTCGCCGTGGTCGACTACCGGCTCGCCCCGGAGACACCCGCTCCCGGCGCCGCCGAGGACGGCTTCACCGCCTACCAGTGGCTCGTCCGCGAAGCAGAGGAGCTGGGTCTGGACGGCACCCGGATCGGCATCGCGGGCCAGAGCGGCGGCGGAGGCATCGCGGCGGCCACCGTCCTGCTGGTCCGGGACCGCGGCGGCGCGGCCCCCGTGTTCCAGTCACTGACGTACCCCATGCTGGACGACCGCAACCTGACCGCGTCGAGCCACGAGATCACCGACATCGGCATCTGGGACCGCTCCACGAACATCCTGGCCTGGCAGGCGGTCCTGGGGGACCGCACCGGAACCGACGACGTCTCCCCCTACTCGGCCCCCTCCCGCGCGCAGGACTTCAGCGCGCTGCCGCCGACCTTCATCGCGGTCGGCGAACTCGACTGCTTCCGCGACGAGGACCTCGACTACGCCGCGCGCCTGCGCGCCCACGGGGTCCCGGTCGAACTGCACCTCTACCCGGGCGCCTACCACGCCTTCGACCTGTTCGCACCCGAGTCGCGGCTCGCGGCCACCTTCCAGCAGACCTGGTTCAGCTACCTCGCCCGTCGGTTCCAGGACACATCCACCCCGTGACGTACTCCGACCGGCTCGTATGCCGGTGGAGGCCCTGACCGAAGTCCTCGGTCAGAGCCGGACGGCACGAGTGGCCGCGACCAGTACCAAGGATGCCGCTGCGCGTCAGGTGCGGCGGCATCCCCTTGAAGAAGCGAAGGAGAGAAACACGATGCCCATCATCAACATCGACGCCTGGGAGGGCGCCGGCGACGAGCAGACGCAGGAACTGCTGACCGAGGTGACCGAGACCGTGCACCGCGTCACGAACATCCCGCGCGACAAGATCCTCGTCCTGTTCCATGCCAACCCGGTCAAGTACTGGGCGCAGGGCGGCGTCCTCGCCTCCGACCCCGACTTCCTCGAAAAGTCGCGTCAGCACTGAAGTGCATGACGCACGCGACACGGCGCGCGGCGATGCCGATCGCCCGGCGTGCCGCGTTGCTGTCCGGATGCGGAAGGCCGTGCATCGAAATCCTCAACTAGGCGGCTTGTGGTCGGGTTTGTGGTCGGGCCCGACCACGGGCCGACCACAGAACCGACCACCGCAGGCCAGGGCCAACACGCCCTCGGCTGCCGCCCGCCCGTACGATGGCCGACGTGACAGTCCGCCGCGCTCTTGGCGCAGGCCCTCAGGCTCCCGCGCCCAGCATCCGCGCCGCCCAGGCCGACCTGCTCGACGTACTTCCCGGAGAACGTCTGTCCGATCTCGACGAACTGCGTGCCCGAGGCGTGCTCGGCACGCGCCCGGCCGCGCCACCGTCCCCGCGGCGGACCCTCGGAACCGGCGGCCACGCCGACGAGGAACCGCCCCACCATCCCGGCTGAGATCTGCTTCTCTCCCGGCTGGGCCAGTTCGGCCCAAAGTTCTCCTGCACTTTCGCTCGCACTTTCTCCTGCATGATTCCATGCACTATCTGTTGCCCCCCTCTCTCCGGGGCGTCGTGTGTTTACGCAGGTCACCAAGCCCGCAAAGCGTGGTCGGGATGCTGACATCCCCTCTGCGCACCTCCTGCCGCCCGAACCGCCGAAAGGGAGAGGGTGGGGGCGGGGCGGGCGGAGCGCCGCGGGGCCGGCGGCCGGCAAGTCCCTCTCGCGCGTTGGCGGGGCCGCGCGCGGGCCGGGTCTGGCACCCGGCCGTTCCCGAAGCGGGGCCGGATCGGTGACGGCGTACAGCGGCCCCGGGGCGGCTGGCTCAGAACAGGGAGTCCTGGTTGGGTTCCTGGCGTTGTAGCGGTGGGACGTCCTTGCCCTCCCACTTTGCTTTCAGGTGCTTGCGCCAGCCCTGTGGCGGGGGCCAGGGACCCCCCCACTCCGCAAGCTGCTTCCTCGTCCAGCCGCCGTCGGGAGTCTGCGCGGCGGTCACTTCATCAGGAGAAGGCACGTAACTCGGCATGGCCCTGATGATGCATGAGCGGTGACGCAGTGACATACGCGGTCAACCCATGTGGACGCCATCCTGGGCACTGCGTCGATCGGCTGCGCCGGGCGGCCCGGGGCAGCTCGGTAGCCTGAACCAGGTGGCCCGTGGGCCAAGACGCGGGCATCGTGGGCAGCCTGGGCGGCGTCGCCGTCGTGCTCGGGCTTGAGGTGGACGGATGGTGGCGGCCGTGCGCCGGCTTCCATCTGTGCTGTTCGTCCAGGCGTCAGGCGTGCTCGTTCGCGCGTGACTGTCCCGGCAGCAGCCCCGTACGGGGTGCCGTTCGGCCGCACGGCGTGGTGCCGGGATTCGATAGAGGGCTGACTGTCTTCCCCGACTGTGCGGGGTCCCGCCGACTGGAGCGCCACATCCGGTGGAAATCCGAGCAGTAGACTTGATCTTTATGAGTGCCATGTCACGACGGGTTCCTGGGGAAATGGCCCTGGGGCCGTTGATGCGCTGCTACGGGTATCGCTTCACTCGGGCCGGAACGGTCAGGGGAGCCGAACCGTCTGACGACCCCGCAGACGTTGCGGCAGCTCACCGCGCGGGGTGGCCGGTGCATGAGCACGAACAGTGGGCTGCGCCTGAGATCGTCGAGCGTGCCGTCTCAGCGGCCGCGGTGCTGAATGAGGATACGGTGCTCCCGGCGTTCGTCGCGGGGTTGGGGTCCGCTCCGCGCGGGCGGCAGACGGTGATCTCCTACGGATGGGCGCGCTTCCTCAGCACGGCGCCGCGAGACGAAGACGGTGTCCCTGATTGCGGTTTGAAGCCGGTGTCCGAGGTCGACGTCACAGAAGTGCTGCTGCGTCTCGCACTCGGCTGGGCGTGGAACGAGGTGCCGGAGCATTATCTGCCGGACCTGGAAGCCGCCGCAGCGGAAGGGCTGCCTCGGCCGGAAGAGGACGACCGCGAGCGGCTGCGCGCGTTGCTCGGTCTCATCCGCTCAGCGCCGGCGGGGATGAGACCGAGCGAGTTGGAGAAGGAGGTCGCGCGGGCGAAGATCGTGCCTGGTACTGACAAGTATCAGCGGTACGGCATCCTTATCGGACTTGCCGAGATTGGGGTGCTTCCCAGCCCAGCCCTGCCGCCGATGTGGGACCGGTTCGTCCCCACTGCCGAGAGGCACACCGCATTCCGCAGGCTACGCGGCGCGCCACGCTCGGACATCACGGTGCCACTCGCAGGATGGCGTGGAGGCGTCGACGAACAACGGGCCTCATGGCTGCTGGACAGATGAGAGCAGCAGGACGCCGCCAGGAGCGTGATGAGCCCCCCAGGGCGCTTGGACGTAGCGTCAG
Source organism: Streptomyces sp. NPDC047917 (assembly GCF_043204345.1). NCBI lineage: Bacteria > Bacillati > Actinomycetota > Actinomycetes > Kitasatosporales > Streptomycetaceae > Streptomyces > Streptomyces sp. NPDC047917. The sequence goes on from NZ_JBIDCA010000010.1 coordinate 381,557, forward strand.
CGGCGGGCATCCCTGGGCCCCAGCAGACCGGTGACCTCGGCAATTGCCTCCGCCGACGGGTAGAAGCAGGTTGATGTGGTTGATCACGGTCTGATCAGCAAGTAGCGCTGCGAGCCCGCTGCTGGCCCTACGACCGGCTTGAACAGTCGTGCGCCGAACTCGCAACACACCGGATCACCGAACGCCTTGGCGATTCCGTTACTGCCTGCGCAACCCATGCCTCTGAGGCGTCGCAGCAGTTCGATGACGGCGCCGTCATCGAACTGCTGCCCTCACGTTGACCATCTGCCCGCCCTCGGCCGTCTACCAGCGCATGCCCAGCTGGTCGAGGTCGGTGCGGTGTTGTTCGGGGAGTTTCATGGCGCGTTTGCGGACGTTGCCGAGCCAGGCGCCGAGCTTGACCGCAACAACCGCGTCAGCGCCATCCTGACGGCCTGTCGGGACTGCACCCGCATCCAGTGCTCCTCAACGTGCTTGCGACGCAATCGAAGATGCCCTTCGCGGGCGTGGAACTGCCGTGTGGCTTTATCGAGCAGTTGTGGTTCTGGCTCACCTTCCGTGAAACGGTGACTGATCGTCACCTACCAGATGTCTTCGAGGCGGCCCAGGTACCAACCACTCCTCCCAGGGCCGGACCGGCCATTATCCCGATGGCGACGGGGACGGAGAGCGAGAGGTCCCAGGTGATCACGGCGGTGATCAGCAGACCCAGCCACAGCATTTGCAGTGCTGCAGCAGTAGTCACCTTGCGTCGTGTACTCCACTCACGCATTGCCAACGTCGGTCGCATACGTTCCCCTCCGTATCCGTCTGCGCTTTGACACGCATCCTGGCACTCGCGCGACATCCACGACCAGGATCTGGATGCGCGTGATGCTCGGCCAGGTTGTTATGCGAGGAGGACTCGCTTGCGGAGGAGCGAAGCCTGCGCGGCAGAGCATCTGGCGCTTGAGCATCTTGATCCGGTTGACGTGCCCTTCGACCACATCTGAGTTCCAGGGCAGGGTGAGGTCGGCGATCACGGCGTCGCGGGCGATTCCTGCGGCGAGTGTGTGGAGGTTGGGCAGGTCGTCCTGGCGGACGGCGTCGAGCCATTCGGGGAGCAGTTCGCCCTGGCGCTCGGTGAGCATCTCGGCGAAGGACCGGACGTGGCCGGTGAGGGCGTCAAGCTCGGGGCAGTCGGCCAGCACGGCCTTGAGCTGGAGCTGCTCGATCTCCGTGAGCGTTTCCGGGCGGCTGAGAATCCATCTGGCCACCTGGCGGGGTGCCGGGGGCTGTGCGGGAACTGGCCGGGGTGACGTGCGCTTCTTCCTGATGTAGGCGCTGACGATGCCGTAGCTGCCCTTGTGACCAAGCGGGACGATCTCCTCCCAGAGCTGCCAGGCGTTGGTGCAGCCCTCGTTCCAGCGTTTGTCGAGGTAGGGCTTGTACTCGTCCAGCGCGGAGGCTCGGTTGAACTGGTACTGACCGGCAAAGAGGTCTTCTGGTCTGGCTGCATCGGCAAGGCTTTTGACGGTGCGGTGCGTCATATGGAGTTGGCGGCCGATGGAACGGCGGCTGTGGCCGGCTTCCAGCATCGCGTGGACCCTGGCGTGTCTGGCCCGGATGCGGTTGGCGATCCGGTCGATCTTCCAGGGCGAGGCCGGGTCCACCATGGAGGGTGCGGGCTCGTCGCATCCGTCCTCGACCGGTTCGGGGGCCAGGACGCACAAGCACTGGCGGTGGCGGGCAACAGTTCGCTCGGCGGCCTTGCTGAGGTTGTGCCACAGATGCCACCGGTCAGCGACCTGGATCGCCTGGGGTGCCCCGACCGAAGCGCCTTCGGCGAAGAACGGAGCACGGTTCCGGCAGATCACCTCGATGCCCGGCCGCTTCGACAGCCACTTGGCCAGGCTGGACGCCTCCCGGTCAGGCAGCAGGTCCATCGGCCGACGGGTCTCACAGTCGACCAGCACAGTTCCGTAGATGCGGCCCTTGCGAGTGGCGTACTCATCGACGCCGACCACCCGCGGGGTCGGCACATCCGGCTCAGGCAACACGTCGACCAGCCGCAGCACCGTACTGCGGCTGACAGACACTCCGAAGACGCCTGCCATCCGGGCACCGGCCCGGCCCGCGAGAGCGAGGCCGACCATGGCCAGGGGCGAACGCAGACGTTCGGTCCAACGGCTGTATCCCCTGGTCAGCCCCGGCATCTGCTCGACGAACGTCCGCCGTCCGCATACAGAGTCCAGACAGAAGAACCTGCGGACTTGCAGGCACAGAACCACCCGTCGCCCCGCACTGGGCACATCTGTGGGAAACCGCCGGTAGGAGCTGTGTATTCGACTTGACTCGTCCGGGCCGAGGCTCAATTTGAACCGCTGGGGCGACACATCGGACCCGGCCCCAAAGCAGCGGGGTGCCCGCCAGGACGCGTGCTCGTGCTTCGATCAGTCCAGGCTGCGTCCACGAGCCCGAGTCGGATTCCACGCCGAGCGGCAGGACACCTCGGCTCAGGGCTGGCGCCACCTGCTGGAGCTGATCGACGAGGCCGCCGCCGACGGGCGCGAGGGGTTTCGCCCCCTGACCGGGCTCAGTCCGGAAGAGCGGCGGTAGATCATCGCTCTGCCACCTGGCATCGCCCAGCTGACGGCGGTCAAGCACCTTGTTCTCTACGGCAGCAATCTGGTCCGGAGCCCGCCCGAGATCGGGGCCGTGACCAGCCTGGAGGAGCTCACCCCCTACACCTCCTACCGGCTGCGCTGGTTCCCCTACGAGATCACCCGATGCCGGAAGCCGGCCCGCAGCACGGTAAGCACGCGCGCGTTGTTCGGCAACTACAAGATGCGACCGCCGTTCCCGCGGCTACGGCCTTCCCCGGGCTCGGTTGCGGGCCTCGATCCGGGAAACCTGGATCCCCGACGGTGGGGTGCCACCGTCACCCATAGCTGCAGTGTCTGCGACCGCCCGATCGAACAGCGCGGACTTCATCAGGTGTGGATCTCACTGCACGTGGCCACTGACGTACTGCCCCTGCTGGTCAACGTTTGCTCGGCGGCGTGTGTCGCCGCGCTGCCTGGCGGTGCTCGCGACTACATCCCCACACCACACAAAGGCGGCCGGGTCGACCAGCCGGCGTCCGACTGGGACTGACCGGCCCTCGCCACACCTCCCGGTCGGTCGAGAAACGACCACGATGGTGTGACGACGGGGCGAACGTCTGGGCGGGGAAGCTGACGCTCGTGATGGGGAAGTACATGACCGTCGACAACTTCGTCTGCGTCTTCTGCGATGAGGCCCTGTTGCGGGGGTGGAACGTGCACCGGCCCGGACGCTAGACGGTCGGCGGCTTGTCCACGGCCACGCCGTGTACATCGAACGCAACCTATAGGTCCGTTGAGCAGTCTGACGGGTCAATACCTGTGGTCGTAGATTGCCCGCAGCCATGGTTCCTGGACGGTGGGCATCCGTGCCAGCGTATGCCGGAACGCATCGCCGGACGGCCAGAACGGCATGCGCGGGTGCGGCGGCAGTGGATCGTCCCGCTCCACGCCTGCCGGCAGGCCGCCGACTGCCGGCAGCTGGGTCCGGTGGGGTGGGAAGGCCAGCTCGGCCCAGAGCGCGGCCTCGACGGGCACGGCCACCGCGCCGCCTCTCGGCTGCCACACCTCTGCGGTCTGCGGGTGGACCGGCACCAGCAGCAGCTCGGCGGCCGGCTCGCCGAGCCCCGGCCCCGCCAGGTCCAGCCACTTCGCGCCCTCCCCGGAGGGCAGCAGCGCGGCGAGTGCCCGGCCGAGGAGCTCGGTGACGGGACCGGGCGCCGGCTCGACCGGCCCGCCCTCGGAGGCCATCACCACGTGGGCGAGGGCCACGCCCGCCGGGATGTCCCGGTACTCGCTCAGTCCGTGCCACAGCGGGCCGTCGGCAGACAGGTCTGCCCAGTCCATGACAGGCCGCTCCAGCGGACCGGGCAGCCGTCCGACCGCCTGCGGGAGGAGTCGGACCACCTGCCACTGCCCGCAGTCGTCGATCCGTGATCCGACCGGTAGCCGGCAGCCCAGGCAGGCGAGGTTCGGTCCGCCGCTCCCGTTGATCCCCATGCAATAGCCTTCGGTCCGCTCCGGTATCAGCCCGGTACCGCGCATGTCGCCGGGCGTGAGCAGGACGGTGTCCGGCGGTCCGTCGGACAGTGCGCCGAGCGGTGCGAAGACCCCCCGTGTGGCTGCCTCCTGTGCTCCGACCTCCTCCCACGGCCGCCACGGCGGCCCGTACGGCTCGGGGTCGACGGCGTAGGTCCCCGCCTCCAGGAGCGGTGGGTGCAGCGTCTCCCAGTAGGCGTCGCTCAGATGGATCGGCAGTGCCACCTTCGACACCGCCGCCGTTAGTACCACACCGCAGCCGGCACACCCGAACACCGCCAAGCCGTCCCCTCCCGCCGTCGAAGCCTCTGCATCCCAGCAGGCCGGCGACCAGGAGGCAACGGTTTTTCAGCCGTCGCTGAACGCCCCAGGGGGTGGCGGGGAGTTTTCGGCCTTGGCGTCCGTCACCGGTCGCAGCCGTGGGAAGCCGGAAGCCGCGCGATCACGATGGTGACTCGGCCGCGACAGCCTGACCCGCCAGACCATGTTTGAGATCTCGTGTTGTGGTGGGGGGGGGGGGGGGGGGCGGGGGGGGGGGGGGGGGGCGAGAAGCCACACCAAAAAGTCAATAGAAAACACGAGCGCGTCGGTAAGCAGGAGGC
>NZ_JBIDCA010000010.1:386289-434711 GCF_043204345.1 Streptomyces sp. NPDC047917
GCGCCCCCCCGCGCCCCGCGCGGGCCCCGCCCCCCCCCCCCCCGCCCCCCCCCCCCTTTTTTCCGTCGCCGGGGTGGGGGGGGCCGCGCCCCGGCCGGGGGGGGGGCCCCCCCCCCCCCCCCACCACAACGCATTCACGAGAGAATCCACCGGTGACTGTATCCATCGACCGTCGTCGGTCCCTTGAGGAGCTTGAACGTGATCGCTGGCAGGCGCCCCCGGCCGACGCCACCCGTCTCATTGCGACGGCGCATGCCCTGCGGAGTCGGCCGGTCGGGACACTGACCGTTGAGGACCTGCGCCTGCTGATCGGGCAGGACATTGGGCTGCCGGTGCTTCTTCCGCTCGCGGTCGAGGTGCTTCGTGACAACCCGCTGGCCGAAGGCGACATGTACGAGGGCGACCTGCTGCGCGCGGTCTTGACCAGGAGCACGGCAGTCTGGAGCGCCTATCCGGAACTTGCGAGGCAACTGACCTTCATCGTCGGCGGCCTCTCCGACCTCTCGCCAGACCTGCGGAGCAAGGTCGAGCGGTTCGTAGGCGCCGTCCGGAAACCCTGACGCGTTGCAGGTGCTGACGTCTACTCCGGTCCTGTGCACCGTAGAGGCCGTGGTCCTGGCCGTTGGGCCGGGCAACCTCGGGTGAGCCGGCGGACCATGATGCCGATCACCGCCCACTGGATCATGGTCTCCGACCGGGCAGGATCGGCCTCGTAGTCACGGGCAAGCCGCCGGTGAGCGGTCATTCAGGCGTACGTCCGCTCAACGGCCCAGTGTTTGGGATGGACTTGAAAGCCTCGCCGGCCAGGCGCTTTACGAACGATCTCCAGCTCGCGGCAGAGGATCGAAGCGCTCCAATCGACCAGCTGTCCGGAGAACCCCTGGTCCGCCCAGACCTTCTGGATGCTCGGATGGGCGAGGCGGGTCCAAAACAGAGAGTGCTTCGCGCCGTCACGATTCTGGACGCTCGCGGCAACAACGTGTACCGCCAGACGAGGCCGAGCGTGTCGGTGACGATGAACCGCTTGCGGCCTTCGACCTTCTTGCCTGCGTCAAACCCTCTGGTGGACACGGGGACGGTGTCGGCCGTGCGCACGGACTGCGAGTCGATGAGCCCCGCGCTGCGCTCGGCGCTGCGACCGTCGGCCGCTCGGACCTGGTTGCGCAGCGCGTCGTGCAGCCGCTCCACGGTCCCGCATCGTGCCACCACGTGAAGCACCAGTACACAGTCGCGATGTTGGGTGCGCCGAAGATCACCAGGCACAACCGCCCAGGCGGAGACAGCCGGGGAAGGGACGCGACTGGGACCCGTGACACGGGAGGCGGTCTGGGGCCGGGCTCGCTCTTCTGTCTGGCCCCCACCGGAAGGGGCACGACTACAGCCCCGGCGCGATGCCCTTCACCGCCCGCGCGAAGGCGAGGACGGTCGGGGGGACATGGGAGCGGTGCCAGATCAGCCCCAGTTCGGAGGGGGGCAGTCCGTCGACCGGGATGAAGGTGACAGCGCTGCGCCGCCCGTGGTAGTCGGCCGTGGACCGGCACAACAGCATCGCACCCCGGTCCGCCGCCGTCAGACTCAGCCCCTCCTGAAGGGTGTTGACCAGTGGGCCCGCCGGGATCGGCCGCAGCTCCGGGGTGTGGTCCGGGGTCTGCGCCAGGCGCCAGTATGTGGGCGCGGGACCGGGCACCCCGCCCGCGCCCACGCCGATGAGCTGGCAGTCGGTCAGCTCCTCCGCCGATACCGTCTCCCGGGCCGCGATCGGGTGCCGGACGGAGACGGCGAGGGTCTGCGACTGCCGGGAGAAGACTGGCCCGAGCACCAAGTCCTCCTCCCGTACTGGCATGAGCACCACCGCACAGTCCACCTCTTGGCGGCGCACAGGCCCGAACGGGTCCGACAGCGGGATCTCCGTCAGCTCCAGCACGCACCCCGGGCACTCTTCCTCGAACAGGGCTATCGCCTTGGCGAGGTAGTCGTCGACGGTGCCCTGGAAGCCGATCCGCAGTACCCCGCCCACCTCCGCCCGGGCGGCGGCCCGCACCTCGTCCAGGGCGGCGCGCAGCCCGTCGTACGCGGGCCGCAGGCTGCCGATGAAGGACTCTCCGAGCGGAGTCAGCCGCACCCGGCGGCTGGTGCGCTCGACCAGCGGGGCACCGATCCGTTCCTCCAGGCTGCGCAGCAGCTGGCTCACCCTGCTCTGGGAGACGTACAGTCGCTCGCCCGCCCGGCCGAAGTGCAGCTCCTCGGCCAGGACGAGGAACGCCTCCAACTCACGGATCTCGATACCGCCCACGGAATCCCGGCCCCTTCCACCCGATCGAGTAATCCCACTCATAGAAGGATGAGAGATTGGCCGTTGTTCCCGAACGGCCCTGCGGCTTGGCTGGTTCTATGACACAGACAGAGGAAAGCGCAGACAAGGCACCCGAAGAGGGGCAGCCGGCAGGACGTGGGGGCTGGCCCGCAGTCTCCGCCGTCGCCGGGGCGACGTTCACGGTGGTCACCTCCGAAATGCTGCCCGTGGGGCTACTCACCTCCATCGGCCACACGCTCCATGTGAGCGAGGGGACCGCAGGGCTGACCCTCACCATCACGGGTCTGGTCGGCGCAGCTTCCGCGCCGCTGCTGACTCCACTGCTCGGCCGGCTGGACCGTCGGGTGCTGCTGTGCTCCATGATGGCGCTGCTCGTGCTGGGCAACCTGCTCGCGGCGTGGGCCCCCAACTTCGGGGTGATGGTGGTCGCCCGCGTCATCATCGGTATCGGCATGGGCGTGGTCTGGGCGGTCGCCGCCGGTCTCGCTGTACGGCTCGTGTCCGGCACCGCCATCGGCCCGGCCACCTCGCTCATCTTCAGCGGGATCGCGGTGGCCTCGGTGCTGGGCGTCCCAGCCGGTACGTACATCGGCGAACTGGCCGACTGGAGAGCGGCGTTCGTTGTCATAGCCGCCCTCGCCGCGGTGGTCCTGATCGCGCTCGCGGTCCTGCTGCCGCCGCTCCCGGCCGAGCAGGTCATCCGCCTCGGCGGCGTGCTGAAGCTGATCGGCAACCCGCGGGTGGCGACCGGGCTCGCCGTGGTGGCCTTGCTGGTTACCGGACACTTCGCTGCCTACACGTACGTACGGCCCGTGCTGGAGGAGATCTCCGAGGTCAGCCCCACGATGATCGGCACCCTGCTCCTCGTCTACGGCGTCGCCGGCGTCCTCGGGAACTTCGTGGCCGGCGCCGGGGCGGGCCGCTCTCCGCGCGGCACCCTCCTGGTGATCGCCCTCGTCCTGGCGGCCACGGTGGGGCTCCTGCCTCTGCTCGGCGGCTCGGTGCTGACAGCCGGTGTGCTGTTCGCGGTGTGGGGCATCTTGTACGGCGGCGTTTCGGTGAGCACCCAGACCTGGCTGCTGGCCGCTGCGCCGCAGGACCGTGAGGCGGCGGCCTCGCTCTTTGTGGGTGTCTTCAACGGGGCGATCGCGCTGGGCGCCTTGGCCGGCGGTCTCACTGCAGACGGCGCCGGGATCGAAGCCGTGATGTGGCTGGGCGGCGGCCTGGCGCTCGCCGCCTTGCTGGTGGCCGCCCTGGGCCGGGCCCCGGAGAATGGCCAGCTCGGCTAGAGCCTGTCTCTTGGAAGTGCGCTGCGCAGGGTGATGCATGCTGGATCGATAACCTGTGTCGGTGTCGGCGGCATGGTGCAAAACTTCGGGCCATGACCTCGCCCGAGCTCAGTGACCTGGACTATCTCCGGGAGATCGAGCGCCTCGCCAACCGCGTCAGTGTGGAGGCATCCAACGAAGGATGGCTCTCGTTCCAGACAGACCCGGATGAGGCGACACCGCTGCAGCGCAGCGTGAACGTGCTTGCTCGGGCGCTGCGCCACTACCACTTCGCGGGCGATGGCTGCCTGGACGAGGACCGGCCTCCGGTATGCCTCGTCGGAGCCTCGGTGTTGAAGCCCGGGGCCATGCCGGCCGGGGTGGAGGAAGCATACGAGGACGTGTGTGCACGGATCGGTGTCGACCCCAGGCCGGAGGGCTGGGCGCTGTGGAACACCTGGAGCGACGGGGACCTGAAGGTGACCATGGTGGTGTCCGCCGTCGAGACGACCGAGGGACTGTTCGAGAACTGGGCCCGCGGGAGGGCACTCGACCCGGTGTCACCGCTGCCCTCCCAGATCGCCCTCGTCCGCCGAGGATGGATAGGACCGATGACGTTCTCACCTCGCGGCGTCAACCGGATGGGCCTTGACGGTCGGCCGCCGTTCTAGGCCCTAAGGGCTGTCCGGCAATTCCTGGCGGGCGTGCGACGACAGCTACGGCACCTCGCCGCGTTGTCGGAACGTCCATATACATCCAGTATGTGGACGTCCCTCCGCCTTGCGATGCACCGCATCTGACGCCGCACGCTGTTCCACCAGGAATTGCGGGACAGCCCTTAGCCATCGGTCGGGGCCGTGTCCATATGAGAATCGCAGCGAGGTGCAGTGCGGCCTGGTAGGCGATGGCGAGCTTGTCTGTTCGCATGGCCGGACCACGCCACTGCTTGAGGCGATTGGTTGGGTAGGTCGCGCGACGAGGTGCTTGCCATAATTCTCGGATCGACGCCACCCGGGAGGCCGGCTCTTCAGCGGCGATGGCGTGCCCGCAGCCCAGGGTCGCCAGCCGGGAGCCGGGTATGCGATCTGCAAGTTCCCGGGAGTGATGAGCAGGTCCCGCATCGGGGAGACCACCAGGTTCGGCACCGCGATCCGTGCCAGGTCCGGCCGTACGTCGAGGTGGTCGAACAGTGTGAGCTGTTCCTCGATCTCGTCCGTGGAGAGCTCGTCGAGCCACTCCGGTCCGCCCGCCATCAGGGTGAGACAGGCGGCCATTTCGCGGCTCAATTGTCCTGTCGCAGATTGGGTGGCAGGTGATGCGGCACTGACCTGCGGAGTTGCCAAGTAGTCGACGGCCCGGTGTTGGCCGCATTCTCAATCGGTCTGGCCTTCGCGGAAGTGCTCTCGATGCTTGTCAGTGGCACCTGGCAGTGTGCGCCGTGTGAACGTTGAATCCTTCTGGGAACTGATGGAGACCTGCCGACGAGAGTCGGAGGGCAGGGATGCGCGGCTTGCCTGGTTGCGGGATGAACTGTCGCGAAGGTCGCAGATGGAGATCGTCGAGTTCCAGCTGCGCCTCGACCAGGTGACCCGTCAGACATTCCACTGGGACTTGGTTGCTGCAGCTGAGCGGATCTTCGGCGGCCGGTGCTCGGACGACGATTTCGAATACTTCGGCCTCTGGATGGTCGGGCTCGGAGGTGAGATCTTCGGGCGAGCGGTGCTTCACCCGGATGCCTTGGCTGATGCGCCTGAGGTGCTGCCGTTGGCTGGGAGGAGCTGGAGGGACTGGGGCGAGGACTGGCCTGGGTGGGAGTTGCTGGACTATGTGGCCTCGGAAGCCTACGGGGCTGTGACCGGGGACCCAGATCCGTGCGGCGAAGAGTTCTACGCAACGGTGCGGGCTCAGCGAGGTGAGCACGTGGTCAGCCGGGGGTTGGCGGGGGAACGCTGGAATGTCCGGGACGAAGCAGAAGCGACTCGTAGGCTGCCGCGATTGAGTGTCATGTTCCCGCTCCATGCTGACTCATAAGGTTGCGTCACGTTCAGTGCGTTGGCTCTCGTTGAGGCCGGTCTCCGGTTTGCAGAGGTGCTGGAAGAGAGGGTCTTGGATGCCCGGTGTGGTGTGACTCCGTGAAAGCCGACGGCTGAGCTCGGCGGTCGTCGCCAGGTAGAGGTCCTTCGGCTCGGTGCTGTGTTCAGGCGGATCGAGGACGAGCTCTGCCAGCACGACGGTTTCAGGGAAGGCCGCCAGGCGGCGTTGATCGGAGGTCGGGACTGCCCGGCTGACCGGTTCTGCGGCGATATGGCTGAGCCGTCGTGCCCACTCGTCCCCGACGTTGATCGGGGTGCCATGTAGTGCCCATTCGTCGACGACCTTGTGGGCGGTGTCGAGAGCCTTCGCCATGCTCGGTGGCGGGTGGCGGGTGGCGACGGGCGAGACGATCGAGTCGATGTACGACGGCCTGACCAGCGACTCTGCCTCCCGCATCGACATCGACCTCGTCGTCCCCCCTCAAGGAAGCCTGGCGCTCCGGCGCATCGCAGTGGACGACACCCGAGCGCCGGGCTGCTACTTCACGTGAACGAAGCCAGACGCCACTCCCGCCTCGGACACCGCAGCCCCATCGCCTACGAACAAGCACTCCGAACAACATCAACTACGCTGGCCGAAGACCGCAGCCCTCTCCGAGATGCTCGACACCTGCACCATCTGACCCCGCCGGACGGCGCACCAGACAGCGTCGGCCGACAGCTCGGCCCGGTGAAGCGTGCCCGAGCGCCGGACGGCACCGGCCACGCCCTGCGAACCCCTCCGGTTGACGGTCGGTCCGTCCCGGGCAGGAAGCCTGTACGGCGCCCTGCGCCCTGCTCGAGTGGAGTGCGGCCGACTTGCCGTGACCGTCGCCAGGTCTGGCCCCTTCCCGTTCGCAGGGTGCGCGATTTTCTACAGGCCCGGCTCGCGCGCAGCCGGAGGCCAGCTCTGTGGAGGCCCAGCTGTAGCCGTGTCCATGGGCGGCGGCGCGGGTGTTGTGTCGGGGGAGCGAGTCAGGCAGGCAGGGTCTTCTCCAGCGCCACCACGACCATCACTGGAAGATCGGCGGCTCTCGCCAGGTCCCTCACGGCCCGCCTCAGCATCGACTTGGTGCTGAACGGCCTGAGAGGGAGGAGTTGATCAGCGGGCCAGGTGGCGGCTGATGACGAGACGCTGGATCTGATTGGTGCCCTCGAAGATCTGCATGATCTTCGCTTCGCGCATGTAGCGCTCGACGGGGTGGTCGTGGGTGTATCCGCAACCGCCCAGGACCTGGACAGCGTCCGTGGTGACCTTCATCGCGGCGTCGGTGGCGATCAGTTTGGCAACGCTGGCCTGCCGGCCGTAGGAGAGGCCGGCGTCGCGGCGGCGGGCGGCGTCGAGGTAGGTCGCCCGTGCCGAGTCGACGGCGGCAGCCATGTCGGCCAGCAGGAACCCCAGCCCCTGATGGTCGATGATCCTGCGGCCGAAGGTGGTCCGTTCCTGCGCGTAGGCGACCGCGGCATCGAGGGCGGACTGGGCCAGGCCGGTGGCGCAGGCGGCGATGCCGAGCCGTCCGGAGTCCAGCGCGCTGAAGGCGATCTGCAGGCCCTGGCCCTCCTCGCCGATGAGCCGGCCGGTGTCGATCAGCGCATCGTCCCAGAAGGCCGCAGTGGTCGGAACGGCGTGCAGGCCCATCTTCTTCTCGGGCTTGCCGAAGGTGAGGCCGTCGACCCGGCCAGGAGCGAAGAAGCAGGAGATGCCGTTGCCGCCCGGGCCGGTGCGGGCGAACAGGGCGTAGAAGCCGGCTCTGCCGCCGTGAGTGATCCAGGCCTTGGTCCCGCTGATGCGATAGCCGTCCGGGGTACGACGGGCACCGCACGCCAGGGCTCCGGCATCGGAGCCCGCCTGGGGTTCGGACAGACTGTATCCGCCGACCAACCGGCCGCCGAGGACGTCCTCGGCCCACCGCCGGCACTGGTCGCCGCTGCCGAAATGCAGCAGAGGGAACGCGGCGAGGGTGTGGACGCTCACGGCGACGGCAACGGATGCCCAGCGCGCGGCGAGTTCCTCGATGACCTGGAGGTAGACCTCGTAGGGCTGGTTGCCTCCCCCGAACTCCTCACGGTAGGGCAGGCCCAGCAGGCCGGCTTGGCCGAGCCGTGCGAACAGGCCCTCGGGGTAGGTCTCGGAGAGTTCGTGCTCCTCCACGCTCGGGGCGAGTTCCGCGTCGGCGATGTGCCGGGCACGAGCGAGCAGGTCCTCGGCTTCCCGCGTGGGCAGCAGGCGTTCGACGGGCATGACGGTTCGTTCTCCTTCCGGACGGCTGCGGCCGGTGGTCAGGACGTGGTGGCGGTGGCGGGGGCGGTTTCCAGGGCACCGAGAGCACTGCGTGCCTGATCGCGGAAGTCGGCGAGGCGGGCCAGCTTGATGTCCTCGTAACCGCGGATGCCGTCGACGAGCCGCACCAGTTCTTCGACCTCGGTGGCGTTCTCCGGGGTGAGATGCGCCAGCGCGGCGCGGACCAGCCGCGGGTACTCCTGGACCAGGGCGCGCTCCTCGCGGCGGATGCGGGCGTAGCCGAACACGTCGAACGATGTTCCTCGTACCCCGCGCAGCGCGCGCAGAGCCCGGAAGGCGAGCGGAGCGGTGCGCCGCAGACGGATCTTGCGCTTCATGCCCAGGGCCCTGAGCACAGGCGGGTGCAGCAGCACCGACACCGAGGCATCCGGGCCGAACTCGTCGCTGATCCTGGCGCTCTCCACCGTGTCCAGGTGCAGTCGGGCCACGTCGTACTCGTCCTTGTACGCCATGACCTTGTACAGGCCCTTGGCGTACGCCACCGCGATCCGCTCACCGGCCTCGTCGCCGGCCAGCCGCCTGGCCGAGGCGGCCACGGAGTGGACCTCCCGGACGTACTTCGACGCGTACGCATCGTTCTGATAGGCGATCAGGTCCGTGGAACGCAGGGCGACCACGTCCTGCAGCGTCCCGGCGGTCAGGTGCTCCTCGGCCATGGCCCGTGCAGCCGGAGTGATCTCGACGACCGGCCGGACGGGTGTGCCGACGGCCTTCACCACGGCCTCGTGGTCGAGGACCGCGGCCCGCCCCCACCTGAAGGCCGCCAGATTCTTCTCCACGGCGGCCCCGTTGAGGCGGATCGCCGCTTCGATCGCGTCCTGCGACAGCGGGATACAGCCGTGCTGGAAGGCGGCCCCGATCAGCAGCATGTTGGCCGGCATGTGGTCCCCGAAGAGGGCCTCGGACAGCCCCTGCGCGTCCAGGTGGAGATTCTTCTCCGGACGGGTGAGGGCCGCGATGCGCTCCAGCGCGTCGTCGGGGGAATCGGGGACGACGACCCGGTTGGTCACCATGGCAGCCGTCGGCACGATGGCGGTGTTGATCACCGCGATGGTGTGGTCGGGCCGTGCCACCCGCAGGTTCGACTCGGCAGCCGCACCCAGCAGATCGAAGCCGACGAGCACGTCCGCCGTGGCGCGGGAAGCGCGCACCGCTCCGGTGACCGGCGTGCTGGAGATCCGCACATCGCTCACCACCGGTCCGCCCTTCTGGGCAAGGCCCGTCTGCTCCAGTCCCGCCGCGTAGCGGCCGTCGAGGTGAGCGGCCATCTGCAGGATCTGTGAGACGGTGACGACCCCGGTACCGCCGATACCCGGCATGTGCAGAAGCGCGCTGTCGCCCGACACGGCGGGAACCGGATCGGACAGCTCTACCGGAAGCTGCGGGATCTCCCGCCGTGGCGCCGCCTTCGGCTCCACCAGCAGGAACGACGGGCAGTCGCCCTTGAGGCAGCTGAAGTCGGAGTTGCAGGACGCCTGGTGGATCCGGGTCTTGCGGCCGAACTCCGTCTCGACGGGCTGCACGGACAGGCAGGTCGACACGTCACCGCAGTCGCCGCATCCCTCGCACACCCGCTCGTTGATGACGACCTTCTCGGCCGGGGTCGGCAACTGTCCGCGCTTGCGCAGCCGGCGTTCCTCGGCGGCGCACCGGTCGTCGTGGATCAGGACGGTCACCCCGTCGACGGCGGCGAGTTCCTTCTCCGCCGCGGGCAGATCGTCCCGGTGGCGGACGCTCGCGATCGGGTCGAGACGTACGCCCTGGTAGTCGGCCGGCCGCGCGGTGGTGACGATGATCTTCTTGACGCCCTCCAGGGCGAGCAACCGGGTCAGGGCGGGTACGTCGAGACGCCCCTCCGGCCGCTGCCCGCCCGTCATGGCGACGGCATCGTTGTAGAGCAGTTTGTAGGTCATCGTCGCCCCGGCGGCCACGGCCGCGCGGACGGCGAGAGATCCGGAGTGATGGAAGGTGCCGTCACCGAGGTTCTGTACGAAGTGCCGGTCGTCCGTGAAGGGGGTCATCCCGATCCACTGGGCGCCCTCGCCGCCCATCTGGGTCAGCCCGATCTGGTTGCCGCGGCCCGCACCGTCCAGTGCGACCATGGCGTGGCAGCCGATGCCCACGCCGACCAGTGTGTCGTCGGATGTCCTCGTCGACGCGTTGTGCGGGCAGCCGGAACAGAAGTAGGGCGTGCGCGACGAAACCATCGGCAAGGCCATCCGCTTCCGCGCCGGCGGGGCCAGCAGAGCCAGATGAGCGCCCGCGGCACGCGGCAGTCGCTCCGGCCCGATCCGCGAGGCCAGGGCCCGCGCCACGTCCTCGGCCGCCAGGGTGCCCCGCGCGGTCAGCAGGGGACGGCCGCTCTCGTCATGGCGTCCCACGACAACGGGCGGATTGTCGATGCCGTAGAGGGCCTGCTTCAGGTGCCCCTCCAGGAAGGGGACCTTGTCCTCGACGACGAGCACCTGGTCCAGATCGCCGGTCATGGCCGCCAGGTCCTCGGGAGAGACCGGGAAGGGCATGGCGATACGGATCAGCCGGAGGCCGAGTTCTTCCATGGCGGCCTCGTCGATGCCGAGATCGGCGAGCGCCCGCTGCACCACGGCGTACGAAGTACCCGAGGCGAGGACGCCCAGGGCGGCGTGCTCGGCACTGAAGCCGATGCGGTTCAGACCCGCCTGACGAGCGTAGTCACGGGCCAGATCGAGCCGGCGGGTGAGCATGTCGTGCTCGGCGTCCAGCGAGGCGGGGCCGACAAGCGTCGGGGGCGCGCCGCGGTCGGTCCGCGCGGGAGCCGGAACCTCGGGCCGCAGTTCGTCCAGGTCCACGACTGCGGAGGCATCCGCGATGTCCGTTACGATCTTCAGCCCGACCCACAGGCCGCTCGCACGGGACAACGCCACCGCGTGCAGGCCGTACTCAAGGATCTCGGCCACCGAACCGGGCGCGAGCAGCGGCATGGCCAGGCTCTGGCACATGGGCTCGCACGAGCTGGGAACGGTCGAGGACTTGCTGCCCGGGTCGTCACCGATCCACGCCACCGCGCCGCCCAGCGCCGTAGTACCCGCCACGGTGGAGTGCCGGATCGCGTCGGCCGCCCGGTCCAGCCCCGGGTTCTTCCCGTACCAGAATCCGGTGACGCCTTCATGGCGTCGTCCGGGAACCTGCCCGAGCATCTGGGTGCCGGCCACCGCCGTCGCCGCGAGCTCCTCGTTCAGCCCGGCCCGGAACACCACACCGGCGGGATCGAGAAAGCGGCGCGCCCGGCCCATTTCCAGATCGACACCACCGAGCGGCGATCCCTGGTAGCCGCTGACGAAGACCCGGGTGTCCAGACCACGCGTCTCATCGAGGCGACGCTGCTCCAGCGTCAGGCGGACCAACGCCTGGACGCCGGACATCAGGACACGACCGCCGCGTGCGGCGTACTTGTCGTCCAACGTGACGGCAGGGTCCGTGCCCATGCGAGCCTCCTCGGCGTGATCCGTTCGGGGCGCCCAGGACAGCAAGACATGCCCTCTCATCGCAAGCAAGTTGCGACTCGTAGTGGGCAATACGCAAACTACTGCCAAGAACAGGGTGGTTGGATCAAATAAATTGCTTCGACTGCCACCGCTACTGCCTCTGCGCCGGGAGCTTCGAGTGACCGAGATCGATGATGTGGACCACCAACTGCTGCGCATGCTCAAGGAGAACGGCAGGCGCACGTTCTCCGAGATGGCCCCCGAGGTGGGGCTGTCGGTCGCCGCGGTCAAGCGCCGGGTGGACCGACTCCGGGAGAACGGCGTCATCACCGGCTTCACGGTCCAGGTCGATCACTCGAAGATCGGATGGTCCATCGAAGCCTTCGTCGAACTCACCTACATCGGCACGACACCTGTAGGAGAAATCGTCCGCACTGCCTACAGAACGCCTGAAGTGCAAGCCGTCTTCACCATCGCCGGCGCGCCGGACTCCCTGGTGCACGTGCGCGTACGCGACATCGGACACCTGCAGCATGTCATCGATGGACTGCGCCGCACCGGCAACGTCACGAGTACCAAAACACTCATGATCCTGGGGTCGTGGACGAGGAACTGAACAGCGCGCGCGAGGAACGAGAGGCCGTCTGCCTTACCGGATATGGGTCGGCACCCCGCGCTGCCGACAACCGAAGCGGGGAGCAAAACATGTCCAGGACCGCCTTGTTCGGCGCGACCGGCACCATCGGATCCCGTGTCCTGGATCGGATCCCGCGTCCTGGATGAGACGCTGCGCCGTGGCCACCGGGTGACGGCGGTCGTGCGTGACCCGGCGAAGCTCGCCCGGACCGACCCCAGCTGCCCGTGGTCACCGGCGATGTCCTGGACGCGGCGTCCTTGGCCGAGGTGGCCAAGGGGCAGGATGTTGTGATCAGCGCGGTCGGTCAGAGGCTTGATCGATGACGTAGTGGAGATACTGCATGGCGAGCTTCTCGGCGTGATGGCGCCGTTCAACGATCGCTCCACCGGCATCGGACCATCGGCGGTAGAGATCGACGGTGGCGAGGAGCGCCCGTCCTGCTTCGTGGCGGTCGTAGCCGCACAGCGTTGCCTGGAGGGCGCGCGCCTCTTCGGGCGCGATGGCCTCAAGGTGGCGTACACCGCGGGAGATCGTGCCCACCCGGCGGGCGGCAAGGGGGCCGAGCACGGTCTCGCGCAGGTAGGTGAGGAAACTGATGGTCTCGAACAGTTCACCGCGGCCGAGCTTTGTCGCGCCGTAGTGCACCCAGACCCAGAACCGGTCCTCGATCCACTGGAGGTCGAACGCCGGGGTGGCCGGAGGCTGTTGGGCGAGCGTGTCGGCCAGGACGCCGTCCCGGTCCCACAGGATCTCCGGGTCCTCGATCCGTTCGGCGAAGTCGGAGGCACGGACGAACTTGAAGTCGACGTGCAGGAGAGGCGGCCCGACGAGCGTGATGACCACGCGCGGCTCGCCGACATGCTCCCCGGTGAATCCGGCCACCAGGGAGGTCCAGGAGCCGATCAGTACGAGCCGCTCCCGCATGACCGCGTCGTACGTCTCGTTATCGATGACCAGGATCAGGTCCACGTCCGAGTAGACATCGGGGCGGCCTCCCGCGAGCGACCCGGTGATCGCCATGCCGGCCACGCGCGCATCCTGCCGGATCCGAGGAAGCACGTCGCTGACGAACCGGCTGTGCAAGGAGGGGACGTCCATCTGCTTTCCTTCCGATCGGAGCAAAGCAGATCAACGTAACACTCGACCGGACGGGAATCGAAGTGGCATGGCCGATCAGCTCGCGGAGACCATCCTGCGGGCCAAGGGCATAGCCGACGAGAACCTGCTGGCCGGCGACACCCTGGACTGCACCGTGGTGCGGCCGTCCTGGCTCCGTGACGGAGCCGTGACCGGCAGGGTCCACCTTGCCGAGGCCGCCGGGCCGTGCGGGATTCCCCGGTCCGACGTCGCAGCCGTCCTCGCCGCCCTGATCACCGTCCCCGCAACAACCTTCCCGTGTCGGTGGTCCCGTCCCACCCGCCAGCCCTGTCGGCTGCCGGGACGGCCCCACGGACGGGCCACTGCGGCGAGCGCCGGGGGAGCAGTGGCAGGAACGTGGGGAGCAGCGGCACGGGGGTGCCCCTGTGGATCGCCGCGGTGCCGGCGGCGGTTCCCGCCGTCTCTGCCGTGTTCCCACCTGCGCGACATCGCCACGTTCGGCTTCGGCGATTCTCTCTTTGAGATTGTCGCGGATTTCTTCCAGGCGGGGCTTCTTGCCCAGGGCGACGCGGGATCATCCGCGTGTGCGTGGGCGGGAGAGTGCGGTTATTCAGGGTTGGTTGCGGAGCCTCTTCTTGTCGATCTTGCCGAGGGCGGTGAGCGGCAGCGCGTCGGTGCGGGGGGAAGCGTTCCGGGTCGGAGTCGAGCACCGCGACGCGGAACTGCTCCATGCTCTGTTCGTGCTCCTGGGGGAGAGGGGGCTGATACCGCCTTCGGAGACGATCAGCCTGACTGCTAACCAAGGGGGCGGCCTCGTACTTCACGATCGGTGCCGGAACAACCAGTGGCGAGCTTCTTCCGGCGCGCCCACGTTGATCGCGTTGAAGGAGCCAGACGACGAGTGGCATACGACCTCCACGGCAATCCCAACTTCCGCTGCAATCGCGGACTCCACACTACGAGGGGAGGGATATATCCCCTCATCTCCTGGAAGTGGTTGCCGGTGATTTACCGCGCACTGTCTGGCGGGATGATGAGGGATGCCTCGGGTCCGGCGAAGCAGGCGGCGTCGGCCTCGGTCGCCGCTGTGCGAAGGGTGACGACGTTGCCCAGGTGCCGGGAGAGCCGCGCGGCCATGCGGTCTGCCTGCTCGCTCCAGTTCTCGGGGGCTGCGGAGGGTGGGACGACGATCAGTTCCAGTACGTCGGCCGGGTGTGTGGCAGTGCCGTCGGCGACGGGACCGGCGATGGCGAGCCGGGCGGGGGCGGGGGTGAGGTCCGCAGCGGCACGTTCGCGGACTTCCTCCACCACGCGCTGCCGCAAGTCGGCCAAGCCGTCCAGTGCCTTCCACACGACGTGTCCTGCGACCAGCCGCACATCCCCTCCACGCCCACGTGGCTCGATCAGGCCCAGGAGACCGAGGCGGAAGAGCGTGGCCTCCACTTGGGTAGCGGCAACGGACGCGTCACGGGCCAGGTCCGTCGGCGACAGCGGTGCCCCGGCGTTCGTCGTCTGGTGGGCGGTCAGCGCGGTGACGATACGGCCCGAGGCGCCGGGGAACAGCGCCGGGATCGGTGTACGGAAGTTCACTTCTTCGCCTCCCGCGGTTGCGCGGGGAGGGTGTCCATGAAGGAGCTGACGGAGAAGACGGCGTTCCCGGGGCCGGCCGGGCCGTATCCGGGCGGCGAGCTCAGGCCGAACTCCTGCATCGTCGCCCGATACGCCTCAAGGAGCCGGACGTGGTATTCCAGCGGTGCTCCGTGCGGGTTGGCCTTGCCCAGTGGGGTGGTGGGTTCCGGGCACCAGGTGGTGAAGCGCGGGGTGATGCCGTGCGACATGAAGAACCGCAGGCCCTCGACGGTGGAGTCGATGGCCTCGCCGACACCGGTGAAACCGAAGGGCTCGGCCATTTCGACCCCCGCGACGAAGTTCGGGATCACGTTGCGCGGCCCGAAGATCTCGGCGGAGTCCAGGATGCGCCGGTGCCACTCGTCGCGGCCGACGTGCCGTTCCTTGCCGGGGCAGTACAGCTCGAACAGACGCCGGTCCCACACCTCGTAGTTGGGGTGGTAGATCTGCACGCCGTAGTCGTGGAACCGCTGCACGTCGGCCTTGGGCAGGGCCTGGGCGACTACCTTGCCGATCCAGCGGCCGGGGAACCGCTCCTCGATCGCCTTGGCGTACTGACCGTAGAAATCGGCTTCGTCCAGCCCTCCGACCCGTGAGGTGATCGCCCCGCCGGTCAGCGTGTAAGCGGTTGAAATGCCGGCGACATCGTGCCGGTCGATGATCTCCAGCGCCTCCAGCACCTCCTCGACGGGCTTGACACCGGTGTAGGGGCGGCCAGCGGCCTTGTGCTGGTGCCAGTTGTGGTTGATGTCGCAGTACTGGCACTCCTGCTTGGCGCCGAAGTACTGGCAGACGCGGAACACCGTCAGATAGATCAGATAGCCCCACTGGATGGTCGGGGCGACCTCCATCACCGATTTCCCGCTCTCCAGGGTGTGCCGGTAATAGTCCGGCATCGGCGGCAGACCGGCATCGGCGATCCGCTTCCCGTCCAGATACAGACCCAGCCTCCCCTCAGCGCAGGGAGCCACCCGGTAGGGCGAGGCAGGGTTCACCCGAACCGACACCACCGTGCGGCGCAGCCCATAGGGCCCGCCGGTCAGCACGATCTCCTCCGGCGGGCGGCGCAGCGCGGCCTGGCCCAGCTCGGGCAGGGTGCCGTGGTCGAAGGAGAAGATGAAGTACGACTTCGGTTTGACGTCCCCATCGTGGTTGTCACTCAGCGCGGCGGCATCGAAGGCGATGCCGCCGCGCAGCAGGTCTTCCTTGATCACCGCTTCCCGAGGCAGGCTCGGGAAGCGATCCATGAGACCTTCGACCAAGGCGAAGCGGCTGGGCATACGCGGAACTCTCCTTTACTACACGGGGTTCTCGCCGGCCTCGGCCAGGGATGGGGGCATCGACGACGAAGCCGGCGAGAGTTCTTTGGGGGGCGAGTCGGCTAGAAGTCGGGCCGGTGTCCCGTCATGAGGTCCTGGGCGGCCTGCCCGTACTCGGTCAGAGCGCCCAGGAAAGTGTCCTGACCCCACAGCGCCAGTCCCAGCGCCGCGACGAAGACAGCCGACACATGCAGGGCACCTACCAAGTCCTCGCCGCACACCTGCCGAACCCCACCCGGGTCGTCGCGAGCCCAGGCACGTACGGCCTCGGTGACAGCGAACTCGTAGTGCGGCGGCGCGGCCGAAGCGACGAAGTCAGCCAGACGCACCAGACGGCAGACCCCGATGTCCCGGCCGACAACCTCGACGATACTCAGCGTCGACTGGAGCTGCGCCCCGAGAATCGCGTACGCCCTCGCCTGACCGGACGCGTCCAGCGTGACGAGGGAACTCTCCACCGCGACGGCGTCATGCTCCGCGTACCCGCGCACAAGGGCAACGGCGCAGCCCGAGGCGGCTATCTGCCCAGCTTCACTCATGACCACCACGCTAAACGTGGAGGTTCCTCTTCCGGATCGGTCCTCGGTCGCATCCGGTCTCGGAAGAAGGCACTAGGTCGTGCATTCAGACAATCTTGCGTGGTGGATCACGGTCGGGTGATACGTCGTCATGAACTGTCGGATGCGGGGTGGGAGTTCGTCCGGGTGCTGTTGCCCGTTTCGCCGCGGGGGCGCAAGCGGCTGGACGACCGGCGGGTTCTCAACGGGATCGGGTGGAAGTTCCGGACCGGGACGGCCTGGCGGGACGTGCCCGAGCGTTACGGGCCGTGGGCCACGCTCCACACCCGGTTCCGGCGGTGGGCCCTGGACGGCACGTTCGAACAGATGCTCCGGGCCGCCCGGGCAAGGGCCGACGCGGTCGGGAACATCGACTGGCTCGTGTCGGTCGGCTCCACCGTCGTCCGAGCCCACCAGCATGCCGCCGGAGCCCGAAAAAGGGGCTCCGCGTTCCCGGACTCGGACGCTCCCGAGGCGGCCTGACCAGCAGGATCCACCTGGCCTGCGACGGAGCCGGCCGTCCCTTGGCCTTCGTGCTCACGGGCGGGAACACAAACGAGCACGAAACCATGGACTATCGCCTCTTTCGGCGGGATCTCCCCGAACCGGCCGCGCCAGGCCACGGTGTCCATGCCCATCGCGGCGGCCATGAGGACACCGGTGACCGTCGGCACCTGCTCCGGGTCGGCCAGCTCGAAGGAAGAAGGCCGGCGGATCACGGCAGGGATGAGATCGCTGAGCGGACCGAAGCCCTGGCAGACTTCCTCCACACCTACAACCAGCACCGCTGCCACACCGCACTCGACGGACCCATCACCCGCGTGAACAACGGTGCGGGCCAGTACACCTAGGGCCTTTCTTATGGATCAGCGGGCGGACCAAATGAAGATGTCAGCGATGTGGAGTCCGGCTCGGAAGACTGTGGCGGTCTTCTCGTAGCGGGTGGCCAGGCCGCGCCAGTTCTTCAGCCGGTTGGTGCAGCGTTCGACGGTGTTGCGTTGCTTGTCTGTCTCGCGGTCGAAGACGGGCGGGCGGCCGCCGTGGCGGCCGTTGCGCTTGCGGTTGGCGGTCTGGTCGGCGGGCTGCGGGATCACCGTCCGGATGTTGCGCCTGCGCAGGTGCTCTCGGATGGCTCGGGACGAGTAGGCGCGGTCCGCCAGGACCACGAGGGGCCGAAGTGCGCGGTCGGCCGATCGCTTTGGGCACGCGCAGTGCGGCCATGACGTGCCCGCGCCGCCAGCGCGATCGGCGACTTCTGGATCCAGGACGATTTCTGCACCCGTGTGAAGGGCGCCTCCGACGACCACCCCATCACCTACGAGGACCCGGTCACCAAGAAGAAGACCACCCACGGCACGGCCGACGGCCGTAACGCGTGCCTGCAGCATTGCCTGACCTACACGGCCACGCAGGCCATTGTCGCCGGGGCCGGCGCCCGCGCGCTCGGCATCAAGGTCCACCCGGCCGCCGCCGCGGCCGCGCCCGCGCTGTCCTTCGGCACCCACTACGCCGCGGACCGCCGCGTCCCGGGCAAGAGCCTCCTGGAGGAGATCGCCACCAAGACCGGCAAGAGCGACTTCTACAGGCTCACCGACTTCGGAATGAACGGCAATGAGGTGCTGGACATCAGCGAAGACCACCGGGTGCAGCTGCGCGCCGGGTTCTGGCACGGCATCGATCAGTCTGCCCAGGTACTGTCCCCCGCCACCGTGAGCCTTGACCGCTAGGGCAGACCCACCAGTCCCCAACCGCGGTGCGCGGCCGTTGTGATCACGGCGCCCCATTCACGCAGAAGCGCGGTGAAGTCTTCGAAGGTGTCCGGGCGTCCTGCCCAGCCCGCGCACTCGGCGGCGAACGGCTCGCGCAGCACATCCAGGTGGGACACCGCTTCCTTCCAGGCGCGGGCCTTGCCGGTCACTGCCTCAGGTGGGCACACCAGGAGGATGCCCCGGCGCCCGCCGTCGGTGGCCGGTGGGAAGAACCCTCCGCCACCTGTCAGCGCAGGATCGTCGGCCGGGTTCGCGTCCCAGATCAGACCGACAAGAAAGGCGTCGATCGCCTCGCGCACGGATGCGTCGACGAGGGGCCGCATGTCGTCCCATGCATCGCCCGCCCGGGCGTGCGGGCGATAGGCACCGGTGGTGGTGGAAAAGTCGTACTCGGCGCACCATGCAGACTCCCGATCCGGGGGCCACAGCCAGCCGCCGGCCAGTCCGTTCCGCTGGGGGTACCCGTCGACCTCTGGTGGCCAGGTCGTGTCATCCAGTGCACGGACCCGGTTCTCCACAGGGATAGTGCTCAACTTCTCCCAGTCCGCCATGAACAGCGTGATATCCAGACCCATAGCGGCAGCATAGGCAGGGCCGCGCGACAAGCCGAGGCCGTTATTAGCTGCCGCAGATCAGCGGCGTCCAGGGACCGACCACAGCAGCACACCGCCGCCGCCTGCCACCGCGCGCGAATCCCCACCCTCCATCACAACCATCGTGTCACCGCACGCAGGTCCGCACCGGAAGCGTCGGCCCGCCGGTTCTCCGCCGCGCCACGGGCCGCACTATCAGCTACACCCAACCCAGCAAGACGATCGAGGTGATGGATTATCAGTGAGGGTTCACGGTGGCGGCGTCATCTGACCAGAGCCAGTTCACGGGCCCGTACTGCCTCTTCAGCATGGTGCGCTCGCGCCCGTAACCTTTCAGCGCGGTCTCCACCGCCACCGCCAGGTCGTCCAGGTCCTGCGGCACTGGCACCCGCAGCAGCAAGTGCTGCTTGCGGTGCGCAAGGAGCAGCTCCCCTGCGGGTGTGCACTCCAGCAGTGCGAAGTGGACGAGAGGCTTGAACGGCTTCTCCGCAGTGGACATCCGGGCGCGGAGCACGCCGTCGGCGCTCCACGCGTACAGGCCGTAGCGGTTGAGATGGAAGGCGTGGGCGTGATGCGGGTCGGAGACCACGGTGAAGTCGAAGCCGGTGAACGGGCTGTCCTCGCGCAGGTGCAAGCCTCCCAGCCTGCCCCGCAACACCCCGCGGTCGTCGACGAGGGCGAAGCTGAACTCCTGCCCCCGGTTGCTCGAACGGTAGGTCTTCCCGAAGACCGGGACGACGAACAGGTCGTCGCCGAACGCTGCCGGGCGGGTCATCGTGGAGTCGAGGTATCCGTAGAGGCTGCCGCTGGTCCCGGTGAGCTCCGACAGGGCCTCGGTCAACGAGGGCGAGGGCCGGTTGCCACGCCCCACCGGCGCGTCTGCGTACCGCACGTGCGCGTACGAGTCGGTGTCGCTCTGGCAGTCGGTGCGCCCGTCCAGGGTCGCGATGGCGCGCAGCACGGGCTTGCGGCCCGGGCCGAGGGCTGTGCCGGGTTCGGAGACGGCGACGATGTTGGGGTGGGCGCCGGCCCAGTTGCTGAGCCCGTACTCGGAGGTCATGCACAGCAGCCGGCCCGCGGGGGTGACGGTGATCGACGCAGCGAATGGGTCGTCCCTGGGGCCCTGCTGTTTTTCCCAGCCCCAGGACATCGGCCAGGAGGCGAGGACCTTGTCCAGGTCCGGGGACAGGAGGTGGGTGCTGCCGGGCTTGGAGCTGATGGCGATCGCGCCGTCCGGGAGGACGGCCAGGGTCGCGCTGTCGCCCTCCGGTATGGCCGACGGAACACCGCCCGGCACCGCCTGTCCGAATACGGCGGTGGCGATGGGCTTCCCGCCAGTGTCGTGGCGGGTGATCAGCTGGTAGCCGAAATCCCGCTCGGCGGGGTCGGCCGAGCCGGCCGCGTGCGCGCGGTAGCGACGCAGGCCGGCCAGCACGTAGGTGTCGCCGGCCGTCGTCGCCACCGCGTGATCGACCCTGAGTCCCCATCCGCCGGCTTCGGGGTCGAGACGGTGGACGTCCAGCAGGAACGCGGGCGCGGTGATCGGCAGCAGTGTCATACCGGCATCCTCTCGCCTGCCACCGCCAGCCGTCTGCCTGCTCCACGGGCTCAGCGCGGACCAGCACGAACTCGTCGTAGCCGTCGATGAAGTTCCCCGGCCCATCCGCCGCACCGACGTGGACGGGGATCTCGTCGGGAACGGCGGTGGTAGCGGACCGCAGCTGCCCTGCCGTCCATACCTGCGGCGCGTGATCGATCGAACATGTCAGCCAGCGGCCAGAGGCTGGAGTGCGTGACAGCCTGCCGAGCCGCGCCGGTGAGAGCAGGTCATCGGCTGCGAAGCCCGGGCCGCGTCGGCGCCCGCCGGGGGTAGACCATACGCTGGTGGAGCCGATGGTCAGGGTTTTCTGGCCCCGTGGGGCCCGCCGAGTGAGATCCGGGCCCCACAGTCAGCTCCGGACCGCTACGGGGTAGGTGCCTGGTTGCGCGCGTCTCAGGCGGTCGGGCTCCCGCTCGCCACCCGGCACGCTCACGATGCCGTCGTCGGCTTCAGCGAGCGGACCACGCAGGACACCCTCCGAGTCGCAGGCGAAGGGCAGCACATCTGTGTGCCTACTCCGCCGGCTCACGGTGTAGTACTTCGAACCCGGCCACCCGCCGGCGGACCAAGCGCCGGCTCGGCCCCGGGGCCGAGCACGAGGCACTGGGGCACCGCGAGTTCGGGACCCGAGCCAGCATCCGGTGCGACGTCGCCGGGAGACTGGCCTGGCCGCAGCTGGCGCGGAATCGCCACTGCCGCCAGTCGTTGGTCTGGAAGATCCACCGCCCATCCGGGACCAGAGGACGCCATCCAGAACCGCCGAATGA
Source organism: Streptomyces sp. NPDC047917 (assembly GCF_043204345.1). Lineage (NCBI taxonomy): Bacteria > Bacillati > Actinomycetota > Actinomycetes > Kitasatosporales > Streptomycetaceae > Streptomyces > Streptomyces sp. NPDC047917. The sequence goes on from NZ_JBIDCA010000010.1 coordinate 407,679, forward strand.
AGACCGCGGCCTGGCCTACGCACTGCAGGTCAAGGGCGAGATGACCGCCCATACCGAGTCGGCCGTTCCGAACCAGCCGCCCCACGACGGGCTCGGGCCACGTCCCTTGCCCCGCTACCGAACCCGGCCGGTCAGCCTGCGCGAACACTTCCTGTCCGCCGGACGCGGCAAAGTGGTGACCGTCACCTGGCACAAGGGCCTGAAAGCAGCCATGTCCGCACGCTTCGTGTTCCTGTGCGTCCGCCTCGCCGGCCGCCGGCCGAAGCCGGCTCCCGACGGTGTCATCGGCCTTCGGTGGCTCATCGCCCAGTGGCCCGAAGGACAGGACGAGCCGGTCAAATACTGGATCTCCAACCTGCCCGCCGACATCCCCGCCCGGGACCTGGTCCGCCTCGCGAAACTTCGCTGGCACATCGAGCACGACTACCGCGAGCTGAAAACGACGCTCGGACTCGACCACTTCGAAGGCCGCTCATTCACCGGCTGGCACCGCCACGTCACCCTCGTCACCGCCGCCCACCTCTTCCTGACCGAACAACGATCCTGCCCAAAAGTCCCTGCCGGGGCCTGACTCTCTACCAGACCCCGGCCCTCCTCCAACACCTGCTGGCCACCTGGACCGGCACCTGCCCCACCTGCCGGCGCAGGCCCAGGAGATGACGGCCGGGCTGCGGGAAGCGATGGACGATGTCCGGCGCTTGGTCGGTGTTCTCGCGGACCGGGTCCGGGCCGCGCACGCCGCCCGGGTCTGGGCACCGCTCGGCCATCCCTCTTGGGAGGCGTACTGCGCCGCGGAGTTCGGTATCAGCCGCGCTCAGGCGTACCGGCTCCTCGACGTCGCCCGCGCCCTGGGCGCCACTCAGGCCGCCGTCGCCGACACTGATCTGTCTCGCATGCGAGACACCGACCCGGCAGCAGCAGCCGTACCCGACCACGTGGACGTTCTCGCGTTCTTGTCCGGTGGCATTCTCATTTCGGTGTCCGGGTAGGTGGATGCGGTTGAGTGGGCCGATCGGTGTTGTCTTGCGGGGTGTTCGGGGTGGTGGGGGAGGGTGTTGGAGCTGGACAGTGAGGTGAGGGTGGTTGGTCAGTGGTTGAGAGTTGGCTGTTCAGCAGGCTGGAGGCTCCAATGGAGTCAAGTCTTTCCTTGATCATTTTTGGTGGGCCGCGGGTGCCTGTCGTGGCGGGGGAGCGTGTTGGTGGGGGCTGCGGCGGATGCTGAGGTGTTGCGGCCGGTCGCGGTGCGGCGGTTGCTGGCGCTTGAATCCCGGGGAGAGCTGACGGCCGGTCACGGGCGGATGGTCGCTGGCACGCTGGCGGTGTCCGAGCGCATGGTGTGCCGGTGGCTGGTGGCGGCGCGCCGCCCTCGCCGGCCTGGACATCACGGCACACCCGGTCTCCTACACCGTGTGGATCGCTCTGGAGCCAGATCAGCGCCCCGATCACGCCGCTGCCGTTCTTGCGGAGCAGGGGATCCTCGTGACCACCGCGGACGCCTTCGCCACCGGCCCCACCGCCCCCGAGCCCTCCGCCTGGCACTGGCCACACCGCCCCGCGACGAGCTCGGCGCCGCATTGCGCAGTCTCAAGGACACGCTCGACGCCATCCCCCTATGACCTGGACCCGCGCAACAGCCCAGGGCTGGCCGCGCTTTTCCAACTCAACACGCTGGACTTGCCGGACATCCCGTGAGCCGGCGTGTCAGACGGCAAACGCATGGCCCGGGCGCGCCCAGGCGGCTACCTCGTCCGACGGCTGCTTGCACTCGACCGGCTCCGCACCCAGCACCCCAGCCACGAAGGCAACCTCCCCGGACAAGCCGGCACGAAGGGCCGCCGTCCAGGGCGGACGGGGGTTCTGGAAACCGGCCGGGGCGGTCGTTCTCAGTCGGCCGCCCCCGCCCGAAGCTCGGGGAACCCCGTTCGGCGGGCCGCCAGTGCCACTGCCGCGCCGACCACCAACAGGGCGAGCGCGCTCCATGGCACCGCCCCGACCCCGGCCCGGGCGAGGACCTGGCCGCCGAGGACCGCGCCGGTGCCGATACCGATGTTGAAACCGGAGTTGAGCACGGAGTCGGCGACCTCGGGGGTGGCCGGGGCCGCCCGCACCACCGCCGCGTGCAGCAGCGTGGGCAGCGCCCCGAAGGCCAGGCCCCACGCGGCGAGGGCCACCAGCACGACCGGCGCGGAACGTCCGGCCGCCGCGAGGAGCAGCACGGCACCGGTGAGCAGGCCGAGCCCGCCCAGCACCGCCGCGCGCGGCCGGCGGTCCACCAGTGCCGCGGCCGCCCCGACGCCCGCCGCGCCCGCCGCGCCGTACGCCAGCAGCGCCCAGCCGATCGCGGACCCGCCGAGCCCGGCGCGCTCCAACAGCGGTGCGACGTAGGTGTAGAGCGCGAACTGCCCCAGCATCACGACCAGCGTGGTGCCGGAGACCACCAGGACGGCGGGCGTCCGCAGCACCGCGGCCACCTGCTTCCCGCCCCGTGCCCGGTCGCCGGGCCGGGCGGGCAGGAACCGCGCCACCAGCGCGGCGAGCAGCAGCGCGAGCGCGGCCAGGCCGCCGAAGGCCGTCCGCCAGCCGACCGCCGAGCCGACGGCTGCCCCGAGCGGCAGGCCGGCCGTCAGCGCGACGGCCTGGCCCGCGAACACGATCGCCACCGCCCGGCCGACCCGCTCGGGGGCGACCAGCCGGGCCGCGTAGGCCGCGGCCGTCGACCAGAACACCCCGGCGAGCAGGCCTCCGGTCACCCGCGCCACGGCGGTGAGCACGAAGCTGCCGGAGACCGCCGTCAGCACGTTGACCACGGCGAATCCGGCCATGAGGGCGACCATCAGCGAGCGTCGGGGAAGGCCTCGGGTGAGCGCCGTCAGCGGTATCGCCCCGAGGGCCATCGCGTAGGCGAACGCCGTGACCAGGAGCCCGGCCGCGTCCTCGGACACGCCCAGATCGCGGGCCGTCGAGGGGAGGACCCCGGCCGGCAGCATCTCGGTGGTCAGGGCCAGGAACACCGCCGCCGACAGGCTGAGCAGCCCGGCGAGGGGCCAGCCCGGAGCGGGGCTCGCGGGAGTGGAGGAGACGGAGGAGGAAGAGGGTTGTGCTGTCTTCGACATGACTGGGACGCTAGAACTCTGACATCGATGTGAAAGTCAAACCCAGCCCTGTGAGGTGGCACACATGAGGATCGGCGAGCTGTCCCGGCGCACCGGGGTGAGCCCGAGGCTGCTGCGCTACTACGAGGAACAGGGCCTGCTCGACCCCGTACGGGAAGAGGGCAACGGCTATCGCAGTTACCCGGACAACGCGGTCCGGTGCGTCCAGCAGATCCGAGGGCTGCTCGACTCCGGCCTGTCGACGCGCGCCCTACGCTCGGTCATCCCCTGCCTGCACGGTTCGGTGACTCTCCCGGCCGCCCCGGGGCCGGAACTGACCGCCCTGCTCCGGCGCGAACTGGACCAGCTCAACGAACGCATCGACTGCCTCACCCGCAACCGCGACGCGATCCACGACTACCTCGGACCCCGCTCCTGAGTCCTGCCGCGTCGTCCGAGGAGGCGTTTTGGGAGCTGCCGGGCACGGAGGTCACTCCAGGCCCCTGACCAGCTGCGTGAGTTGGCGCAGGCCGGACGCGAACGCCGGCTCGGAGGTGTTGCCGTATCCCAGGACGAGCCCGTTGTGGGCGGCCTCGGGGAGCAGGGAGTGCTGGGACAGGGGCCGGGGCCATCCGATGGCGGCGGGCGGCACGGTCCAGGGGCTGGTCGGGAGCATCCGGCGGCAGTCGCACGGGCAGGTGCATCCCGCGCTGTCCCGGCCCCGGCAGCCCTCCGGTCAGCGGCTTGCCGCAGAGCCCGCGCTGCTCAGGTCGTAGTGGATGACGCGGGCCGCTCCTTCGATGGTGCCTATGCCGTAGTCCATGGTGCGGCTGCCGGTGGAGAGGACAGCCATGCCGTAGTCGTGACCGCCGCCGGTGAAGGCGCCCACGCTGTTGACCCGCCATCCGCCGGTGGTGCGCGGCAGCCAGCCATTCTTGACGTGCACCGTTGCCGTGGCGGGTGATCCGGCGGGCACCCCCCACTTCTGGCCGGGCGTGACGCGATTCATCAGATCGAGGGCGTAGCCGCGCGACGCGGGGCCGAGCACCGCGTTCTCCGTCGTCAGTAGCTGCATCAGCCGGAGCTGGTCGCCGGCGGTGATCTGGGTGAGTCCCCAACTCTTCCCGGAGCCGGGAACGGTATGCCGCATTTGCGCCAGAGCGAGGAACCTTCTGAAGCCGGCGGCGCCGATCTGGCGCCAGAGGGCCGAGGTGGAGTCGTTGTCCGACTTGGTGATCATGGCGGTGGTCAGTGCCACCTCCCGCGGAGTCAGTTTCCGGTGTGCCTCCTCGGCCTGCCGCAGCAGTGATCCGAGCACTGAAACCTTCACCACGCTGGCGGAGTCGAAATGCGTGTCGGACTTGAGTTCGCAGGTGGTTGCGGTGATCCGGTCGTACAAAGCCAGGGACGATGTTCCCTCTCGCCCGCCGAGAGCACTGGCGATGTCGCGGGAAAGCTCGGAGGCCAGGCCCGGCCTCTTCGAGCTGCAGAAGACCTTCGCGTCCCCCGCCGTGGCACTGGCGGTGTCGGCCGAGGCTGGGGTTGCCATGATCAATACGGTGAGCAAGGAACTTGCGGTCAGGGCAGTGGCCAGAGAGCGCCGCGAGCAGGCCGATATTCGTGATCCATACATGAAGGCTGTGTCCTGTCCCGCTGCGTGTTGAAGGTCACCTTGCCGCGCGTTGTGGGGCCGGCTGAGGGTCGGCTTCCGCTGTGATTGCCGACAATCGCTCAGCCCGGCCGGGCTCCAGCAGATTGCCGCCCCGGTATCTGTCCGGGCTGCGGAGAATCGATGGGTGGGAGTCGGGCTCAGTCGTACCGGATCGAATCCTGAGAATTCACATACCAACGGCGACGATACGTGGCTGGTATTCGAGCATTGTGGACATATGGGGCGAAGTGGGCGGCGGGTGGGCTTTGGTTTCGTGTGATATTCGCCAAAGTGCCCCGGAAGTGACGCCCTCACGACCAGTGAGGTGGCAGGTTGGCTCACGCCCTGCGAGGGACGGGCGCCCGGGTAACGCTACGGGGACGCTGCGGAGACCGGAATCCTCAACGGTCATCGGGCCGGGGTGCCGCCGGGTTCACCGCACGCGCGCTAGACGACGCTACCGCGGGACGGTGAGTGAGCGAGCTGAGCGGTGTGGACTTCGCCCGCCAGGCCCTTCTCGCGGCCCGGGAGGCGGCGAGGAAGAACGGCGGCACCGGCGAGAAGCCGAAGCAGCGCACCGGCACCGCCGTACGGCGCGGCGACTGTGAGCCGCTGGGGCTGGGTGCGGCGATCGGCATGATGATGCCCGAGCGCGGCATGGTCGCCGCAGCCGTCGGCGGAAGCGTCCTCGCTCTTCTCTGCACCATGCCGACAGGTGATCTACTCGGTGTGCAGCACCGAGGAGATGGTCATCCGGGCCGCCGCCCGGGCCGGGACCAGTGCGCCGAGGACTGCGATCGCCATACCCGCCGGAGCATCATGGCCAGCTGCGGCGCGTGCCACACGTCCTTCGTGTATGCGGGGAAGCCGACCACCCCGACATGGTCCACGACGAGGCGATGCGCCACGATCCCGAGCGGGATGCCGAGCAGCCCGCCGATCGCGCCCAGCCCGGCGACCGAGGTCACCGTCATCACCACCACCTCCCGGGGTGTCATCCCGATCGACTTGAGCATGCCCAGGTCCCGGCGTCGCTCACGGGTGTTCAGGAGAACGGTGTTGAAGACACCGAGCGACGCGACGAGCGTCAGCAGCACCGTGAACACCGTCGAGAAGGCGATGACGGTGGCGGTGTCGGCGTTGCCGGAGTCCGTCACCGACGCGTGCAGGCCCGGGTTGAGCGCCGCGACCGCCTCGGCGTAGGTGCACGCGACGGCGCCGGGGGCTACCGCACCGTGTACTCGGTGGCGTGGACGTCCGGCGCGAGTTGGGCGAAGCAATCCCAAGTGATCTCCAGGGCACGGGCGTTGACCTCAATGAGCTGACCCACGACGGTCGCGGTGATCTCCCTGCCGTTCAGCTCCAGCGTGACCCGGTCACCGAGCTTCAGCCCGCGCTGGGTCAGGAATGCCGGCCCGGCCACGATCTCGCCCGCCCCTGCTGGTGCCCGGCCCTTGACGATGGTGTGCTCGTACCAGGAATCGTCGCCACGATAGAAGTCGGCGAAGACGGGCTGGGGCTGCCCGGTCATGTTCACCTGAGACAGCGCGCGGGCCCGTACCCCCTCCGCGCCTGGCAGAGACCGCAACCGTGTCTCGATCTGCGGGTCACTGAGCCGGGGCGGAGTCCGGTCGTTGCCTGGACTGGCTCGGCCGCGGGCTGCTCGCGACGTAAGTCGGCCGCGTCAGCCGGCGAGGCCGCTGCGGTAGACGTGGATGACGAGTTGGACGCGGTCGCGGGCATCGAGCTTGGCCAGCAGCCGGGCGACACGGGTCTTCACCGTGCCCGCGCCGATGTACAGCCGGTCACCACGGGCCAGGGCCTCGACCTGGCCCTGAGCCCGTCTGCGGGGAGGGCCGGCCGGGGGCGTTGGGCGGTCGGTCAGCCCATGTCCGTCAGGAGGGCGTTGAGTTCCTTCTCCTGCTGGGCGGGCGGCATCGGCGGGTTCGAGTGATCGATGCCGAAGGTCCCCAGCACCTTGTCCATCTGAGCGTCGATGGAGGTCCAGCCGGTGTTGTCCAGCGGCTGCAACGACGCCTGGTCTGCGTCCCACAGGTCGCGCAGCGACTGGGCGGCCGCGTGCGCGCCCTTCGCGTTCCCTGAGCGTGCGTCCTTGAGCGAGGTCGAGGCGAGGGTCCGCAGCGCGGAGACCTTGGCAGGCGGGAACTTCTTCACCGCCTCGCCCGGAGCCATCTGGACGGCGGAGGCGTTGTCCTCCTCCGGCGCCGGGCCGGTGTGCGGCTGGCCATGGGCCCAGAGCAGCAGGCCCGTGGTCGCGACGGCGAGCAGTCCGAAGCCGGCCAGCGCGACGCGCTCCTTGCGCGGGTCACCGGTGGCGTGTTCGGCGTGGGCCGCCTCGTAGGTCTCGGTCACGTCCGAGCGCGTCACCGTCAGGTAGATCACCGTCGCCAGGATGAGACCGAGGAAGATCAGGCTGGTGGTGAAGGTGCCCAGCGCGAGACCCGTCGGCTCGCCCGGCTGAGCGACCTTCGGGGACGCGAGCCAGTCGCCGATGTTGGCGCCCAGCGGGCGGGTCAGGATGTAGGCGAGCCAGAAAGACAGCACCGGGTTGGCGCCGAACTTCCACAGCAGCGTGATCGCCGCGATGAGACCGAGCGGCAGCAGCACCGAGGCGCCCGGGCTCCAGCCGGTCAGCTCAAGGGTCCAGTCGCCGGTCGCGGTGCCGAGCGCGAAGGTGACGAGCACGGCGAGCCAGTAGAACAACTCCCGAGGCAGCGTCGTGACCGAGTGGATCGACAGGGTGCGCTCACGCAGCCACCACACGCCGAAGACCACGGCGAGCAGGACCGAGAACACGGCGGAGCTGATCCACAGCGGCACGTTGAGCTGGTCGGTGAGGATGTCGGTGTACAGGGTGCCCGTGACGCTGACAACGACCACGGTCAGCCAGTACGGGAAGGGGACGTATCGCTTCAGCCGCAGCTGAACGGCCAGGACCACCACGAACACCGCGGTGAAGATCCAGGCCGTGTTCACCAGGCCGACGCCCAGCTTCATGTTGATCCAGTCGGCGAAACTCTCCCCGACGGTCGTGCAGAGGATCTTGATCACCCAGAACCAGATGGTGACCTCAGGAACCTTGTTGAGCATGAGATGCCCGCTGCGCGAGCGTGCTTCCGTTGTCGTTGTCATGGAGGGAGATTTACGCAGGGAACCTGCAAGCAACCTGACTACGTGACCGTACGCGCGATCGGCAGTGTCACCTCGACGTGACCGCGGCCGTCCGCGATCGCACGGACCTCCGCACCGGCCGAAGCGGCGATCCGCCTCACCACCGGCAGTCCAAGGCCGTACCCGCCGCTGCCGGTCACCCCCGCCTCGAAGACCCGGTCGACCTCGGCGGGATCGAACCCGGGGCCGTCGTCCAGGACATCGACCACGATGGCGTCGTCCTGGTGGCGCGCGGTGATCCACACTCGGGACTTCGCATGCCGCAGGCCGTTCTCCAGCAGCGGTGACAGCAGTGATACGGCGATGTCGGGCGCCACGGCCACCTCGACCTTGGCCGGAACGGCGATCTCGACCACGCGGCTGCCGATCGCCCGCCGGGCGGCGGAGCGCAGATCGCATCGGGTGCCGTCGTCCGTCCGTGCGCGCGCGGCGCGCAGAATCGTCGTGATCGCCGCGTCGAGGCGGTCGACCTCGCTCAACACCACCTGCGGCCCCACCGGCTCGCCGGACAGCTGGGCCAATTGCGCCTCGGCCCGCAGGACCGTGAGTGGCGTGCGCAGTTCGTGGGCGATCTCGTCGGTGAGCCGGCGCTCGTCCGCCAGTGCGGTGTCGACGCGTTCCAGAAGGCGGTCCAGGGTCTGTCCCAGTTCCCCGAACTCGTCGCGGGGGACGCCGAGGTTGAAACGGCGCCCGGGTTCGTGATGGCCCCAGTCGTCGGCGAGGGCCGCCATCTCGTGCACGACCCGCAGCGCGCGGTGCACCACGAGGTGCGCGACGCCGCCGGCGAGGAGGATGGTGAGGCCGCCCAGGATCAGCGTCAAGGTCAGGCTGCGCTGCTCGGACGTCTCGTAGGGAGTGAGGTCCACCCGGACGATCACCATGGCGTGGTGGCCGTCGATCGGGACCTGGCGCGCGTACAGGAGGTGGTCGCCGACGGTCGCGGTCTGTGATCGCCCCTCGTCCGCCAGCTCCTCCGCGCGCGCGACCACACTCGCCGGTACGTTCCCGTCGATCAGACGGCCGTCGGCATATACCCAGGCGACCTCGTCCAGCGCCTCGCTGTTGTTCTCGGTGAGCACGACACGGCCGCCCTTGGAGCTGACGTTCGCCGCGACCGCCTCGGCGCGCGTACGGGCCAGATCGTGCGCGTCGGCGTCCGTCACCCGGCTCAGCAGCACGTGCGAGACCACGACCAGGATGGCGACCACGGCGGTGGCGATCAGCATGGTGAGCGCGACCACCCTGCTTCGAAATCCCGTCACTGCCATCGGTAGCCCACGCCGCGGACCGTCGCCAGCCGCTCGGCCACACCCAGCGAACCGAGCTTCGTCCGCAGCCGACGCACGTAGGAGTCGAGCGTGTTGTCGCTGACCTGCGCGCCGTGCGGCCAGCCCGCGGCGACGAGGGCGTGGCGCCGTACCACGTCGCCCTGCGAGGCGATCAGGCGGCCCAGGAGCCGGAACTCGGTCGGGGTCAGGCTCACGCTCACCGCGTCAAAGGTCACCATGTGCTTCGCCGGATCGAGGTGGACCTCGTGCGGTGCGGGCGCCACGGTGGCCCGGCGCAGCAACGCCCGGACGCGGACCAGCAGTTCCGGAATGTCGAAGGGCTTGGTCATGTAGTCGTCGGCGCCGGCCTCGAAGCCGCCCACCTTGTGATGCAGGCCGTCCAACGCGGTGAGCATCAACACCGGCACATCGACGCCGCGAGCCCGCAGGGCCAGGCAGACATCGCGGCCGTCGGCGTCCGGCAGCCCGAGATCCAGCACAACCAGCTGGGGCGCCGGTGCGAGCTGCCGCAGCAGGCCGTCGGCCGTCGCGGCAACAGCGACGGTGTGACCGTCGTGCTCCAGGGCACGCTTGAGGACGCCACGGACCGCCGCGTCGTCTTCGCACACCATGATGAAAGCCACGTGCTGACCCTAGATACTCCCGTCCCGGTTCTCCATCTGCCCTGATCAGCCGCCTGACGGTCGTGAAAGGCGCTGCCACCGCACGCCCCCTGCCAGCCCCGCCGTAGCGCACGCAGGTGTCCGTTGCCCGGTCGTCAGCCACCGTCCCGCGGTTCGCCGCCGTGCACGGGCACCAGCACGGTGAACGTGGTCGGACGGCGACCGGTCTGGGTCGGGGCCAGGGCGGCCATGGCGGATACCGCCACGAGAGCGGCGGTGCCACGCTGGTGAACTTCATGGAACGACTTTGTGATCGGTCGGTCGGATTGCTCGGTGATCAACGCACTGACATCGCAGAGGAAGTGACAAATGTCAGCGAAAGCCGTGAGAGATCACTGCAGTCCATGGGCCTGGCGGCGCCTAGCTTGTGAGCAGGGGGCAGGCGCGTCACGCGCTGCACCTCGTACGTACGAACGCGAAGGAGACCGCCATGTCGAATTCTGTCCCTGCCCGGACTCCGACTCCGCCCAGGCCCAGCAGGAGGCAGGTGGTAAGCACGGGTGCGGTCCTCGCCGCCGGTCTCGCGACCGGCCTCGCGATGGCCGCCGCCCCGGCCGCCGCTGCGCCCGGCCGCACGCCGGGTGCGGCACCGTACCCCCGCCCCGAACCGCCGGTGCGGCTCGTTCTGCCGCGACCGACCGGCCACCACGCCATCGGCACTGCAGCTCTGCGTCTCACCGACCGCAGCCGCCGCGATCCCTGGGTGCCCGCGCAGCCGGTGAGGGAATTGATGGTCCAGCTCTGGTACCCGGCCCGCAGCGCTGCCGCACCATCCAGGCCGGGCCTTCCCCAGGCACCCTGGATGACCGCGGAGGCCGCCAAGGTCTTCCAGAAGACGGGCTACCTGCTTGACGGCTATGTCACGCTCCCGGTCACCCACGCCCGTGACTCCGCCGCGGCCGATACCCGCGCGGGCCGGCGCCCGGTGATCCTGTACTCCCACGGGCACGGTCAGCACCGCGCTTCCAGCACGTCGCTGGTCGAGGACCTCGTCAGTCACGGATACGTCGTCGTCACGATCGACCACACCTACGACGCCGGACAGGTCGAGTTCCCCGGCGGCCGGGTCGAGACCTACGCCATGCCGCCTCTGGGCGACGAGGACGACGACCCGGTTGTCGGCAAGGCGGTCGACGTACGGGTCACCGACACCCGATTCGTACTGGAGGAGCTGTCGCGGATCGTACGGTCCCGGCGTTCCGGCGGCCGACCGCTCCCGCACGGTCTCGCCGATGTCCTCGACATGTCCCGGGTCGCAATGTTCGGCCACTCCCTGGGCGGCGCAACCGCGGCCGCGGCGATGGCATCGGGCGTACCGCTGCGCGCCGGAGCGAACCTCGACGGCGCCCTGTTCGGCCCCGTGGTGGACTCCGGGCTGCGCCGGCCGTTCCTCCTGATGAGCGAGGACGCGGACAGCAACCCGAGCTGGGCAAAGGCCTGGCCCCACCTGCGCGACTGGCGCCGCAATCTCCGGCTGACCGGTACGCGGCACTTCTCGTACACCGACTACGAGACCTTCATGCCCCAGGCCGCCGAACGCCTCGGGGCGACCGAGGAACAGCTCGCCGAATTCATCGGCCCGCTCGACGAGGCGCGGGCGATCGACATTCAGCGGCGCTTCCTGCGCGCCTACTTCGACCTCCACCTGCGTCACCAGCCGGCACGGATCCTGGACGGTCCGTCCGCCCATTACCCGGAGATGCGCTTCATCGGCTGACGCCGGACGACGATCACCTTGGTCGCGCAGTCGATGAACCAGGTCACCCACGGACAGACCAGCTCGCCCTCGACGCCCACCTGGACCGGAACCCGCTTGTGATCGCCCTCCCAGACCACGTTGCGGTGAGTGGGCGGACGCTTGGCGAACACGTCATGCGCCCGCCGCGCCTGCTCGCCCTGCCTGAGCCCGGCCCGCTCGCCGGCCGTCAGGTCCCGGCGGATGGCCCCCAAGGCCTCTCCCACCAGCCGGACATGGCGGGACGTCAGCTCACCCCGGGCCTCCAAGCCGAACAGCCGCTGCACCGCAGCCACCCGGCTCACCTCAACCGCACGCACCGCCTGCGCGCGGTGTGCACCAGTTCTGTCGTCGGACATGCCCCAGGTCTCTCACGGGATCTGCAGCCCGCTGACGGGATCCGGCATTGCGATGACAGCGACGAGACGCAGCTGCTACAGCACCTCAGCTGGGCACCCCTCACCTTCGTGCGAAAGCCAAGAGGACAGCAGCACTGAGGCTGGGCCAGCAGGCATAGGTGTTGTTGGCTGCGAGGTTGCCGACAAGGCCTGCACGGCCGACACCGAGACGCTGGTGCCGATTCCCGAGCCGTCGCTCGTCCGGGCGGCCTCAGGCCACGATGCCCTGGCTGGTGAGGGCGACAGGGCGGCTAGAAGCCAGACAACAGGGCAGGCAAGGGACTTGTCCGTTCGGGAACTCGGTCGTGTCTGGTGCGATATGAGTACTAGGTCGCTTCTCTCAACTCCGGCGGGCATGAAGGGCTTCATCGAGGCTCGTAAACTCATGGCGTGGCATTCATGAGCACCCCGCACTGCTGCTTCCTGTGATCGGAAGGCGCTGAGGGCGATGTCGGACGACATCGCCCTCCTAGGCGTGCCCGCTACGCGAACCACTTTCCCGACGCTGCTTGTCCTTCCTGAGGCAGTGACGTTCTGTGCGCGCGTCCAGGCACGGTCTCTTCCCTTCAGCCTTGCCAGGAGTGCCTCGTGCCCGTGTTGCTTCCCCCCGCCCTCGGACTGTTCCTAGACCTGCTGCGCTGCCCGACGTGCCACACGCGCCGCCTGCACCCCGACCGCGGCGCACTGTGCTGTCCGATGGGCCATACCTTTGGCCTTATCGAGCAGTAGCGACGTCGCTTGTCGATGGGTTTGGGAGGCGCCCTGTTCCACGGATGGGTGATGTCGACGAGTTTGGGAGGCACTGGGGTTCTTGCCAGGGCAGCATCGGGGTGCTCCTGGTGAAAGGTGCTGGTCATGCCGCGGATGTCGAAGGTCGAGCTGTACGCGGCGATCCGGCGTGACCACCGTGGCGGCATGTCGATGCGGGAGCTTGAGCGCAAGCATGGTGTGACGTGGCGGACGGTGCGGAAGGCGTTGGATTCGTCCTGGCCGGAGCCGCGTAAGAAGCTGCCTCCGCGGGCGACCGGAGTGGACCGCTACAAGTCGGTGATCGACGAGATCCTGCGGGCGGACCTGGCCGCGCCGCGCAAGCAACGCCACACGGTCACCCGGATCTTCCATCGGCTGGTCGAGGAACACGGCGCCGATGTTTCCTACGGGATGGTCCGCTACTACGTCGCGGCCCGGAAGCCCGAGATCCTGGTCGAGTCGGGCAAGGCGCCGCTGGAGGCGTTCGTCCCGCAGACCCACCAGCCCGGTCACGAGGCGGAGGCTTTGGCGACGTGACGATCCGCCTTGCCGGCGAGCTGGTGACCTGCTACCTGTTCTCCTTCCGTCTGTCGTATTCGGGCAAGGCCGTCCACCGCGTGTTCGCGTCCTGCGGGCAGGAGGCGTTCTTCGAAGGGCACGTCCACGCGCTGCGGACGCTGGGCGGGGTCCCGCGGAGCAAGGTTCGCTACGACAACCTCAAGGCAGCCGTCGCCCGCGTGCTCGGGCTGAGCCGGGCGAGGGCGGAGGCGGACCGGTGGATCGCCTCCAAATCGCACTACGGCATCGAGAGCTTCTACTGCCGCCCAGGCATCGAGGGCGCCCACGAGAAGGGCGGCGTCGAGGGGCAGATCGGCTACTTCCGCCGCAACCACTTCGTCCCGGTGCCCGAGGTGTCGTCGCTGGCCGAGCTGAACGAGATGGTCGAGCAGTGGGACCGGCAGGATGACGCCCGCAGGATCGGCTCGAGGTCCAGGACGATCGCCGAGGAGTTCGCGCTCGAACGGCCGCTGCTGATGCCGCTGCCGGAGGAGCCGTTCGAGACAGGGCGGCTGTTCACCCCTCGGGTCGACCGCTACGGCCAGATCCCGGTTCGCACGAACCGCTACTCGGTCCCCATCCGGCTGATCGGCAAGCGGGTGAGAGTCATCCTTCACGCCTCTCACCTGGTGGTTTATGACCAGAACGTGGAGGTCGCCCGGCACGAGCGGCTGATCGCCAAAGGTGCCGCCCGCCTGGATCTGGACCACTACCTGGAAGTCCTGGTCCGCAAGCCCGGCGCCTTCCCCGGCTCGACCGCTCTCGAACAGGCCCGCTCGGCTGGCAAGTTCACCCCGGTCCACGACGCCTGGTGGACGCAGGCCATGAAGATCCACGGCGAGCGGGACGGCACCCGCGCGCTGATCGAGGTGCTGCTGCTCGGACGCCATATGACGCACGAGCATGTCGTCGCCGGCCTGGCCGCAGCCCTGCGGGCCGGGGCCCTGACCGCGGACGCGGTCGCGCTGGAGGCCCGCAAGGCCGCCCAGGCCGAGACCGAGCCCGCACCGGATGCCCGGCCCCTCGGCCAGACACCGGCGACGGTGACGTCCCTGCACGAGTGGCGCCTGGCGCATCTTCCGCCGGACACCAGGCCGCTGCCCTCGGTGTCCCACTACGACCAATTGCTCCGACGCCGCCGCACCAGCGGCAGCGGCCACCGTGAGGGAGAAGCGCAGTGACCATGCCCCACCAGCGAGGCTTGACCGAGCAGGCCGCCGACGCCGCGATCGACTCCGCCTGCCGCTTGCTGCGGCTGCCGTCGATCCGCAACGAGTTCTCCGACATCGCCGACCGGGCGATCAAGGACCAGATGAGCTACCGCGGCTTCCTCGCCGAGCTCCTGATGGCCGAGTGCGACGACCGGGCCCGCCGCCGGTCGGAACGGCGGATCAAGGCAGCCGGCTTCCCCCGGGAGAAGTCCCTGCGCTCCTTCGACTTCGACGCCAACCCCAACATCGACCCGGCCACCGTCCACACCCTCGCCAGCTGCGAATGGATCAAGAAAAGCCAGCCGCTCTGCCTCATCGGCGACTCCGGCACCGGCAAGTCCCACATGCTCATCGCCCTGGGCACCGAGGCCGCAATGAAGGGCTACCGCGTCCGCTACACCCTCGCCACGAAACTGGTGAACGAGCTGGTCGAGGCAGCCGACGAGAAGCAGCTGAACAAGACCATCGCCCGCTACGGCCGCGTCGATCTCTTGTGCATTGACGAGCTCGGCTACATGGAACTCGACCGCCACGGCGCCGAACTCCTCTTCCAGGTCCTGACCGAACGCGAGGAGAAGAACAGCGTCGCCATCGCCTCCAACGAGTCGTTCGGCGGCTGGACCAAGACCTTCACCGACCCTCGCCTCTGCGCGGCCATCGTCGACCGGCTCACGTTCAACGGCACCATCATCGAGACCGGCACCGACTCCTACCGCCTCGCCAGCACCCGAGCCCGAACCGAACAACCCGCAGCGGGCTGACTCCTCTGAAACCGCTGGACTGCTGGTCAAGGCACCTGTCAGGCTCCGCCTCGTGGAGATTCTCGATGTCCTGACCAGCATGGCGAAGACAGGTCGGCTGGGCCCGGTGTTCAGCGGAGCCGACTGGAACGATGTGACCGCAGCACTCGGCGAGCCGTGGGACATCGGAACAATGAGCCGGAACAGAAAGTGGCCGCGGCTCTTCGCCTATGGAGATCTTGAGCTGAGTGTCTGCCGCTGCCGCAAGGTTTCTCTCATCTGCGTCCAGACCTGGCGTGACGTCGTCGAACTCCCTCCGTCGGTTGTCGGGGGGACGGGCACCTTCCCGGCAGGGCTCAAGCACGCGGACGTCGTTTCCGCCTTGGACAGGGCCGGCTGTTCCTGGAAGCCGCATGCTCCGCTGACCTTCGGCAACCAGTGCGCGCTCACGGCGATCGCGTCAGGAGCGAACTTCACCTTCGAGATCCCCGAGGGCGAGAAACCCGTGCTGAACGTCATGGGCCTGCCTGGCGACGGACACGACTGCTCCGCACGGACCACAGGCCAAGATCACTGACGCGAAGCGTCCTCGGCTACGACGGCCAGCGCACCGACCCGGCGACCGGCTGGCTGCACCTGGGCAACGGCTACCGCGCCTACCACCCAGATCTGATGCGGTTCACCACCCCCGACAGCCTCAGCCCCTTCGGCGCGGGCGGGATCAACCCCTACGCCTACTGCCTCGGCGACCCCGTCAACCGCACCGACCCCACCGGACACCTCCTTGCGGCTCCGCACGGTGATCAGGATGATGAGCCGATTCCGCGCCGTCCCGCCGATCGATGGGAGTCCTGGAGTGGCAAGGTGGAACAGACGCCGTCGTCCGGCAAGGTCGGACCGGCCGCCGCGGGTGCGCATCGGTGACTACGGGCGGTTCGCCCAGGTCGCCTGGCAGGCGGGCCGCGGTCTCACCGTGGTCGCTTTCGGTACGGTCCTGCTCGCCGCGGTCGTTCCGCTGGCCCTGATCTCCGCGATCGGGGCCC
Source organism: Streptomyces sp. NPDC047917 (assembly GCF_043204345.1). Classification (NCBI taxonomy): domain Bacteria; kingdom Bacillati; phylum Actinomycetota; class Actinomycetes; order Kitasatosporales; family Streptomycetaceae; genus Streptomyces; species Streptomyces sp. NPDC047917. The sequence continues at coordinate 424,000 of NZ_JBIDCA010000010.1, forward strand.
TGGTCGAGACGGTTCCCGGCGTGGCCGCCCGAGGACTCGACTCGCCGCTCGGCCGACAGGGACTCGGCTGGGCGGCCCTGGCCGGACTGATCCTCCTGTTGCTCTGGATCGCGGCGGCCCTGCGCACCGCCGCGGCCACCGCCCTGGGCGACCGCATCGACGCCCTGCTGCAACGCGAGCTGATGCGGGCGGTCATGACCCCGACCGGGACCGCTCACCTGGAGGAGCCGGGGACCGTCGACCTGATCAGCGTCGGCCGCGAGACGTTCAGCGGCGCGTGGGGCCGGCCCGGCAGGCTCGTCTCCACCGTCGGCGGACTGGTCGCGGGACGACTCACCCTGTTCGGCGTGTGCGCGCTCCTCGCCGGATTCCATGTGCTCCTCGGGGCCGCACTGCTGATCGCCGCGGTGTGGGCGGCGTACGAGGAGAAGGCGGCCTCGCGAACCGAGGCGGCGCACCACTACGGCGACAGCGAGGGCGCCCGAAGGCTGGAGTACTACTACGCCCTGGGCGTCGAGGCCCCCGCCGCCAAAGAGGTTCGCGTCTTCGGCCTGTCCGGGTTTCTGACCGACCGTTTCCTGCGTACGTGGCGCCGCTCGATGACCGAGGTGATCGGACCGCTGCCGCCGCGCCCGGTCGCCGCCGGTCTCACTCTCGCGGCGGTGGTGCTGGGCGGGCTGACCTGGATCGTGACCGAGGCCGCCCGGGGTCACGCCACGCCGGGAGAGGCCGTGGTGTGGGTCCAGGCGCTGATGACGGGGATCGCCGCCATGCAGCAGTCCTCGTGGATGGGCCTGCAGACGGAGCTGGCGACGGCCACGCTGCGCCGCTTCGACACAGCGGTCGCCACCGTCGCGGAGGCCGAGCCCGGGACGGCCCGGACGCCCCCGTCGGCAGAAGCCCCGGCGGCGACGACACCGCCGACCGCCACCACCGCCGACGCCCCGCGCGGAGACATCCGTTTCGAGAAGGTGTCCTTCGGCTACCCGGGCCGTTCGTCCGACGTCCTCGACCGGCTGGACCTGGAGATCCCTGCGGGCCGCTCGCTCGCGATCGTCGGCGCCAACGGCGCGGGAAAGACGACTCTCGTCAAACTGCTGTGCCGTCTGTACGAGCCCACGGCCGGACGCATCGCCGTCGCGGACGCCGATCTTGCCGACGTGGACGCCGTCGCCTGGCGCCGTCGCATCGCCACCGTCTTCCAGAACTCGCTGCGCTTCGCCCTGCCGGCCCGCGACAACATCGCCCTCGGCGGGCTCGACGCCCCCGCGACCGTGGCCAACGTCCGGGCCGCCGCCGAACGGGCCGGAATCGCCGCGGAGATCGAGGCGCTGCCCCTCGGTTGGGAAACCCCGCTGTCCGCCTCGTACACGGACGGGGTGGATCTCTCCGGCGGGCAGTGGCAGCGTCTGGCGCTGGCCCGGGCGCTGTTCGCCGTTGAGCGGGGCGCCGACCTGCTGATCCTGGACGAACCCGCCGCGCAACTGGACGTGCGCGCGGAGGCCCGGCTGTACGAGGAGTTCATGGAACTGACCCGGGGACTGACCACCGTCGTGATCTCCCACCGCTTCTCCACGGTCCGGCAGGCCCATCGCATCGCCGTGATCGATGCGGGCCGTGTGGCGGAACAGGGCACGCATGACGAACTCATGGCCGCCCAGGGGCAGTACGCCACGATGTTCTGCCTCCAAGCAGCCCGGTTCGACGCTGCCTCGCCGACCGGTCCTGATCAGTGCGGCGCCGACGATCTCGACGCCGAAGCCCGTAGGAAGGAGACGGAGATATGAGGAGGTGGCTGCGTACCTGGCGACTGCTGGTCGACATAGGCCGGGAGGTCGGCATCGGCCTCTGCGCGCTCTTCATCGGCGTTAGCGCGATCTCCCTGGTGGGCCCGCTGCTGCTGGCCCTCGGGCTGCGTCCCCTGGTCGACGGCGCGGCCGCGCACGACGCGGACCAGGTCGCCATGGGAGCCGTTCCGGTCGGCGTCGCGCTGCTGCTGACGGCCCTCGCGCCCCTCGGTTACCGGTGGGCCACCATTCGGATGCGGGAACGGTCGCGCATGGTCGTCCAGCGGCGGGTGCTGACCCTGTCCGCCAAAGCGCCCGGTCTGGAGCACTTCGAGCTGCCCGAGTTCCAGGACCGTCTCCATCTGCTCAAGCGCAACGTCGAGGACCTGGCCGACGGTATGACGCTGGCCGTCATCGGACCGCTGGTGATCGCCCAACTGGCGTTGGTCGCAGGACTGTTGGCCGAGGTGCAGCCTGCGCTCCTGGTCCTTCCCCTGATCGCCCTGCCCGCGACCTGGCTGGCACGGCGGGCCGAGGAGCTGTACGGCCGGGCCGAACTGCGCACCGCGGCGGACCGGCGTACCGCTCAGTATGTCTTCGACCTCGCCGTGGCCTCGGAGTCCGGCCCTGAACTGCGCGTCTACGGACTTGAGGACGAACTCGTACGCCGGCACCGGACGGCCTCCCTCAACCGGCAGCGCGCCACCGAAGCCGCGCTGTTGCGCTCGGTGATCGTGCGCACGGGCAGCTGGCTGCTGTTCGCGGGCGCCTATGTCGCGGCCGTCCTGCTGGTGCTGCGGCAGGCGAGCCGAGGACAGGCCACCGCTGGTGACGTCGCCCTGACACTCGGCCTGGCCTCGGCCGTGGTGGGCGCCGCGGTGACGCTCTCCGGACTGGCCGGGTCCGCGACCCGCACCCGCATCACCGCCGAGCACTACGAGTGGCTGCGCGCTCGCGCGAGGGCGGCCGTCGGCACGGCCCGGCCGCCTGCCGGGCTGACCCGAGGCATCGTCGTGGAGAACCTTGCGTTCTCGTATCCCGGCACTGGGCGACAGACGCTGTCCGAGGTCTCGCTCCGGCTGCCCGCCGGGGCCGTCGTCGCCCTCGTGGGAGAGAACGGCGCGGGCAAGACCACCCTCGTCAAGCTGCTGTGCGGCATGTACCGGCCGACCGCCGGACGGATTCTGCTCGACGACACCGACCTGGCGGACATCGAATCGCACGCCTACCGCGAGCACATCACCGCCGCGTTCCAGGACTTCGCGCGCTTCGAGCTGCCGGTGCGCGAGAACGTGGGCGTGGGAGACCTTGACCGGATGACGGACCCGGCGGCCGTGCGCGCAGCCCTGGCGGGCGCCGGGGCGCGCTTCGCCGAGCAACTGCCGGAGGGGCTTGAGACCCCGCTCGGGGGAGGCTGGCGGGGCGGGGTGGAACTGTCCGGCGGGCAGTGGCAGAAACTCGCGCTCGCCCGCTCAATGATGCGCCGCCGCCCGCTGCTCACGGTCTTCGACGAGCCGACGGCCAGCCTGGACCCGGGCACCGAACACGCCTTGTTTGAGCAGGTAGCCGCCGAGGCACGGCTGGGCAGGGCCGACGGCCGGGTTACCCTGCTGATCTCCCACCGCTTCTCGACCGTGCGCATGGCCGATCTGATCGTGGTGCTCAAGGACGGCCGGATCGCCGAGTGCGGCGGCCACGACGAGCTCATCGCGGGAAAGGGGCTCTACGCCGAGCTGTACGCCCTGCAGGCCGCCGCGTACGGAGACTGACCCGGCACGCATGGGGCGTGTGCACTCATGGACCGTGTGGCCGAGCGACGACGGCCCCGTCCTCGTTGGACGGACCGTCACCGTCGTACGGTCAGAAGAGTTCCAGGAGTTCGGTCAGGGACGTGACGGACGGGACCTGTTCCGTCGCCGCCGTCCGGCACAGCGCCCGACCCTCGTATCCCCGCGCCATCGCCGCGGAGACGAAGTCCGGGAGGTCAGCTTGTTTTTTATCTACCAGAATGTGCCAGGTCTACCGATGGCTCGGCCTAGGCCGAAGGTCGGGGTGTTCGGCGGTGGTTGGAAGAACGAGCATGGAGACGTGACGCCTCCTCCCTTTGACATTGATGTCTTCCTCAGTCAGCCGCTCACCGCGCGCATCGCTACCGATGGACCGAGCGTGCGGCCTGTGTGGTTTCTGTGGGAGGAGAGCGCCTTCTGGGTTTTGACCGGGCCGTGGACCAAGCTGTTTCACCGGGTGAGCGCGGATGCGCAGATCGCTCTTGTGGTGGATGTATGTGACATCGATACGGGGCTTGTCCGCCAGGTCATCGCCCGTGGACGTGCCGAACTCGTTCCCTTCGACGTTCCGCGTGGGCGTCGCAAGTTGGTCCGCTATCTGGGCACGGATGAGTCCCGCTGGGATTCACGCTTCGTCCGCTACCTGCATGATGATCCTGAACATCGCGGCACGGTGTGGCTGCGGCTGACCCCCTCGTCCCTGACAGCCCACGATCTGAGCTATACGGCCACTCGCTGAGCTTGCTCACTCTGTGTCTACCAGGATCTGCCGGGTCTGCCGATGGCCTTGAGGGGCGCCTTCCTGTCGAACCGAACCGACAGCAGACTCACTGCCCTCGCTCCATCACCGCTCCGAAAACGGTGCACTTCCTCCGTGCAAGGTGGCGCACGTTCACCGGCACCATGCCGAACTGCACCGCCAAGGCCGGCCGGTGGCCTGCGGAGCGGGGCGCGAGTGACCTCCGTACGAGTTCTGAGTCTTCCCGCTCACGAACGGAACCGGAGGAATCGACGGGTGCCGCCCTGGGAATCGACGCGCTCGCCCCGGGCGAAACTTGCCCACGCCGCGCGCAGGAGGCGGCCATCCTCATGAACATCGTTCCACGAAGACCCCTTGATCAACTCTGCCTTCTCCCAAGCCGTTTCGTCGCCGAAGAGAAGCGGAAGGTCTATCGTGTGGGCCGCGCCGATGGGGTTGCCTGCCACGGACCAGGACAGGACATACCTGCTCGCCCGTCCGCCGGCCCGGCGGTGACGTCGGGCGAACCTGCGAGCCCCCCGTGAATACACCGCCCAGGTGCAGAAGGCCACGACGCCGCGTTCGAGGACGCGGCCGACGAGAGGCATCCGGAACCAGCGGGCCAGTCCGGGGAGAGCCGGGAGGAACAGTCGCGCTTCTTCGGAGGTGCTGCCGATGAGCACGTCGATGCGGGGAGCCGTGTTCCTCCATGCGGCGTCGACATCGCGCTCCGCCGGGAGGGGCGGGTATCCGTACTGCGGAGCGATGGGCATCCCGCCCTTGAGGCCGAACGGCACGCCCGCGCGGATGACGTCGGCCTGCACGTCAGCAATCGCCGAGAGCGGTGCCGTGGCCCGGATCGTGTTCGCGCGCCGGGAGAGGGCACGGTTGAGCTTCACGCGGCCACGCATGATGCCGAGAGGCGCGCTCTGGATGATGGCTCGTGTGAACAGGGAGGCTGCGTTCTCCGTCGCCATGAGTTCGACCAGGGCAGCGGCTCCGGCCGACTGCCCGAACGCGGTGACGTTGTGCGGATCACCTCCGAACGCGGAGATGTTCCGCCGGATCCAGCGGAACGCCTCCCTCTGGTCGAGCAGACCGAGGTTCGCCCTCGGGCCGCTCTCCGACTGGATGAATCCGAGAAGCCCCAGGCGGTAGGTGACCGTGACAACGACGACATCCTGCTCGGCGACCAAGGACGCCGGGTCCATCACCGCGAGGTCACCGGCTCCCGTGACATAGCCGCCCCCGTGGATCCAGACCATGACCGGAAGCAGATCCGGACTCGACCGGGCCGGCATCGTGATCGACAGATGCTGGCAGTGTTCATCGGTGGGCAGAGCGCGCGGATCGGCTCCGAACATTGTGTCGGCGATGGGATCCGCGGGCTGGGGGCACATCGGCGACCAGCCCCGTGCACTGAACGGTTCGGCGCGGTCGTCGAGAGGGCGGGGTGCCTCGAAACGCGCCGCAGTGGCGTACGGGATACCCGTGGCGCGGACGACGGCGCCGTCGCGCCATCCGATCACCGGACCGCTCGGAGGCCGGAAGAGGGGCTCGGTGGCCGACTGCGGCGTCGGGCCCGCGCTCATCGCACCGCTCGCACGCGGAAGATGACGAAGCCGCCGGTGACGGCGACGGCAGCGGCGACGGTGTAGAGAACGGAGTACGACTGTGCGGTAATCGCGAGAATGCCTGGCGCGATGGCCGGAGCGAGCGCCTGGGGCAGGGTCGACGCCGTATTGAAGATGGCGAGATCGTTCGCGGCGTCGTCGGGGTTCGGAAGAACGTCTGTCGCCAGCGCCAGGTCCACGGCGGTGTAGCCGCCGTAGCCGATGCCGCCGAGAACCAGCCCGATGTAGAACAGGGGCAGGTCGTTCGCGCCCGCGATGAGGAGGAGGGCACCCGCAGTGATGAACGCCGCAGTGATCACGAAGACCTTCCGCCGTGCCAGCTTGTCGGAGAGTCGCCCTGCCACGACGCTGGAGACGATCGTGGCGGCTCCCAGGAGAAGGGTTCCCGTCAGCACCTTTCCCGGCACGTCGTCAGCTGCTGTCCCCAGGTGACTGATCAGGTAGAACGCCTGGTAGGTCGTCAGGAACGCGTAGGCCAGCTGGAGCAGGAAGCGGCTGAGGTAGGCCCAGCCGAAATCGGGGTGGCGGCGGGGGCTCACCCAGAAGGTGGAGACCACCATGGCGGTGGTCAGTTTCGGGAACGGGGCGTCGTTCGACGAAGGCCGGTCGTTCATCAATGCCGCGAAGAGCGCGAGGAGGATGGCGCCGACGACGGCCGGCACGACGAACATGCCGCCCGAATTGCTCGGGAGGAGAGCCACGATCACGGAGCCGACCACCAGGGCCCCGACGGTTCCGAGGCCCAGGAACGCCGACACCAGACCGCGTTGCCGGACCGGCACCCGGTCTGACATCACGGCCAGCAGGGCCGCGACGCAGGAGCTGCCCGACACCGACACGACGGCGTAGCCGATCGTCAGGCCGACGATGCTCGGCACCAGCGCCATGACAAGGGCTCCGGCCAGGAGGCCGATCGACCCGAGAACGATCCAGGGGCGACGCCGACCGAACCTCGAACGGGTGCGATCGCTGAGGCGCCCGATGACGGGGAGCGCCAGCACTTGAAGGATGAGGCCGAGGGCCAGAACGGTTCCGAGCGCACCCGGGGCCTCGTCGGCCGGCACGGAGGCGTTGATCCGTAGCGCGAGACTCTCCAGAGACGGCGTGAGCAGTACCAGGAGTGCGCCGAACGATGCCAAGGCGTAGATGAGGACGAACCCCGCGCTCACCGTCGGCGACGCGCCGGGACGCTGTGCGTCGTGGGTCGTGCTCCGGCCGCTCAGGGGGTGCGGACTCTTGGCGGGCGGGACAACGAGTTGCGGCGGGCCTTCATTGAGGTGATTCATGGCTCTCTCGTCCTCGGAAGCAGACACTGACACGTGGCCGCGCTTATACGTATCAGCGCTGAAACGTATAAGCACAGTACAAGCCGCCCTTCGTGCCGACAACTCCGCTCGGTACGATTGGCGCGAGAACCGCATCCGATGACAAGGCGCTCAATGGGAACTGCTCGGGTCACGGCAAGGCAGGTGGCGGAGGCGGCCCAGGTGTCGCAGGCCACCGTCAGCTACGTGCTGAACAACAAATCACTGACACGGATCCCGGAGGAGACCCGGCGCCGCGTCCTCGAGGCCGCCCGCGAGCTGAACTACACCCCCTCCGCAGCCGCCCGCGCACTGCGTCTCGGGCGGTCGGACATCGTACTGATCGTGCTCCCCGACTGGCCTTTGGGGTACGCCATGTCGGGATTTGTGGACGGCCTCACTGAGCAGCTCGAACAGCTGAACCTCCAGCCGGTCATCCGCCGGCTGAAACAGGGGATGCCCGTCGGCGAGCTGTGGCAGGCGATCATGCCCGCGGCTGTCCTGCTCTTGGACGACGTGGGCAGGGACGAGCGGTCATCGATGGAGAGCACCGGCATCTTCGTCGCCCAGGGGCTCCTGTGGGACGAGGAGCACACCGACAACCCGCTGCTCGCGCGCGGCAGCCTCGTGGGCGCGCTCCAAGTTGAGCATCTGGCCGCACGAGGGCACCGGAGAATCGGGTTCCTCGCACCCAGAGCCGAACACGACCGGCTCTTCCGCCGGTTGCGGATCGAGGGGGCCGAGGCGGCGTGTCTCGACCTCGGTCTGGACCGGCCCCACGTCGAGAGCACCGACCTCACGCCGAAAAGCGTCGCGGCCGCGCTCCGGCGCTGGTGGGACGTCACTGCCGACGATCGTGTGACCGCCGTGTGCGTCTACAGCGACGACTACGCCTTCGCCCTCCTGAGCGCCATGCGCCGCCTCGGCATCTCGGCGCCGGAGGACCTCGCCGTGATCGGTGCCGACAACATCCCGATCAGTCTGTTCACCGACCCGCCACTGACGACCATCGATCACAACCAGGACGTGCTCGTCGCCCACCTGGCCCGCGTCATCGTGTGCGGCATCCACGGCGACAGACCACCGGCCACGCCCCCGTTGCATCCCACCCTCGTCATCCGGGAAAGCGCCTGACGGAGCCCCTCCGTGCACGGTCGCGAGCCGGGCGAGGACATCTTCGCGTGTGGCTTCCCGCAGGTGGTCACGGCGAGTCGCCATTCGAGCAGCGCCGGCCGGAATCGCTCGGACCAGTCCTCAACGCCGTCGTGCTCCGGACCACGAAGGACGTCGACGTCACCGTCCAGGCGCTCCGCGCCGAGGGCCGTGAGATCCGGGAGGAGGTCATCGCCCGGATCTCCCCGCTCAGGCACCGCAACCTGAACCTCCTCGGCCGCTACGGTTTCACCGCCTCGGCCCCGGCAACCGACGCCCTGCGCCCGCTGCGCGATGCGGGCGCCCCGACTTGGACAAGGACGACGAGCGGGGGTAACACGCCACGCATTCTTCGGCTCAGGGCGCGCGGGGGACACCATGGCGCAGGCCGTCGAGGAGGAGGCCGGTGATCTGGCGGGCTTCGTCGATCCATCCCTCACTCACGCGCATGGCGCAGATGCCGCCCAGAGCCCGCAACAGGGTGGGGCCGGTAACGTCACCGCGGACGGTGCCGGCCGCGGCGCCGGCGTCGAGCAGCCGCGTCAGCGCATCGCCCATGCGGGTACGGGCGTCCTCGAAGACCGGCGAGTCGGTCGCCATGATGCTCTCCAGCGCGACGGACATCCCCTTGCCCACGGCGGCGTGGTCCACGAGCAGGAGCAGGAAGCGACCCAGGGCCTCCTCGGGGCTGTGGTGGTCCAGCAGGTGCTCCGGCGACGCGCACAGGTCGTCTACCTCTTTGCGGTAGACCTCTTCGATCAGCGCCTCGCGGGTTTCGAAGTGGCGGTAGAGCGTTCCGACGGCGACCCCGGCGCTGCGGGCGATCTCCTCCACGTGCGCCTCGGTGTCCCCGGCAAGAAACGCGTCACGGGCCGCAGACAGCAGCGCCTCGCGATTGCGGCGCGCGTCGGCGCGCAGTGGGCGTGATGGGCGTGATGCCGACAAGGAATCCTCCATAAGGTGAGTCCGGTTCCGGTTGCGTGTATCGTTTCCGGAGTCAGGTTCACCTTACGGAAGGGACTTCCCATGCCGATCATCGGTGAGGGTCTGGACGGCCTGCGAGTCCTGGTCACCGGCGGGAGCCGGGGCCTGGGCGCGGCCACCGTGCGTCGGTTCGTCGATGCGGGCGCGACCGTGCTGACGGCCTCCCGCAGCCGGCCGGAGAAGGACAGCGGCGCCACATTCCTGCCGGCGGACCTCTCGACGCAGGAGGGTGTGGCCGAACTCGGCCGCCGCATCATCGACCATGTGGGCGGCGTGGACGTGCTCGTGAACAACGCCGGCGCGGCGAGCGCCCCGGCGCCGACCCTGGGCCGTTCGGACGCGTCCTGGCAGGCCGACCTGGACATGAACCTTCTGAGCGCTGTGCGCCTGGACCGGGCCCTGGTGCCGAGAATGGTCGAGCAGGGATCCGGCGTCGTCGTGCACGTCTCCTCGATCGCCAGCCGACTGCCCCAGCGCAACGAAGCCTCCTATGCCGCCGCCAAGGCCGCGCTCAACACCTACAGCCGCGAACTGGCCACCGAGGTCGGTGAACACGGGGTGCGTGTGCTCTGCGTCCTGCCCGGCTTCGTCGTCACCGACGGCGCCGCCGCCCACCTCCGGCACATGGCCGAGAAGCAAGGCGTATCCACGGACGAGGTCACGCGGCAGATCGTGGACCACCTGAAAGTCCCCATGGGGCGTCCCGGGGACCCCGAGGACATCGCCGAGATGATCGCCTTCCTTGCCTCCAGCCGCGCGAAGTGGCTCACCGGAGCACAGTTCCGCGTCGACGGCGGCATCCTCCCGACCGTCTGAGCATCAACCGGCACGAAGAACAGGACCACCACCATGCCCATCACCCTGACTTCCGTGATCATCGACGCCGCCGACATCGAGACGGAGGGCCCCTTCTGGCACCGACTGCTCGGCGGTTCGATCACCCGCACGCCGACCCACCACTTCATCCAGGCCCCCGGTTTGCCTGTGGTAGTCGTTCAGTCCTCCCCCGGACACCTCACCCCGAACTGGCCCGACGGCACCTCCCAGCAGATGCACCTCGACTTCGGCGTCGAGGACCTCGCGACCGCCGACCGCACCGCCACCGACGCCGGTGCCACCCGATTGCGGCCCGTGGAGGAGGCGACTCCCGAAACCCGGACCGGCAGCCGCGTCTACGCCAGCCCCGCCGGACATCCCTTCTGCCTGCGCACGGCCTGAGCTTGCCGTTTAAGAAGCCGTTTCTTATGGCTTGATCGTTCGTTGAGTTGTGCATGGCGAATCTGGTTGAGCGGCTGGTGCCGGATGAGTTGTGGATGCTGTTCCGG